>PMFP01000089.1:20916-45557 GCA_003155175.1 Vulcanimicrobiota bacterium
TTCGTGCTCTCGCCGATCGAGATCACGGACGAATCGGGTAGCGTGAGCGAGCCCGCCGACGCATTGCCCGTAACGGCGTAATCGTCGTCGCCGAGCGGAATCATGGCATGAAGCGCGAGTGCCTCTTGAGCGCGATCCGGCAGCCGGTACGACACGCTGCCCTTGACGTTCGCGAGAACCTTATCGGCGCGTCCGTTCGGGAAGGCGCTCGAGGCAGCGACGCGCGGATTTTGCGGAGCCCCTCGGCTACACGCGGTGTACGCCGTTGCCAGGATGCAGATGGCCAGGGCGAAGCCCCACGATCGTGGCATGGCACTCGCTTCGGTGATTCGACCCATTCTCTTGCGCCGACTCGATTAGGATGGGAGGAGCGCGAGCTGGGCGAAAAGGCGGCCATGAGCGCGACTCCGCCGACTGCCGACCGAGGCGTGCTCCCGAGCGGGACGGTAACGTTCGCCTTCACCGACATCGAGGGAAGCACGCAGCGCTGGGAACGGGACCGGGCTGCGATGGAAAGGATCGTCCGTCGCCACGACGACGTCGTGCGCACGGCGATCGAAGAGCATCGCGGCCACGTGTTCAAGACGGCGGGCGACGCATTCTGCGCGGCGTTCGCACGCCCGGAGGACGCGGTGTCGGCCATGCTCGTAGCGCAACGTAACGTTGCCGGGATCGATCCCGGCGACGGCGGGCTGCGCGTCCGCGCGGCGATCCATACCGGCACGACCGACGAGCGGAACGGCGACTATTTCGGCGCCGCCGTGAACCGCGTCGCCCGGCTGCTGACGATCGGACACGGTGGCCAAGTCCTGGTTTCGAGCGCTACGACCGATCTGGTGCTCGGCGACCTCCCTCCGGAGACGAGTCTGCGCGATCTCGGGGAGCATCGCTTGCGGGACCTCGCTCGTCCCGAGCGCGTGTACCAGCTCGTCGCACCCGGCCTCGCGCACGACTTCCCGCCGCTGCGCTCGCTCGACGCTCTGCCGAACAACTTGCCGAATCTGCCGACTTCGTTCGTCGGGCTCGATTCGGAGATTGCCGAGATAACGGCGTTGATTGAGAAACACAAGCTCGTCACGCTCGTCGGCTCGGGCGGAGTCGGCAAGACGCGCGCGTCGCTTCAGGTCGCCGCCGGCTTGCTCGAACGATGGAGCGACGGCGTGTGGTTCGTCGAGCTCGCGCCGCTCACCAGCGGTGATTACGTCGTTCCCGCCGTCGCACAGGCGCTCAGGATCGCGTTGCCCGGCGAGGGAGATCCGGCCGAGAATTTGGTTCGCGCCTTGCAATCGAAGCGAATGCTTCTCGTGTTCGACAACTGCGAACAGGTCGTCGAAGCGACGGCGTGTCTGATCGCGGCCGTCTTACGCGGGTGTCCCAACGTCAAGATCGTCGCCTCGAGCCGCCAGGCCCTGAAAATTGCCGGCGAGATTACGTTTCGCGTACCCTCCCTCTCCTTTCCGGAGGCGGCGGGGTCGAAGCATCTCTCGGCCGCCGAAGCGGCGCGTTTTACGGCGGTAGCGCTTTTCGTCGAGCGGGCTCGAGCCGCCGACAATCGATTTCATCTGACCGACGAGAATGCCCCCGTCGTCGCAGACATCTGCCGGCGTCTCGATGGAATTCCTCTGGCGATCGAACTCGCTGCTTCGCGCGTGAAGATGCTCAGCCCGCGCCAACTCGGCAAGCTGCTCGACGAGCGTTTCCGCGTGCTGACGGGCGGTAGCCGCGACGTTCTCCCGCGACACCAAACCCTTCGCGCCTTGTTCGACTGGAGTGACGGCCTGCTCGACGAGCGCGAACGCGCGCTGTTCCGGCGCTTGGGGATTTTCGTCAACGGGTTCGCATTGGAGGGGGCGGTCGCCGTCGGATCCGGCGAGGACCTCGACGAACTCGACGTATTCGACGTGCTCGCCTCGCTGCTTGACAAGTCTCTCGTTCAAGCCGATCCGCACGGTGATTCGTTGCGCTACCGTTTGCTCGAGTCCACGCGCGCCTACGCCGTTGAAAAACTCGAGGCAGCCGGCGAGCGCGATTTGGCGGAACGCCGCCATCTCCGCTACTTTCATGCGCTGTTCGCCGAGTTGCGTGCGCTCGCCGAGCGGACCGCGCGGCGATCCGAGATATACGAAGCCTTTGGAACCGAACTTGAAGACACCCGGGCGGCGCTGGACTGGGCTCTGGTTCGAGGGGAAGTGCGGGAAGGCGCCGCCCTCCTCGCGTGGGTCGGCGATGCTTGGACGAGCGTCGGACTCGATTCGGAAGGCATCGCGCGAATCGAAGCGTATCTCGCCGCACTTCCCGAGAGCGAGTCGCTGCTGCTGGCGCGTCTGTCAACCACCTTGCCTCGTCTTCTCGACTACGCTCTCCTGAGGGATCGCGGAGTTGAGGTCGCTACGCGTGCGGTCTCGCACGCGCGGGCGAGCGGGGACGGCTCCGCGCTTGGTTGGGCGCTGGAGATCTACGCCTCGACGACGATGCTCCCGCACCGGTTCGACGACGCCGAAGAGGCGCTGGCCGAGGCCGAAGCGATCTCGGATGCGCCGACGGCGCTTCGCTTGGATCTGCTGCGGGCTCGGGCGATGCTGAGTTTTCTCAGCGGCGACCTCGACGGCGCCGCACGGTTATACGAGCAACTGCTCGAGGAGCACCGCTCGCACGGAAACACGCATGCGGAACTCTCGATGGCGTCAAATCTGGCCGAAGCCGAGCACGCGCGGGGTGAGACGCAACGAGCGATCGAGATCACTCGCCGCGCGCTGTCGACGGCGCGAGCCGGCGCCGGCAAGGCCGTGCTCGCAACCATGCTCCACAATCTCGCGGGCTATCTCGTCGCGGCGGGAGATTTGCCCGCCGCCGAGGCCGCGGCTCGCGAAGCGATCGACATCCATGCCGGGCCGGAGCCGAATCCCGCCTACACGGCCGTGGGCATCGAGCACCTCGCGCTCCTCTTTGCACTGCGCGGCGATCTCGGTCGCGCGGCTACGCTGGAAGGCTACGCGGATGCCACCCTTCGGCAGTATGGCTTCAAACGTGAATTCACCGAACGAACGACGCACGAACGTCTCCAAGACATCCTTAGGGCGGCGCTCCCGCCCGAGGACCTCGCGCGACGCACGAAAACGGGCGCGGCGCTCAAGGCGCACGACGCCATCGCGCTCGCCGTTCAAGATCTCATAGATGAATGATCTTTGCATCCATGTGGACTTTGGGGTTGCCTCCTTTGGCAGCTTCCGCTTTTGCCGCATCGATGTCCTTTTTTAAGGCCGCGGCGAATTCTTTGTCGTGT
The DNA here is from genome assembly GCA_003155175.1 of Vulcanimicrobiota bacterium. Taxonomy (GTDB): domain Bacteria; phylum Vulcanimicrobiota; class Vulcanimicrobiia; order Vulcanimicrobiales; family Vulcanimicrobiaceae; genus Hemerobacter; species Hemerobacter limicola. The sequence goes on from PMFP01000089.1 coordinate 24,200, forward strand.
ATGGTCACCTTGCCGTGCTCGAAGTGGAACTCATCGACGGTGAGGTCCTTGCTGCAGTGTTCCTTGTGATCGCTCATGATTGATTTCCCCTCGCATTAGCTTGCGTATTCCGGTGCTACCGATTTAAACTCGCGTAGCGGTAACGATAGTTCGTCTTCTTTATTCCCCTCCCCATTCTTCCTAAAATACTCGAGAAGCCGCTGACGAACTTCCGCCGAGGGCGAATACGTACCGGCTCGTACCGCCAGGCTCAGATAGCGGCCTTGCGATGCGAGGAGCGCTCCCTCCCGGACCAACCGATCCAGGTCCTCGCGGACGGTCTTTTCGGGCATGTCGGCCGTCGCGAAGGCCGCGGTGATTTGGTCCGCGCTTTTTGCAGAGTCGCAAAAGCGATAGATCTCCGCATGGACGGAGTCGAGCGCCAAGATGCGCGGATCGAGTTGGCGCAAATCGAACAACACGATGCGATCGCCCTTGTCAACGAAGAAGAAGGCATACTCATGCTGGTTCCGTTGCCATTCTCCAAGGGCCGCGCGCAGCGGAGCCGAGTAGGACTCGACATCTTGGGGCGAGCTATATTGGAACTGGAAGTAGTACGCGAGATTGCGCCTCGCCGCCTCGCTCAGGGAGCCGTAAACGATATCGTACGATTCGAAGGGCTTTACGTCTCGAAGCCCGTTTTGGCGCGGCTCCTTGAAATTCGGGCTGAACCGATCGAGTCGAATGGGCGAGTAGTATGCCGGAGCCTCGAGGTGGCGGATCTGGGGAACTAGTCTGGTCATCTCTTCGTAAGCGCCGGGGTTCTCGCGGGGAAACCCCCAGATGAGATTCCAGTGCGGACGAACGCCGAGCTCGGCGCACCATTTTAAGAGTTGCAGGTTTTGCAACGCGGAGACGCCCTTTTTCATAAGGCGCAGCACCGAGTCGTGCAAACTCTCGATGCCCGGCTGGATTTCGATGATGTTTGCATCGCGAAGCGCGCGCACTTGGGCTTTCGTGAGGTTGGCCTTCACTTCGTAGAACAGCGTGACCGGCTTCTCGAGCGCCGCCAGCGCGGGTATGAAATCCTCAAAAAAGCGCATGTCGAGAATGTTGTCGACGACCGATACGGAGTAATCGGGGTGTGAGGAGGCCAGGAATTCGAGTTCTCGCATCGCGCGGCCGGCGGACTTACTGCGAAAGGCCATGGTCGTGCCGTTCAGCCCGCAAAACGTGCAGTGGTGTTTGGCGCCCCACCAGCAACCCCGTGACGTTTCAAACGGTATGCTCTGGCCTTCCGTTCGTGGAAAAGCGTCCGCCCATTGCCGGAAGTAGTCGTCGTAGGCGGGCAGCGGCAAGGCGTCCAAGTCGGTAATCGTCGCAGCAGGCCCGACGGCTTCGGGCGAACTCCGATGAAAAACGCCGGGAATCTCCGCCGGCTCGCCGGCGCGCAGCGCTCTGACGAGGGCGGGGAACGCCGCGTCGCCTTCGCCGGAAACGACGAAGTCGACTTGAGGGAATTGCCGGACGAGTTCGCGGCCCATGACGTCTTCGCAATTCGCGCCCCCGAAAACGACGGTAACGCTGCGATCCGCCGCCTTAATGCGCTGGGCGAGCGCGAGAGAGGCGACGTGCTGCTGGAACACGCTTGTAAAACCGACGATCGTCGGCTCGAATTCCAAGACCTCGACCGTCGCTTCGTCGAGGAAGCACTCGACCTGGTTGCGGATCGCCTCGGCGTCCCGGGCGAAGGCTTCTAGGCTCTTCCAGTGCCCGCGACCGGCGTTCGGACCGTCGTCGAAGCATCCTTGGGATGCGAGCAGTTGGTAGTATCCGTCGATCGCGTCCTTATCGGACGTCCCGAAGAGCGCGTCGCGAAACAGCCACTCGCCGACGAGCATGTGACTGCGCGGGTTCCCTTCGGATACCGCGACGTAACGTTCCAGGCCGATGCGCCGTGCGAACTCGATCGTGAAATACCGCGAACGGTTGTCGACGCCGTCGCGCGTCAGCGCGGCGGAAAGCAGCCCCAACGCGATGGACGGCGAGAGGAGGGGCCCGAAAGGCATGCTCGCCAAGAGCACGCGCGCGCCCTTCGTCATTGCTATAACTTAGCGGGCCGGCGGCTGGTTCGAAACGGCGGATCGTCGTTGTCGTACCAATCCATCGCCGCGTCGTAGAGATACTCGAAATTCTCGGCCGAGTACGCATTGTTTTTGCGGCGCAATTCGAAGTAGCCGCACGTCTCGAGCTTCTGCCACATCTCGCGAATGAGCGGTCCGCAGTAGTCGGCGATGAGAACGGTATCGAGCAGCCCGTGGCGCGCGTACGTGCCGATTTTCTCGAACGTCTGCACGACCAGGATTTCTTTGTGCTCGGATTCGTCCAGCGCGTGAAACGGAACGAGCACGTCGTCGCGGAAGCGCGCGTCACGCATGCGTGCGTCCAGTTCGTTTTCGACGAACAAGCGTGCCGCACGGAATTCGGCCGTCTCGAGATCCGCGAAAGCGCTCATCGTACCCTCGAGCTGCGTCGAGTGCCTCAGATGCTCGAGCTGATCGCCGGCAAGACGAATCTGCCGGTATCCGACGGCGACCGTAGCCGCGATCACGACGGCGGTAACCGCGGTGGAAATTGCCGTTACCGCTTCCCATGAAACCATGCCGGCGCTATTCGTTCGTTTCCGGAAGTGGGTGGTGCGTTTCGCGCTTGACGACATTCTTGGTGATGAAGTAACCGGCCAAACAGATGCCGCTGCAGATCAGCGACGCGACGACGACGAACGCCATGATCGTGCCGCTTTCCGCCGTCGCTCCCGATGCGATGCCTGCGTAGCCGCCCTGAGGTCCGGAGGTGAGCCGCTCGTTGGTTTGGATCACCATCAACCAGCCGGCGAAGATCACGACGACCCACTCGACCGCACCGAACAAGAACGCGCGCGATGCGACGTGGGCCGGCGTCGGCGCCTTGCGCAAGAAGAGCCACGACGAGAGCGGCCAACCCATCGAGAAGCCGAGGACGGCAAGTCCCGCGGCTGCGTCACCTTTGCCACCGAACGTCATCAACCCGATGAGCGCGAGGATTAGCGCCGAGACAAAGCCCATCGCTATGCCGAGAAATATCCGCATCTCCACACTCCCAAGAACGGAAGCAACGCCTTCCTGGAACTCGAAGGTTTGCCCTGCGCGGGAAAGACGTCCGGCTGGGGTGTTATCCGGATCCCATATCGAGAGCGAGCGCCACGATGCGCGCGGCTACGTCCGCGCATCGCGGCCCCTCGCGCGCGAGCCAGGTGGCTTGACGCCAGTTCCGCGGTAAGAGCAGCGCGCGCGCCGGGTTGAGCCAGTCGGGTGAAAGTTCCGTGCGCGGCGTGTCGAGAATTACCCGCACGGCCGCCAGACGGTTCGTTACGATCAGCGCCGTCTCCATGTCCGCGCCGGCGAAGCCTTTACGCGCCCAATCGCGCCGCGCGTTCCCCGTCACCAGCGTATCGCTCGTGAGCAGCGGTGCCGCGAGGGGCGCATAGCCCAAGCGACGTGCGGCGTCGCGAAGGCGCGCGGTCCATTCCACGTCGCACGTTCGCCACGTCCCTTGCGACGTCCGCGCCGAATCCGGTATGAGAACCGTTCCGGTCGGGTGATCCTCGTCGAGTCCGCCCGCTAAACCGCAGCTGATCGCAACGCCGAAGGATTCGCCGCGACGTAGTTTCGCGAGCGCGATTCCCGCGTCGACGACGCGGGCGCCACGCGCGTGGCGGCGAACCGCTCGCGCTTCGAGGCTCGTCGCCACGAGCACGGCGATGTCGTCAGGCGGCGTATCCACGCTCGCGATACCACGCCACGGCGCTTGCAACGGCGTCCGGCACGTCGCGCGAAGGCACGCCGAGCTCGAGCGCGGATTCGGCCGCATCCACGTACATGCGCTCGCGCGCCATCCGAACGCCTTCGAGTGGGACGAACGGCGTCGCGCCGGTCAGCCGGCAACGCGCTTCGTCGATCCACGCTGCTGCGAACATCAACGGCACGGGGGCGCGCGCGCGCGGCGCCTTTCGGCCGGTAAGATTTGCCAGCATGTCCCATATCGAATCGAAGGAGCGGTTCTCGCCCGCGACGAGGTAGCGCGCGCCGATGCGTCCGCGTTGCAGCGCCGCTACGTGCGCGTCCGCGACCTGCGCCACGTCCACGAGATTCATGCCGCCGGTCGCGGGAGGGCGCGCGATCATTTTGCCGCGCATGAAGTCTACGATCATGGCGCCCGTCGGCGTCGGCTTCCAGTCACCCGGCCCGACCGGGGCCGTAGGCAGGAGTGCGATCGTCGGCACTCGGCTGGCGAAAGCCGCGCGCTCCTGAAGCAGCTTTGAGTCGTGATACCCGGCGCGGACTGCGTCGATCGGATGATACGGCGGGTAATCGCGTTCGTTCGGCATGCGCCCGGCGCGTTCGTGACCGACCGCCGCGGAGCTCGACGTCACGATTGCCCGTTCGATTCCGGCCAAGTGTGCTGCGGCGAACAGCCCTTCGGTGCCGGTCACGTTCACGCGCACCACGTCTTCGCGGTCGCGCGGTGCGAACGAATAGCGGGCCGCGCAGTGCACGAGATAGCGGCATCCGTCAAGGGATCTCGCGAGCGAACCGGGCTCTCGCAAGTCTCCGGTAACGACTTCGCACTCTGCGTCCGTTTCGAGCGGAGATCGGGCCAGCGCTCGCACGGCATATCCCGCGGCGCGTAACGCGCGGAGCACGTGCTGCCCGACGAAGCCGGACGCCCCGGTCAGAAAGACCCGGTCAGCTCGTTCCAAGCGCCGCGCGAATCGACTCTTGGAGCGAACCGGTGGTCCGGATCACCGCCGTCGGTTCGTACCCGCAGTGGGCCATGCAATTGTTGCAGCTGGGATGCTTGCCGCGGCCGTACTTTTCCCAGTCGGTTTCCTCGATGAGTTCCTTATAGGTCTTTGCATAAGGCGCGTCGCTCATCAGATAACACGGACGCTGCCATCCGAAGACCGTGTAGCAGGGGATGCCCCACGGCGTGCATTCGAAGTCCACCTTGCCCTCGAGAAAGTCGAGATAGAGAGGACTGTGGTTCAGCCGCCACTCTTTGCGTTTGTCCCCCGCGAACGCCTTACGAAAAATGTCGCGCGTGCGCTCGACGCCGAGGAAGTTCTCTTGATCCGGGGCCTTCTCGTATGCGTAGCCCGGCGAAATCTGCATCATGTCGACCTTGAGGTCGTTGTTGAGATAGTCGAGGACGGCCCGGATCGACTCGGCATCGTCCTTGCCGAAGAACGTCGTGTTGGTGTTGACGGTGAATCCCTTCGCCTTCGCGACCTTGATCGCGGCGACGGCTTTGTCGAAGACGCCGTCGCGGCACACGGAAGCATCGTGGCCGGCCTTGAGCCCGTCGAGGTGGATCATCCATGCGAAATACGGCGACGGCTGGAACAGGTCGATTTTTTTCTCGAGCAAGAGCGCGTTCGTGCAGAGAAAGACGAACTTCTTGCGCTTGACGAGCTCGGCGACGATCTGCGGCATTTGATCGTGAATGAGCGGCTCGCCGCCCGCAATCGAAACGCACGGCGCGCCGCACTCCTCCACGGCTGCGATGCACTCCTCGAGACTCAGCCGTTTGCGGAGAACGTCGTTCGGATGCTGGATCTTGCCGCAGCCCGCGCACGCGAGGTTACATTGCAAGAGCGGCTCCAGCTCGAGCACGAGCGGGTACTTCCGCTCGCCCTTCAGCTTCTTGTTGAAGATGTAGCCGCCGACGGTCAGCTTTTCTTTTAAGGAACTCAGCGCAGTCTCACTTTTTCGGAGGTAAGGGATTCGTCCCGGGTACGATTTTCCAATCGCCGGGCCGTTGCCAGGGTCATCGTTGGAAAGACGTGCCGGTACAGATGATAGTTGATGTAGAAGTGTCGCGGAAACCCGGTTCCGGTAAATTGGGGCTCCGCCCAGGTTCCATCCGGACGTTGGCTATCCTTGAGATACTCGAGGCCGCGGCGCGCGGCCGGATGGTCTCCGAGCCCGGCGATCTGCAGCGCGTTGACGGCCCAGGCGGTCTGGGAGGGCGTGCTGGCGCCGATCCCGGCAAACGATTCGTCCACGTACGAGTGACACGTTTCGCCCCAACCGCCGTCTTGGTTCTGTCTACCGATCAACCAAGCCGCTCCGCGGTCGATCATATCGCGTGCCACATCCAGCGTGCCCAATGCGGAAATAACCGACCACGTCCCGTACACGAAATTGACGCCCCACCGGCCCCACCACGAGCCGTCCGGCCGCTGCGTTTCGCGCAGATAGGCAAGTCCGGCCGCCACAAACGGATCGGACGCGTCGCGCCCGAGCGCGCTCAGCATCTCGAGCACGTGGGCGGTCACGTCTTCCGACGGCGGGTCGATCAACGCGCCGAAGTCCGCAAAGGGCATACGGTAGAGCAATTCCCGCGTGTTGTCGCGATCGAACGCGGCCCACGCGCCGTTCTTCGATCGCATCGCGAGCGTCCAGTCCGTGCCGCTGCGGACTGCGTCGCCGACGACGTCCGCGAGGCCCGCCTCGATTAACGAGAGGACGACCACGGCCGTGTCGTCGATGTCGGGATACGCGTCGTTGTCGAATTCGAACGCCCAGCCGTTGCCGCCGCGAAAATCCGAGCGCACGCGCCAGTCTCCCGGCGCTTCCGGCGAGATCTGCTCGCGCAGCAGCCAATCCACCGCGCGCCGCGAGGCGGGATGGTCGCGCTCGAGACCGGCGAGCGCGAGGGCGCGCAGCACCCAAGCGGTGTCCCATACCGGCGACATGCAGGCTTGAAAGCGCCAACCGCCGCCGTCGTCGATGACGAAGCGGTTGAATCCCTCGATGCCTTTGCGCATGGCCGGATGATCGAGGCCGTAACCCATCAAATCGAGAGCCAAGAGCGAGTAGACCCATGGTGGTTGGATGCCGCCCCAGCTGCCGTCGGCTTCCTGGCGCGCGACGATCCAGTCGGTGACTTTGCGCCGCGCTGTGTCGCGAAGCGGATTTGTCTTGATGCGATCGTAGAGCTTCAAGATGCCGTCCAGCCACCACATCCAACCCGATCCGGGTACGTGGTGCAGGGCCGCGGCGGTGCCTTCGTTGACGATCTCGCCGGCGTCGACGCCGAGATCCCGCACCGGACGCAGCGACACGACGATCGTCAACGGCGCGACGGTTCCGCGCGCCCAGCATGCAAAGTCGTAAAGATTGAACGGCATCCACGTTGGGAAATAGACGATTTCGGGCGGGAGCGACGGAACGCCGTCCCACGGATAGACGCCGAAGAGCGCGAGCCAAATCTTCGTAAAGACGCGCGCTTCGACCAGTCCGCCCATCCGGCGAATCACCTCGAGCGCGCGCCGCATTTCGGACCGGTCGCCGCCCAACCCCAACACTTTGAGCGCGACGTACGCTTCGATCGTCGTGCTGAGGTCGGCGGGCCCGTCGTAGTACAGCGCCCACGATCCGTCCTCGCGCTGATCGCCCAGCATGTGGGCGATCGCGCCGTCGCGGACGCGGTCGAGGTCCAGCCCCAAAAAGCGATAGAGCAAGACGTGTTCGGCGGTCATGGTGACGTTGGTCTCGAGCTCGCCGGTCCACCACCCTTCCGGCGATTGAGTGTCCAAAAGCCACGCTACGGCGCGTTCGAGTGCGTCAGCCACCGGCGATCAACTCCGCGGCCGCCATGCCGCTTCGCACGGCCGACTCCATCGTGTCGGGCCAGCCGGTGTCGGTCCAGGAACCGGCGATCGCGAGCCGCGCGTTCGAGGTTCGCTGCCGCGTTCTGGTGGCGCCGAGTCGCGGTACGAAGGTCGCCTCCGGATTCCGCGTCGCCGCCGCTTGCAGAACGCTGCCGCCGCGCAGCGCCGGGACGTACGCGCATAGCTCGTCCCACGCGACTCGCTCGAGCTCGCTCGTGGGAACCGTGAGAAAGTCGCCCGCGGCGCTGATGCTGCAACATACGTACCCCGGCTCTTTTTCGAAGATCCACTGCAGCGGCGAATCGATCGCCGCGGCAAAATCGAAACCGAGCGCGCCGCGGTCGTGCCACACGTGCACGTCGACGATCGGATAGGGATCGTAATCGTCCAAGCCCCGAACGTCGAAACGCTCCGGAGATCCGAGCAGCTTCGCGGTCGTCCGCGGAGAAACCGCGAGCACGACGGCGTCGAAATCCGCGCTCCGGTCGTCGGGCAGACGCAGATGGACGGCGTCCGAGGCGACGTCGATGCCGAGAACGGCCGTGGAAAGGTGGATCGCCGAAACGCGGCCTGCCGCCGCGGCGGCAACGTGTGCGAGCGGTACCGTCGAGAACCCGAAGCGGGCGGCGCCGGCGTCGCTCAGAAAAGCGGTCGAGAGAACGAAGAGCGCGTCCGCCGCGCTCACTTTGTCGAACGGCGCGTTGAGTGCCGGGATGAAGAAGGGGTCCCAAAACGCGCGGAGAGTTTGCGCGTCTTGCCCGTTGCGGTCCAGCCACTGCGCGAACGTCACGCGTGCGCCGGGAGGGCCGCCGCTCGCCGCGGCCGCAAGCGCGCGCGCGACGCGCAGTCGCCCGGAGATGCCGAGATGCCGGTAGGCGCCGAACGAGAGCAAGTGAAAGGGCGCCGGCAAGCTCGACGCTCGCAGCCGGCTTTTCTCGCCTCCGCGCGCGAGCACGAGTGCTTCGAAGCGTTCCTGCTCGTGAAGCGTCCCGCCCATGCCCAGGCGCTCGACGAACGCGATAAAGCTTTTGCAGCAATGCAGGAAGACGTGCTGTCCGTTGTCGATCTCGCGACCGCCGACCTCGAACGACGTCGCCCTTCCGCCCAAGAGTCGCGTGCGCTCGAAGACGTCGACTTCAAATCCGAGACTTTGAAGTTCGACCGCCGCCGCCAGGCCGGAGAGCCCCGCGCCGACGACGGCTACCCGGGAAGCCACGCCTTCAACATCACGCCGACCTTTTCGGCGCGCGAAAGCGCCGCGCGCCGCTCGAGAGGTAACGCGGGCTCGCGTTCGATCTTGCCCAGGATGCGTTCGTAAATGCCCGCCATCGTTTGCACGCAGGCGGCGGGACGGCGATCGATATACCGAAGCACTTCGTACCCGCGCGAGAAGTATTCGCGCGCGCGCCGCACTTCGAAGGCGATCAGAGCGTTCCACTGCGGGCTCGGCGTCCCGGAAATCAGGGACTCTTGCGTGACGCCGAAGCGTCGCAGGTCTTCGAGCGGCAAATAGATGCGGCCCATTTCGGCGTCCTCTCGGACGTCGCGCAAGATGTTCGTCAACTGCAGCGCGATGCCGAGATCGTCGGCGCGCTCGAGCGCGGCGTCGTCCTCGAAGCCGAAAATACGGACGCACATCCGTCCGACGATCGAGGCGACGAGATTGCAATACGTCACCAATTCGTCCCACGTCTCGTAGCGAACTTTGGTGAAGTCCATTTCGACGCCGTCGATCAGCATCTGCAGCTCGGCCTCGGGAATCGCGTAGCGCTTTACCGTCGAGGCGAGGACTTGCATCACGGGATCGCCGTCGTAGCGGCCGCGCATCGAACGCGAGACGCGCTCGCGATGGCGGCGCAGCCGGCCCGGGAGATCGGGGGCGTGGCCCGCGGCGTCGGCCTCGTCGTCGACCTGCCGAGCAAAATCGTAGAGCGCGTAAATAGCGATGCGCCGGTCGTACGGCAGCGAGATGAATCCCCAGTAGAAGTTCTTCGCTTCGCGACGAGCCATGTCGCGGCAGTACCGCTCGGCGTCGCCCAGACTAAGTGCTGCCGACATAGGTTCCATTCCCGGATACGCGGAGAGCGCCGAGGAGCCCGCGCACGAGTATTCGCGTCTTGTCGAGGCCGCTCACGGTCGGCCGCGTCAAATCGGTGCGAAAATCGAGCCGCTCGATCGCGTCGCAAATGGCCAGGCCGCCCATGCGGTAGAACGAGAGTTGCAGCCGCAAGGCGACGTGCACCATCGGTTCGAGGATACGGCCGGAATCGAGCAGCGGGCGCGCGCGCTGTACGAGCGCGCGTACGGCTCCCGGAACCCCTCCGGCGGCGACGTCCTCTTCAAGCAGGTAGCGGCGGCCGATTTCGGCGTCGCGCTTGACGTCCTGAGCGTGGTTGGCGAGTTGCAGCCCGATGCAGACGTCATCCGAGAGGCTCGCGGCGCGCCGGTCGCTGACGCCGAAGACCGCCAACACCATGCGGCCCACCGGGGCGGCCGACAGCCGGCAGTACGCTTCGAGCTCCGGCCACGTCGCATACCGTACGACCTGCTGATCTTGACGGTTGGCTTCGATCAAGTCCAAGAAGAGTTCGGCCGGCATCGGAACGCGTTTGAGCGTTTCGCGCAAGGCCAGAAGCACGGGATGCACGGGCGTGGATCCGGCAAACGCGGCCCGCACCTCGGCCTCCCAACGATCCAGCCGTTCGAGCGCGATCGCCGGCGATGCGCTTTCGTCGCCTAAGTCGTCGGTCGTTCGGCAGAAGGCGTAAACGCGAGAGAGGTCGCGCCGGCGGTCGCCACGCAGGAGGCCCGAAGCAACGATGAAGTTCTCGTAGTGAGCCTTGGTCAACGCGCGGCAGTATGCATCGCCCGCTGCGACGGTGGGATCGGTCAAATGCTTACCAGCTGATCGATTGGTACGAACTCCGCGCTGAATGGTGTGTGGAAGCGCCGGCGACGTGCGAGGATACGAGGGTTCTGCCAGGGTATTTAATGGCCCTCCAATGCCCAAGCTCTTGATCGTTTCCGCCGATGATTTCGGTTTGTCGACGGAAGTCAACGAAGCGGTCGAACGCGCTCACCGCCAAGGGATCTTGCAAGCGGCAAGCCTGATGGTGTCGGCCCCCTCCAGCGTGGACGCGGTTCGCCGCGCCCGCGAATTGCCGGCGTTGCGCGTCGGCTTACACCTCGTGCTGGTCAACGGTCGCCCCACGTTGTCTCCCAAGGAAGTCCCGAGGCTCGTCGACCGGGCGGGAAATTTTTCAAGCGATCTGGTGCGAGCGGGTGTAAACTTTTTCTTCCGTCCTGGAGCGCGACGCGATCTCGAAGCGGAGATTCGCGCGCAGTTCGAGGCTTTCGCGCGAACCGGGCTCGCACTCGATCACGTCAACGCGCAAAACCACATGCACGTGCATCCGACCGTTCTCGGAATCGTCATCGCCGTGGGTCGCGAGTACGGAATGCGAGCGGTCCGCGTTCCGCGGGAGCCGAACGACGCCGCGTTCCTGGCGCCTTGGCTGGCTCTCATGCGCCGCCGCTTGCAGCGTGCGAACGTCGTCACCAACGACACGGTCTTCGGCATCCGCCATTCGGGGCACATGACCCGCGAACGCGTCTTGGATCTGCTCGACGACGTTCCGTCCGGCCTCTCCGAAATGTATTTCCATCCCGCGACCGGCCCGTGGGAGGGCATCGATCCGCAGATCGTGGACTACGATTTCGCCGGCGAACTGCGAGCGCTCACGAGCGAAGACGTTCGCGCGAAGATCGCCGCGTCGGGAATTCGAACCGTGGCCTACTCGGATTTGACCGGGTGCTGATCCTCTGCGCTTGTGGTATCGCATACCTGACGGTGGCGTTGATTGCCGTCCTGCGCTTCGAGCGTCGGCGGATTCCCGCGATGAGTTCTTCGCCGGGCGTGACGATTCTCAAGCCGGTGCACGGCCCGGAAGCCGAGCTCTTCGAGAACCTCTGCTCGTTCTGCGCCCAGGACTATCCACGCTTTCAGGTCATCTTCGGCGTCCAGCGACACGACGATCCGGCGCTCGGAATCGTCCGGCGCGTCATCGATCGCTTTCCCGAGCGCGATCTCTTGCTGGTCCTGGGCGAGAGCGCGTTTTCGGGGAACCCGAAGGTGGCAAACGTAACGGCCATGATGTCGCGCGCAAAGCACGACCTCATCTTCGTTGCCGATGCGGATATGCGCGTGGATCCCCGATATCTGGCGTCCGTTGCCGCGGAGTTCTCCGGGGACCGCGTCGGAGCCGTGACGTGTCTCTACGCCGGCGCATCGTGCGGCGGTTTTGCTTCGGATTTGGCGGCGTTGCAATTGAACGACCAGTTCGGTCCCTCCGTACTCGTTGCGACGTTGGCCGGAGATCCGCAATTTTGCTTTGGCTCGACGATGGCGGTGCGGCGCGACGCGCTCGAGGCAATCGGCGGTTTCGATGCGCTCGCCCAACATCTCGCCGACGACTACATGCTGGGCGCGATGGTCGAAGCGCGCGGTTACCGCGTGGTGCTATCCCGCTACGTCGTGTCCAACGTCGTGAGCGAGGCGAACGTTCGAGCCCTCGTGGAACACGAGCTGCGATGGGCCCGAACGATCCGCTCGGTGCGGCCGCTCGGATACGCCTTTTCGTTTCTTTCGTATCCCTTGCCGTTTGCGCTCGCTTTTCTTGCGGCGTCCGGCGGATCCGCGACGGCGTGGGGCGTGCTTTCGGCGATCGTCGCGTTACGGCTCGCCACTCACTATGCGGTGCGGCGAGCGTTCGAGCAATCGAGCGTGCCGCCGCCTTGGCTCATACCGCTGCGCGACTGCCTTGGCCTGGCGGTGTGGGCCGCGGGACTCTTCGGGAATACGGTCCGCTGGCAGCAGCACGCCATCGCGATCGAAAAGGACGGCCAAATATCCGACTCTTCGTCGACGTTCCGGACGGAGTAGCGCGGCCGGAGGTGTCGCGCGCGGCGTCTCCCAACCTAGCGCGCATGAGCGACACTTTGGCGATTCTCGTGGGGGGCGGTCCCGCACCGGGCATTAACGGCGTTATCGCGTCGGCGACGATCGAGGCAATCAACAGCGGGCTGCGCGTGATCGGCATCTTCGACGGGTACCGCGATCTCGCGGCCGGCACCGAGCCAAAGATCATCGAGCTGTCGATCGAGGACGTCTCGCGCATCCACACCTACGGCGGATCGAGCCTGCGGACGTCGCGCACCAATCCGGCCAAGGACGAACGCTCGCTCGACAACTGCATCGACGCGCTGACGAAACTCGGCGTGCGCTACTTAGTCGCGATCGGCGGGGACGACACCACGTACGGCGCGGCAAAGATCTCCGCGCGAGCGGAGGGGCGCATCGGGATCGCGACCGTCCCCAAGACGATCGATAACGACCTTCCGCTCCCCGACAACGCGCCGTCGTTCGGCTTCGAGACCGCGCGATCGGTCGGGGCCGGCATCATCGAGAGCCTGCTCGAAGACGCGCGCACGACGACGCGCTGGTACATCGTCATCAGCATGGGACGCAAGTCGGGTGCGCTCGCACTGGGTATGTGCAAAGCGGCGGGCGCAACGCTCGCGGTCATTCCCGAACAGTTCCCGGGCGGCGACATCGGGATCGATCTCGTCATCGACACGATCGTGGGCGCGATCGTCAAGCGTCGCGCGACCGGCAGCGATCACGGCGTCGCGGTGGTGGCCGAGGGCATCGTCGAGCGCGTTTCCGTCGACGCGCTTGCCGCACTCGAAAGCACGACGCGCGACGCGTACGGTCACGTTCGCCTGGCCGACGTACCCATCGGGACGCTCATCCGCGACGGGGTCCGGAAGGCGCTGACGGATTTGGGCATCGAGGCGACGATTCTGACGAAAGACATCGGCTACGAGCTGCGCTGCGCCAAACCGGTCGCATTCGACGTGGATTACACGCGAACGCTCGGGTACGGCGCCGTCCGTTACTTGCTGGGCGGCGGCAGCGGGGCGCTCATCGCGCTCTCGGGCGGGCACGTGCGCCCCGTCGCGCTCGACGAGCTCCTCGACCCGGTTTCGGGCCGGATACGGACCCGCTCGGTGGACGCCACGAGCGAAGCGTACCACGTCGCGCGAGACTACATGGTGCTCCTGGAGCCCTCCGACTTCGAGCCGCCGCGGCTCGCGCGCCTCGCCGCGCAGACGAACCTCTCGCCGGCGGCTTTCGCAGAACGCTTTTCGCCCGTCGGACTCGACTAAAGGACTCCGTTCGCGCTCAGATCTTCTCCCACTGCAGGTCGCCGCGATAGCGATGCGAGACGCTTCCTTCGCCGTCCATGGCGAAGAGATGAATCCAGCGGTTGTCGACGAGGTTCCGGACGCTCTCGTGCTTGGCGATCGCATCGGTCAGCGCGTCGAGCGGCGCCTCGACGACGACGCTCAAGCGTACCGGATCGTGGACGAAGCGCGTCCCGTCGTGGACGGACTGCCAGGGGAGACCGGCCTTCAAATCGCCCGCGTTTCCTTCGAGGACGCCGATCGTTCCCGTGACGTTGTGCAGCACTTTGTTGCCGCTGCCGAAGGCGCGGTTGTTCACGGTGGATCCGTAATACTGTAAGTTGATCCAGCTCGCGACCACCATCGGCGCCGTCAAGATCAACTCCAGCACCCCGAAGCCCTCGTCGGCTCTCCAATCGTAGTCGTGAAGAAAGACGCGGCCTTCGAGGTCGATGCCGCGCGTCCGGTAACGCGGCGCCGCCACGAAGGCGGCGTTGCCGGCGAGGCCCCATTCCGGGCGCACTTGCGCCCAGTCGCGGCTGCGTTCGAAGACGAGCCGCTCGGCGCCCGCGCCCGCCGGGATCCCGAGCCGCCGCGCGCGCTCGCGTCGCGCGAGGGCGCCCGCGCGCGAAAGAAACCCGATCGCCTCGTCGATCTCGCCGCGATGCGATGCGGGCGCCTTATCTCGGTCGAAGATCGTGATCTCGTCCGTGGTCGTGTCGTGCAAGCAGCCCAGGAACCACGTGTCGTCCGGAATGTCGATACCGCGCGCGCGTAACGCATCGCGCACGGCGGGCTCGTTGACGATCGCCGCCGCGACGCGCGCGTTCGCCTCACCGGTGTGGCCTCCGCATGCGCCGCAGTCGAGGCTCGACGCGTGGGGATTGTTGACCGTGGTGCTTCCGTGTCCCGTAAGCAGCACTAGGCGCGCGAAATTGGTCGTCATCGACATCGCGCGGAGCACGGCTTCGGCCATGCGCACGCTCTGCTCGCCGTCGAACCCGGTTTGACGTCCGCCGACGATGCGCGGTTCGATCCGCGGCCCCAAGCGTCCGATGGCGGCCGCATCCAACCCGTCGGTGTTCGGATCGTTCACCGTGCGCGTGAGCGCGAGGCTGTCGCTGACGATCTTGCTCGCGAATAGCAGTCCGGCCGTCTCCACGTAGATGAACGACGATACGGCCGAGGTCTTGAACGACTTCCAGGCTTTCGCCACGCGCCGGCGCAGCCGTCGAAGACCCAAAATGTTCGCGTCCTCATCGTCGGTCGCTCCCCCGACCGTCTCGCAGACGACGAAAGCGGGCGTGAGCAGCACCGGGCACTGCGCGCCGCCGGTGACGTTACCGATAGGAACGTACTCGATCGGATATCCGAAAAAACCCGCGAAGCCGGTCGTCGCGACGTCGTCGCACACGGACTCGAGGGCGCGGCGGTAGACTTCGGAGCGCACGTCGATGCAGAACGCGGCCTGAAAGCGCGGCCGCACGTTCGCCCTCGGATCGGTGGATGCGACGCCGCCGCGCAGTGCTGCGAAGAGACGGCGGCGGTACGCGCGCTCGTACGCCTCTTGGGCGATCAGGTCCACGCAGAGCTCCGGGTCGTCGCCGAGCCGTTCGTCGAGCGGCGAGAGCGCGGCATCGTCCATCGCGCGCCGCCACGCGGCGGCAAACGCTTCGTCGCGCCGCTGGGCAAACAGTGCGAAGCCCCATACCACGCGGATCGCCAGCAATTCGACCAACGTGTCGTCCGGCCGTCCGAAGAGCTCGTTGTTCCAGACGAGGTAGCGCGCGTACGCCGCCCATCCGCCGACGTCGAGCAGCGCCTGGTGCAAGTAGTCCTCGACGGCGCGTTCCGGCACGCCCTCCCGCCGCACCACCTCTTCGATGGCAGCGACCGGATCGTCCGGCAGTCCGGCCACGAGCGAACGGAAGCCCGCTATGCCCATCATCTCGGGGTTGAGATCGTAGCGCATCGCGTCGCGCCAGGCTGCGTAAGGTTTCATGTCGCGCGCGGGGAGACGCCACGCCGACTGCCCCTCGTCGAAGTACGCGGCGCACCATTTCGAGATCTCGTCGGTCATGAAGGCGGTGCGCGACGCGTTGCGGTCGCCGCCGGCGAGCGAATCGAGGACTTCGGAGACGGTCGCAACGACGGCCGGATGCTTGACGCGCTTGGCACTCCCCCTCTCGAGCGCCGCTCGCAGTTCCGCGACGCTGCCCGGTGCTCGCCACTGCGGCGGAGCGGCGGCTAGTGCGGACGCGAGATCTTCGTCGGCGATGTCGCCCGACGCGACGGCTTGCCGGAAAAACGCACGGTCCATCAGCATCTCGATTCGCGCGACGCGATGGAACGTGGCGCAGGTTGCGTGGAACGTCTGGTTCGTAAATCCGAGAAACGGATTGACGGCGACGAAATGTTTGAGCGGCCACAGCGGCGCGATCCGGTTGCACGCACCGGCGATCGCTGCGTCGACGTGCGCGTTCCCGCGAGCGAGCTCGATTTGCGTTTCGCTCATCGCGACGTCGCCTCCGGCGGATTCGCGGGCGCGGGGCTCCAGTAGCGCAGAACGAAACGGTTCGCAAGCGTATTGACGTAAAAGCCGTTGGAGATGTGCGCGTACATCGCGTGCCAGCGCGGCGAGCCGCCGCGCCCCGGAACGAGGCTCTGCAAGAACGTCACGGCGGCGAACGAGAGCACGACCGCGGCGACGATTGCGACGTTGACCGGATTGTCGAGTTCGTGCGGCGGCGGGAACGAGCCCGCCAGCAGGCGTGCCGTCAGGAGTTGCAGCGAGAAATACGCGACGGCGACGACGCACGCGAGCCCGAGCGTTCTGACGACGACGAAGGCGTTCGGTCGTTCGTCTATGCCGTTGGAGACCAGGTGGATCAGGGAGAGAAGCACGACGGCGCCCAGCGCAAAGACGCCGGGCTCCTGCGTAAGCGACGCCCCGAAGAGCCGCCCGACGAAGAGTGCAACGACGAGTACGCCGGCGATGGCAAAGAGGTGGCGCGCCGGATGCGGTTTGCCGCCGGGACTCGGCGTCCACGACGAGCGCGCGATGTCGATGACGCTGCCCGAGGAAAGAAACGCGTGGGCCTTGTAGAGCGAGTGCGCGACGATGTGCAACAATGCGGCCGGGAAGGCGCCGAGCCCGCATTCGAGCATCATGAAGCCCATCTGCGCGACCGTCGAATACGCCAGCGTCACTTTGATCGAGGTCTGCGTGAGCATCACGACCGAGCCGAACAGCGCCGTAATCGCGCCCGCGATCGCGAGCGTCTCCATCGAAGGCACCGAGAGCGAGATCACGTTGGAGAAACGCAAGACGAGGAAGCCGCCCGCGTTGATGATCCCCGCGTGCAGCAGCGCCGAGACCGGCGTCGGCGTCTCCATCACCTCGATCAGCCAGCCGTGCAACGGAAACTGCGCCGACTTCAGGAGCGCGGCGATGACGAGCAGGATGGCGACCGCATGAATGGCGAGCGGTACGTCGCCCGATGCGCGCATCGAGGCCGAGCCGGAAAATAGCGCGCCGTAGTCGAGGCTGCCGAACGTTCGATGCAACAACACCAGCGCGACGACGAGACAGGCGTCCCCCAAGCGGCTTGCAATGAATTTTTTGCGCGCCGCGATGGCCGCCGCGGGCCGATCCGGATAGAAGAGCAGCAGCTTGTGCAATCCCATGCTCGTCGCAATCCACGCGAGCACGAATTGGAACGCGTTGCCCGAGACGATCACGAGCAGCACGGCGGCGAGCGTGAGGCAGAGCAGGCGCGTGAAACGGACTTGGCCGGGATCGCCCTCGAGATAGTTGCGGCTGTATGCGACGACGATCAGCCCGATGAACGACACGAGACAGAACATCGTCGCGCTGAGGCGGTCGAGATACAGGCCGAAGCCGATGCCGTCGACGCCGAGCGTCGGCGTCGCCAGCGTTCCCAGGATCCCGACGGCGACCGCCGATGCCACGGCTACGCCCAACGCGCAGAACGCGGCGCGGAGCGCGATGCGATTGCTTCGGGCGGCTGAAGGCGCGATCGTCGTCCCGGCTGCAAGCGCTGCGGCGACGATTACCGCCGGACCGATTGCGGCGAGCCAGAGACTAGAGGCGACCATCGTCGTCTTCATCGAGGACGATGCCCATAGCGCCTGCCTGTTGTGCCACCTTCAGCTGCGAGGGGACGATTCCGCCGCGGGCGTAGATCGGAATTACCGCCGAGCTCGCGATGCGCCTCAGGCCATCCCAGCCCACCGGCAAGCCGCTCGATCCGGCGCATATGGGCGATACGATCGCGGCGTCCGCGCCCAGCGCCGCAGCGCGAGCGACGCCCGCGGCGTCGTGGCACGAAGCGATCCAGACCGGCACCGGCGGGCGCGATGAAGTACGGCCGAGGTTTCGCGAGCCGGTGTAGATGCCGCTCGCACCGGCGCGACGGGCCTCCAGCGCCGTGCCTTCCAGCACCACATGCGCGCCGAACGAACGCGCGAGCGCCGATATCCGGCTTGCGCCGGCGACGCGCTGATCCGGCGTTCCTTGCGATGCGCGCACGACGATCGCGCGCGCTCCGGCACGCAACGCGTCCAACGCGTGCGCGACTTGCGCTTCCCCGGGCGCGGAGTGCGTCTGCGCCCACAGCGGCGGCAACGCCAGGCCGCGCATCGCGCGCTCGTTGCTAGCCAGAATCGGTGCGACGCCGGGAGCCGACGGATCCACCCAAGCCAGGCGCTGGCCCTCGCGGCCGAGCGGCGTTCCCCACCAATCGTGCACGCGAAAAAAATGTAACCGCACGCGCCGCGTGGCGAACGCGTGCTCGTAGGTCATCCACGGCGCAAGCGAGCGCGCGTGGATGCCGGTCTCCTCTTCGAGTTCTCGAGCCGCAGCCTGCTGCGGCGTTTCGCCCGCATCGATCTTTCCGCCGGGCAGTTCCCAGAAGCCGGCGGATCGCTGTCGCCCGGTGCGCTCCGCGAGCAGCACGCGTCCGCCGGCATCGCGCACCACGCAAACCGCCACGTCGACGGCGCCGGACGCCGGCATTACGCCGTCTCGGGTCCGCAAAACGCCGACGCGCGCCGCGCGAAATCGTACTGCGCGTCCGCCGGCGGCGCGCCGTCGGGCCCGTAGACGGTCACGTTGACGTAGGTTTTTCCGAAGCCCAGATCGGGATACGTTCCGGTCTCTTGGGATAGCGCGGCGAGCCGGTCGAGAAACGCTCGCGTCTCGGCGTACGACGCAAAGCTAAACCGGCGAAAGAGCGACGGCGGCCGCTCGACGCGCTGCCATCCATCGGCGAGCGGCGTCGAGCTGCCGTTCGGGGTTCCGGACGCGGGACGCGCGCTCACGGGTCTAGGCGCGCGTGATTTCGGCTTCGGGCGAGCTCGGGAGCACTTGCTCCACTTCCGAATGCGGGCGCGCGATGATGTGCGCCGCCGCAAGTCCGTCGCCGACGCGTTCGCAGGCGTCCGCACCTGCCCGAACCGCAGCGTTGACCGCTCCGGTCTCTCCGCGCACGAGCACGGTCACGTAGCCGCCGCCGACGAACTGACGGCCGACCAGTCGAACCTCGGACGCTTTGGTCATCGCGTCGGCCGCTTCGATCGCCGGAACGAGTCCGCGCGTTTCGATCATGCCTAGCGCGATCCCCGACTTCTCATTTGCCATGGTGATTCTCCTCAAACGTAGTGATGTGTGGTGGTCTCCGCTTTCGTGCCGCCGCGTCAGCCGCGCCAGCTCTCCTCGTCCCAGTGGTCGATGATTCCCCCGATCGTGAGATCCGTGGTGATTTTCGGGTTTCCGGCCGCGATCCGCGCGGCCGAGACCCCGATCGTCACGACGAAATCCCCCGGCTTTGCGCCGATCGGATCGAGCGCGACCTCGAGGTTGCCCGTGCAGTCCTCGACGACGCGCAGCGATTTTGCCGCAAGCCAGAAGTTGCGTTTGCTGGTGACCATGTCGCGAACGACGCGATGAATCTGCACGGCGTTACGCTTCGGCCTTTCCGGCGCCGTCGTCGTCCCAGTAGTCGATGATGCCGACGATGGTCAAATCGCTCGGATAGTCTTTGCTTCCGGCGGCGTCGCGCGCCGCCGAACTGCCGACGGCGATCACCCAGTCTCCCGGTTTGCATCCGACGGGATCCACCGCGACTTGCTTGCCGCTGCTGCCGCGCTCTTTGACGACGAGCAGCCGGCGGTTCTGGAGCCCGCCGATGCGTGCGGTGGCGACGAGCGTGCCCTCGACTTGACAGATCTTCATGCGCGATTCTCCGCAGCGTGTGCGTGGACGGTTTCGAGCGGCGCGCCGTCGCCGCCGCGCACGACCGCTCGGACGTGGAGCAGGCCGCTCTCGGCGAGTCGCGCGTAGCGCGCGATGATGGCATCGCGCAGTCGCAACGCGCGTTCGCGCGCGCGGGCGCGAGCACTCGGTACGCGCGCATCGTAGCGGAAGTGCGCCAGAATCGGGACGGCCAAGCCGCGCGGTTCGTGAACGCCGCGCAGGACCCGGACGCCGACGTCGAGATCGGCGGCGCCCTCTTCGACCGTCTCCATCTGCGCCTGGAACGCCAAGTTGCGCAGTTGCACGTCGTCGAGCGCGTCGCCGACGATCGCGAGACGCTCGGTGTGTCCGCGATCGGCATACGATCCGCCGTGCCGAGCGCGCACCGCTTCCATTTGGCTCAGGTTGTTCTTGAGCAGATACCCGCAGAACCAGCGCATGCCTTCGGTGAGCCGATCGCCGGCCGCAACGCCCGCGCAGGCCGCGACCGCGTCGCGGATTGCATTCTTTGCTCCGTCGCGCGAGAGCATCTTGGTGCTCGCGTAGAGCGCGCGGTTGTCCACCCACCGCGAGACCGACGCGCGTCCGCTCGCGTCGGGAACGTGCACGCGAAGCGCGTCGGTGTCGGTGTCCACGCCGCAGAGCAGCGTCGCGACCGTCGCGCCGCAGCAGTGCGTGAGTTCGACGGCGCGCGCGAAATCGTCAAGGCGCTCGAGCAGGGACGATGCGGCGCGTCCGGCGTCGCTGCCGTGGGCGGCGCAGCCCTCGCGATCCGGATCCACGCTGCTGTAATGATAGACGCCGATCTTGAGAAAGCGCGTCGGCTCGGAGGCAGGGTTGGGACGGCTCTCGCGGTAGCGCCGCAGCTCGACCGTCTCCCACGTGCGCAGCGCGTCTTCGACGTCGAACATCGCGCCGGCGTGCGATAGGCGCGAGACCACCACGGCCGGAGGCACGCGAAGGATGTAGTCCACGACGCCGCTGAGACGCCCGTCGGCGCACGGCGTGATGTCCACCGCGTGAAAGCCCCAGCGGCGAATCAAGTCCTGGGCGCTCTCGCCCTCGCTGAGCGTTGCCAGATCGCGGTCGAACGATCGATCGACGAGGCGGCAAAATGTGCCCAACACGCATTCGGCATAGAG
>PMFP01000069.1 GCA_003155175.1 Vulcanimicrobiota bacterium
AGGGCGATCGAATCCGCGACCCGCGTCAAGGTCTTTCTCCAGCCGATCGTTCGACCGTCCGGAAGCCGCGCCGCGAAAACCAGCAGCGCGAAGGACGGGAACGCGTCGAGCACGAGGTTGACGGGGACCGTGAACCAGAGAAACGGTGCGTCCGTCAGGTTTGCAAAGACGCGGTCCACTAAGATCACGTCGATGGAAGCGACCGAGAGAAGAAACGCAAACGCCATGACCGCCGGAAGGCGGATGGCAATGAGGAAGCCGACGACGATCGCGATCGTCTGCATGAACGCGATCGCCCAGGGAAAATACGGATCGGCTGGGGCGGTTGCCGTCAGGGTCGTCCTGGCCGGCTTTCCGTCGCGGACGATCGGCACGTCGATGGTCGTTCCCTTCGATGCACCCGATTCGAGCCGCATACGCTCGGTGAACGGCGTAGCGTCGAGATCCACCGCGGCCCCCGCATCGGCGCCGCGTTGCACGACGTACGTGGAATCCCACCAATCGTTGGCGTTGCGCACGCCGAACTGGTATGCGGGCGCCGAGAATGCCGGAAGCCAGACCAGCACCAGCAGCGCGAAGGCGAGCACCGCGAGAAAGATGCCCGTCGTGAGGCCGGCCGGAACCGGGCGTCCGAGATGCTCCTCTACGTTGGTATCCATGCTTGAGGCTTAGCGTTTTGCCGCAGGCAAACGCCAACCCCTTCGCGCGAGGTCTAGAGCGAAGCGCGCGCCATCGCTACCATCCGCCCAAGCGCGCGCCGGCCTCGAACGTGCTTTGCAAGAATTCGAGCACCGCCGCGCGAGGCGATGACGCGCGCCGCGCTTCCTCGTACGGGAACACGAACTCGCCCAGCGTCTCGTTCCAGTGGGCTCCGTCCGGCCCGACGCGGGCGGATTCGATGCCCGCCGGTTTGGGATACGCGTAGCAGTAGAATGCCGCGGCCGGATAGCGATCGTCGCCCGGCCAGAAACCCGCGCTCACTTCTTGCGCGTCCATCGCAACGCGCGTGATCGAATCGGCATTGGGCGGCGGCGCTGCGGCACGACCGGAGAAACGCGAATACGACAGATCGAAGCTTCCCCAATAGAAGATGACCTGAGTGTGGCGCTTTGAAAAGGGCGCGCGGTGCTCTTTGAATACCGAATCCGCGACGACGAGCGACTGCCACCAGCTGTGGACGTGCTCGCGTTCGTAGCTCGCCTCGGTGTCGTCCGTGAATTTCACGGGATTCGGAACTTCCGAGGGAACGGTCGAGATGTCGACGCGAATGCCCAGATTTCGTAACGCGTCCACGAACGCGGCATAGAACGTGGCGACGCTGTGCGACGCAAGGTCGATCTTCTTCACGCGACCGTCGCTCGATGCGGCGTACAGCACGTGATCGATGAAATCGAAATCGACTTGGAACGTTCCCGCAGGCCCCGGGATGGGGCTGGTCGTCAATCCTCGCGAGGTGAGGTAGAGCGGAACGTGATTCCACTGCGGCTCGGGTGGCGCGAGTTCCATCCTGACCTTACCCACGATCTGCGCGAACATGTGGACCGTGTGTCGCGTTTTTGCCCAGGCCTGGGGTGCCGGTAAGACCGGCCATTGCGCGTGTTCCATGCGGCTAGGAACACGTCGAGGGAGGCCGGCGTTTCCGGTCTCCCTCGACGTTCGTCGATCTCACGCGCGGGGCGGCTTGCCCTGCCCGTTAGGCGTTGCCGCAGCCTTCGGCGGCGGTGCGTGACTGACCGGCGCCGGGTGATACGCCGGAGCCGGCGCGTGATAGGCCGGAGCCGGCGCGTGATAGACCGGTGCGGCTGCCTGGTGCACGGGAGCCGGCGCGTGATATTCGGGCACCGGCGTGTGAACGGTCGGCGGGTAGTACGGCCGCGCCCCGTAGCTCGGTATGGGCGTTACGGCGTGGGTCGCCGGGACGGGAGTCGCTTCGTGCTTAATTTCCGGCACGGGCGTCGCTTCGTGCTTGATTTCCGGCAGGGGCGTTGCCACGTGCTTGATTTCCGGTACGGGCGTCGCTACGTGCTTCATCTCCGGAACCGGCGTAGCCGCGTGCTTGATTCCCGGCACGGGCGTTGCTTCGTGCTTGATCTCCGGCACGGGCGTCGCTTCGTGCTTGACTTCCGGGACCGGAGTCGCTCCGTGTTTGATTTCCGGCAGAGGCGTAGCCGCGTGCTTGATCTCCGGTAGCGGCGTTGCTCCGTGTTTGATTTCCGTTGCGGGATTCTGCTTGATCGGAGGAAGCGGCGTCGGATGTTCGGCCGGCGGCTTAAGCACGACCGGTTTGCTCGCCGGCAGGACGTGCGTTTGCGCGACTTTGCGATCGGTCGATTTGAGCGGCACGAACGAGGCCGGCGGCTTCGTGAGCGGGCGCGCCACGGTGAGCGTCGGGGGACGGCCATGGTTGACGGTTGCTAGTAAATTGCGGTCCTTCGACGCGATGGTTGCGTGCTGCACTTGGAGCGGCGTCATCGGATAACGCCGGCCCCGCTCGACCTCGAGCTGCGCGGGCGTCGGCCTCGTCGTGAGACCTCCCTGGCCGCCCCAGTAGCTCGTCCTGGATTGGGTCGTGTTGTTGACGTACACGGTGCGGTTCACGTAGACGTTTCTGACGACCGTCTCGTTCACGTTCGTGACGTAGGTATTGTATTGGTACTGATTGCCTTGCCATTGGCCTCCGGAGTATCCGGGGCCGTAATAGCCGTTTCCGTAATTTACGCCGCCGTAATATCCGACTTGGTTCGACCAGTACCCGTTGTTCCAGCCGAAGCCGTAGCCGGTCCATCCCCAGTATCCCGGAGTCCAGACCAGGCCGTACTGCGGCGGTTGGATCCACGTTCCCGGAACCCAGAAGTACCCGCCCGGGCCCCAGGCCCAATAGCCCGGCGTCCAGATGTAGTTCGGCGCCGGAACGGGCGGCTGATAGTAATAGGGAATCGCCGGGGGCGGCGTCCCGATCTGAATGTCGAGATAGACTTGGGCGAACGACGGGGTGGGGAGAGCGAGAAACAAAAGTGCTGCGAGCGACGCTCGTAAGATGATGGCGGCTCTCATGCGGACTCCTTTGGGTAGCAATCCTTTAACGTTGCCCGGGCCGCTCAAGGTTCACACGCATCGGATTTTAATGAGCGAACGGCTTCCTGCTACTGGACTGCGCCCTCCAGCCGATCCATCTTCCCAAGCGTTTCCTCAAAGATCGCGTCCAGTTTTCCATAAGCGGCGTTCATGTCGGGCGTCGGTGCGGCATCGGCGCTTTCCACGGCCGCCTCGAGATTCCCAAGTGCACCTTTTAGATACAGGAAGCTCGTAAAATCGTGCGACGGTTTGCCGACCGAATCGTCGGGATCCGCGGACGGCGGAGAACCAATGACGTCGTTCTCGAGCGCCTCGCGGTCGGCGGGCGCTAGGTGCGCGTTCTTCTGCAGGGCTCTGGCGCGCGCGCTCTCCGTGTCGACTCGATCTTCGAGCGCTTCGATCCGCGTCGCGAGCGCGTACTGTTCTCTCAGAGCCGCGTCGGTTGCTGCGATGCGCGGATCGCGTACGACGCGCGCCGTCCGTTCGTACGTGCGCCCGCCGGCCGTCAGCCGGATCGCGTAGGTTCCCGGCGGTGCGAGGGGCCCGTCCGCGTCCGTGACGTGGAAATCCCAAACGAAGCGGTGGGCGCCCGCGCTCGTCGCCAGAACCTGCGGCGCCGCGATCCAAACCGGCGCGATGTCGACGTTTTTGGGGTCCGTCGCTTTCTCCGGCGCGGCGCTGGAATAGTGCCGCACGGTTTTTCCGCCGGCGTCGATAACGTCGATGGCGACCGGCGAAGTCTCGCGTTGCAGCGCGTAATCGATGATGACGCCCGTCGGCGGGTTCTGCGCCTGCGGCTCGTCGAGCGGCAGCGGCGTGCCTTCCTCGCTGCCGGGGCGCGTGCGGTAGGCCGTCGCGGGAACGAACAGCTGCGTGGCGTCGCTGCCGGGCATCGCCGCGATCTGGCGCAGCGACGAAACGTCGTCCATGATCCAGAACGCGCGGCCGTGCGTGGCGATCGCGATATCGTCCCCGTGAATCGCGATGTCGCGAACCGACGTCACCGGAAGATTCCGTTGCAGCGATTGCCAGTTGTCGCCGTCGTCGAACGAGACGTAGACGCCGCGCTCGGTTCCGGCGTACAGCAATCCGGCGCGCGTCGGATCCTCGCGTACGACGTTCACGAACGACCCGTCCGGAATGCCGCTCGCGACGAGCGTCCAGGTGGCGCCGCCGTCGTGCGTGCGGTAGACGTACGGGCGCAAGTCGTCGAGACGATGCCGGTCCACGGCGAGGTAGGCCGTCTTCGCGTCGAAATGGCCCGCCTCGACGATGCCGACTTTACTCCACGGCGTCAGCGACGGCGGCGTGACGTTCTGCCAATGCGCGGCGTCGTCGCGCGAGACCCAAACGTAGCCATCGTCGGTTCCGGCCCACGTAAGGCGAGCGTCGAGCGGCGAGGGCGCAATCGCGTAGATGACGCCGCGCCGGTTCAAGCCGGTGTTGTCGGCGATCGTCGAGGCGTCGAGATTCGCGGGTGGTGCGATGCCGTCGCGCGTGAGGTCGGGGCTGACGATCTGCCAGGTCTTCCCGTGGTCGCGCGAGCGGAACATCCGCTGATGACCGAAATACAGCGTGCGTTTGTCGGCCGGCGAGAAGACGAGCGGCAGCGTCCACGTCGAGCGCCAAATCGTACCCGGATACGCCAGCGTCGGGTCAACGTTTTGCTCCCAGCCGGTCGCGAGGTTCTCGACCGTCACCGTGCCGCCGAAGACGAAGCCGGGATGGAGCGGGTCGGGCGCGAGGTCGCCGCTCTCGCCGCCGACGTCGACCGGACGGAAATCTTGCTGCGAGATCGTCTGATACTTGGTCGCCGACGGCGCCGCGGCCGCTCCGGAATCTTGCTGCGCTCCGTAGAGCGCGTACGGAAACGCATCGTCGGTTGCGACGTGATAGAATTGCCCGGTCGGCTGGTTGTACCACGAACTCCACGTCTTCGCACCGTCCACCGACACGACGACGCCTTGATCGCTGCCCAGAATCATGCGGGCCGGATCGTCGGGGTCGATCCAGAGCGAGTGGTAGTCGTCGCCGCCCGGCGCTCCGCGAATCGCGTCGAACGTCTTGCCTCCGTCGGTGGACCGGTACGTCGCGGTGTCCATCGCGTAGACGACGTCGGCATTTTTGGGATCCACGGCGATGCCGCTGAAATACCATCCGCGCGTCCAAATTCGCGGATCCTTGCCGGCGTGCGTCCAGGTCGCGCCGCGGTCGTCGCTACGATAGAGGCCGCCGTGTTCGGGATCGCTGTCCACCATCGCGTAGACGCGCGTCGGAAGGGCCGGTGAGATCGCCAACCCGACGCGCCCGATTTTTTGGGGGAGTCCCGACGCGAGCTGCGTCCAGGTCGCGCCACCGTCGGTCGAGCGGTAGATTCCGCTTCCCGGGCCGTTGCTCGGCGGATAGACGTTCCACGGAGGCCGCCGCGTCTGCCAGAGCGCCGCGTAAATCGTTTTCGGATCGGAGGGATCGAGCGCGAGCGCGCTTGCGCCCGTGTTCTCGTCTTTGTAGAGAACCTTCGTCCAGGTCGCTCCCCCGTCGGTCGTCTTGAAGACGCCGCGNNATCTGCCGCGTATCGGTCAGCCCGATGTGGCGCCACGTGTGCCCGCCGTCGTCGGACCGGTACATGCCGTTGCCGTACGCGATATCCGACCGCATGTCGGCTTCGCCGGATCCGACGTAGAGAATCTTCGGATTGCTGGGCGCGACCGCGATCGAACCGATGGACGCGATCTCCTGTGCGTCGAAAATCGGCGTCCACGTGCGCCCCGCGTTCTCGCTCTCCCAGACGCCGCCGTCAACCGCCCCGAAATAAAAGTGCTCGGGTTGGCCCGGAACGCCGGTGACGGCTAGCGCGCGTCCGCCGCGAAACGGACCCGCGAGGCGCCAGGAAAGATTCCCGAACGAAGCGGGATCGGCGTGGGAGCCGGGACTCGATTCGGCGGCGGCCCGAACCATCGTGCCGCCGCCGAGAAATGCCAATGCGAGTGCGAACGAGAGCAAACGTTTCATCAACGTTTGCCTTTTACCAGCCGCCTCCGGAATCGCCTCCGCCGCCACCGTCGCCGCCGCCGAATCCGCCGCCGCTATCGCCGAATCCACCGCCGCCCCAGCCACCCGAGCTCGCACCGCCCAAGTCGCTCTGGCCCGCGTCGCTTCCCCAGCCGCCCGCGTCGGGGGTGGTGCCGGGAACGCCTCCGCCGGACGTATCCACGTACGGGCCGCCGTCGCCGCCGCGGTTGCCGCGATTTCCAAAGAGCTCGTTGCCCAGAAACGCGCCGCCGAGACCACCGAGCATACCGCTCCAAAATCCGCCGCCGCCGTATCCCGAACCCCAGCCGCCCTGCATCGGCATACCGCCTTGCTGCATCGGCATTCCGCCCGGCTGCAGCGGCACGCCGCCGGTTTGCATCGGCATGCCGGGCCGCGGTCCGCTGACGGCTCGAATGACCATGCGAAGAACTAAGAACCCAACCACCGCGATGAGGATCCAGAAAAACAGCCCGTGCGAGCGTCCGCGCGCGGGAGGTTGCGTCGCGATCTGCGCGCTTTGCGCGGGAAGAGCGTTCGCGGCGGCGTGCGAGGGGAGGCTCTGCGCGTGCGACCGGTAGATTCCCAGCACGCCGTCGACCGCGGACGTGATGCCCGCGTCGAAGTCCTCGGCTTTGAATTGAGCCTCCATGCTCTGCCGGATCGGAGCGAGCGTGTCGGGGCCGAACCATCCGGCTTGTACGCCGGCGCGGTCGGGCACGATGACGTCGCGCCGGTCGTCCTTGGCGATGAAGATCAGCACGCCGTTGACGTTCTGCTGCGCGAACGTTTGCTGCGCGGCGTCTTCCAGCGTGCTGCCGTTCAGCGACGGAACGGTCACGACCACGACTTGCTTTCCGGTGTCCGTGTTGAAGGCCGTGAGGCGCTGCTCGATCTGCGCGACCGTGCCGGCCGAAAACATGCCGGCGCCGTCCTGAACGAAGCTCTGCGCCAGGGCCGCACCGGCGGTGGCGGCCAGGGAGATCGAGGCTAAGGCGAGGACTGCGATTCGACGTCTCATCGTGTGATGTGGCTCCTTCGGGTGGATACTATCGGCCGCCCGGCGGCGATGTTTCGTTGTGCGCGCCTCACAAGCCCGGCGCCCCGACCTTGTTGGTCCCGTCCATAGGATTAGCGGGGCTTCGTGCTGAGAACTTAGGTCGGATGGACGACCGCGAACACCTCCAGTCGGGCTCCCTTTCGTTTATCGAGGTCCTGGCTACGTCGATCGCGCTGATCGGGCCCAGCATGACGCCGGTCCTCATCGCTCCCAATATGTTTGCCGCCGCCGGTAACGCCACATGGCTTGCCTATCTGTTCGGCGGCATCATGCTGGTCTTCGTCGCCCTGAATTTGAACCAATTCACGCGCCGCTCGGCCTCGGCCGGCTCGATGTACCAATACGCGCACGACAATCTCGGCAGCATCTGGGGCGGCATCGCCGGCTGGAGCCTCCTATGGGCCTACACGTTCGTGGCCGCCGCGACGCTGGGTGCGATGGGGCTCTTCGTGGATCAGCTGGCATTCCTGACCTTCGGCGGCCACGTTCCGCCCGCGCTCACGATGATCGCCGTCGCTTTGGTGTGCTGGCAGGCGGCCTACCGCGGCGTTCAAGTCTCCGCCATTCTGATGCTCGTGCTCGAGGCGGTTTCGGTCTCGATCATTTGCCTGATCGTCGGCCTCGTGCTCTTCAAGCACGGCTTCACGATCGACCGCGCGCAACTGACGCTGCACGGCGCCACGCCGTCGGGCATCGGCATCGGCATCGCTTCGGTCGCGGTGTTCAGCCTCGTGGGGTTCGAAAGCGCGAGCGCGTTCGGAGAGGAAGCGAGCCGGCCGCTGGTGACGATCCCGCGCGCCATCATCTGGAGCGTCGTGCTCGCGAGCGCCTTCTTCATCGTCGCGACGTACGCGGAGATTCTGGCTCTGCACGGATCTCCCAAATCGCTCGATCAACTCACCGCGCCGCTGGCGACGATCGCGGAGCTCTACAACGTTCCCTTCTTGCGCATCCCGATTACCGCCGGCGCGTTCTTCAGCGCGTTTTCGGTCACGCTGGCCTGCGTGACGACGGCCTCGCGCGTCGCGCTCGCGATGGGAAGGTCGAACGCGATCCCCGCGGCGTTCGCCCGCATCGAGCCGACCCACGAGACGCCGCACGTGGGCGCGACGGTCTTTACGGCGGTCTCGCTCGCGGTAGCGCTGGCCGGCGCGCTCGTCTTCAAGTTGCAGCCGAACGACGTCTTTAACGATGCGGGGGACCTCAGCTCGTGCGGCTTCATCGCCATCTACGCGCTCGTAGCCGTAGCGGCGCCGATCTTCGTGCGTAAGCTCGGAACGCTTCGCGCCGCCGACGTTGCGATCGCGGTCGTCGCGGTCCTCTTCTTGCTCGCGCCGACGGTGACGCTGTTCTATCCCGCGCCGGCGTTTCCGACGAACTGGTTTCCGTACGCGTTCGTGGCGTACATCCTGTGCGCGTGGCTCTACACGCGTTCGCGCGTGACGCGGTAGCGAACGTGCCGAAAAAAAATACGGCCGCGCGATCTTCGACGACCGATCGCGTCGCGGACTCGCTCCGGACCCGCATCGCCGACGGCGATCTCGCGCCCGGACAGCGCATCATCGAGCTGGACGTATCGCGCGACCTAGGCGTGAGCCGAAGCCCGATCCGCGAGGCGCTGCTGCGTTTGGTCGAAGAGGGCTTGGTGACGATCCTTCCCTATCGCGGCGCCGTCGTGGCGCCGCTGCTGCGCGAACGTTTGCAGGAGCTGCTCGAGTTTCGCTTGGTGCTGGAGCGTTTTGCGGTCGAGCGGATGATCGAGCGCGCCGAGGATCTCACGATTGCGAACGTGCGCGAACGCGCGCGAGCGATCGGCAGCGCCGTACTCTCGGGGAATCTCAACGACGCCGTCGAGGCCGACCTCGAGACGCATCGCGCCATCATCGCCTCGTCGGGAAACGAGCTGGTCGCGAAAGCCTACGAAGGGCTGCTCGCGCAGTTCCGGCGCTACATCCGCCTCACGAGCTCGCACTACGAGCGCGTCGGCGATTTAGCCGACGAACACGAGGCGATTCTCGAAGCCGTTTCTAAGCGCGACGTCGCGACGGCCCGTGCGTTGATGGACGCGCACATCACGCACGGCTTTGCCGAATTGCTCGCTCAGGTTACGTCGGCCAGCGACTGATGACCACGCGCTGCTGCGTGTAGAATGCCACCGCATCCTTGCCGTGGCAACGCAGGTCGCCGTAGATCGAGTCTTTGATGCCGCCGAAGGGAAAGAACGCCATCGGCGCGGCGACGCCGATGTTGACGCCGATCATTCCTGTTTCGATGCGCGAAGCGAATTCGCGCGCGGCGCCTCCGTCTCCGGTGAAGATGGACGACGCATTACCGTAGCGGGAAGAGTTGGCCAGGTCGATCGCGTCGCCGAGCGTGCGCGCGCGCACGATCGCGAGCACCGGGCCGAAAATCTCGTCGGTCACCAGTTCGCTTGCCGTGTCGGACACGTCGAACACGGTCGGCGCGACGAACGAGCCGGTTCGCGGCGCCTCGCGCCCGTCGAGCAGCAGCCGCGCGCCGGCCGCGACGGCGCGCTCGACGTACTTTGCGACGCGCTCTCGCGAGGCCGCGGAGATGACCGGCCCCATGTCCACGCCGGGATCCACGCCGGGACCTAAGCGCAAGGCCTTTGCAGCTTCGACGATCTTGGGCACGAGCGCATCGGCCGCGTTGCCGACCGCGATCGCGACCGATCCGGCCAGACAGCGCTGGCCCGCGCCACCGAAGGCCGACGACATGATCGCGTCGATCGTCGGCTGCGTGACGCCGTCGGGCATGACGACCAAGAAGTTCTTGGCGCCGCCGAGCGCTTGCACGCGCTTGTGCGATGCGACGGCCCGCTCTTGAATCACGCGAGCGACCGCCGACGAACCGACGAACGATACCGCTTGGACGCGCGGATCGTCGATCAGCGCTTCGACCGCGGCGACTTCGCCGTGCACGACGTTGAGAATGCCGTCGGGGAAGCGGCACTCGCGCGCGATCTCGGCCAGCATGTCCGACGTCAACGGCGTTTGCGGAGACGGCTTGAGGACGAACGTGTTGCCGGCAGCCAGCGCCAGCGGAAACATCCACAGCGGAATCATCGCCGGAAAGTTAAACGGCGTGATGCCGACGCAGACGCCCAGCGGTTTTCGGAACGAATACGAATCCACGCCGCGCGCGACGTCCGGCAGGGCGTCGCCCATCATGAGGGACGGCATGCCGCAGGCGAATTCGACGGCTTCGATGCCGCGCCGGACTTCGGCTCGCGCGTCGGCGATGGTCTTGCCGTTCTCACGCGATACCGAGGTCGCGAGATCTTCGTGGCGCCGTTCGAGGGCATCGGCGTAGCGCATCATCAGGCGCGCGCGTTCGACGACGGGCACGGCCGACCACGAAGCGAAAGCGCCATCCGCCGCGGCGACGGCACGGGTGCAGTCCTCGCGCGACGCTAGGGCGACGTGGCCGAGCGTTTGGGTCGTCGCGGGATCCACGACGGCGATGCGCTGCGCGGGGGTAAGCACGTCGGTCATGCGAGCTCCCCCAGTCCCTCGTCGAGAATCGCGGCCGCTTGCGCGATCTCGGCGTCGGTGATGACGAGCGGGGGCGCGACGACGATGACGTTGTAGCGGCCGAACACGTAGAGCCCCCGCTTGAGGAGATCCGCGGTGAAGGCGCCGAGGGTTTTCGACCCCTGCCACGGCACCAGCGGTTCGCGCGTCTCGCGGTCGCCGACCAGTTCGATGCCGAAGAACGCGCCAGTCCCGCGCACCTCGCCGATGCAGGCGTGCTTCTGCGCGAGCGCTCCGAGATGGGCGCGCAGCGACGCTTCGACGCCGGCGACGCGTTCGAAGATGCCGTCGCGCTCGTAGGCTTGCAGCGCCGCAACGCCGGCGGCCATCGCGAGCGGATGTCCGCTAAACGTGTGTCCGCACGGCAGAGGGTGCGCGTCGAAATACGATGCGAGCTCCTCGCGGAGCGCGACGCCGCCGAGCGGGACGTACGCGGACGTCACGCCTTTGGCAAAGGTGATCGCGTCGGGCACCACGCCGAAGCGCTGCGCGGCAAAGGCTTTGCCGGTGCGCCCGAAGCCCGTCATGACCTCGTCGAAGACCAGCAGGATGCCGTACCGGTCGCAGAGCGCGCGAAGACCTTGCAGATAGCCGTCGGGATAGACGATCACGCCGTTCGAACCGACGACCGGTTCGACGAGCAGCGCGGCGATGCGGTCGCCGCCTTCGTAAACGACGATGTCTTCCAGATGCGCGAGCGCCCGCTCGACTTCAACTTTCGGATCGCGCGTGTGGAACGGGCTGCGGTACGGAAACGGTGCGAAGAAACGCACGACGCCCGGAATGCCGGGTTCGTTGGGCCAGCGCCGGTTCTCGCCGGTGAGCGTTCCCGCGCCGGGGGCCGAACCGTGAAACGAGCGGTACGCGGTGAGCACTTTGTGCCGCCCCGTGATGGTGCGCGCCATCTTGATCGCGTCTTCGTTCGCTTCGCCGCCGCCGGTCGTGAAGAAGACGCGGCCGCGCCCTTCCCAAGGCGCGAGCTGCACGATCGCTTCGGCGAGTTCCGCGCGGCGATCGTTGGCCATGCTCGGCGGTCCGAACGTCAGCCGGCTTGCTTGCTCGCCGATCGCTTGCGCGAGCGCGGGATGCCCGTGGCCCAGGTTGACGGCCACTAGGCCGGCGGAGAAGTCGAGAAAATCGTTACCGTCGGCATCGAACAAGCGGCAGCCCTCACCCCGCACGATGACCGGAAGATTGGCATTGCCCTGCAGCGACCAGGGCGTAAGCACGTAGCGTGCGTGCAGCTCGGCATACGGCCGTCCGACAAGCGTTTCCATCCCGGATAAATTACAAGATTGTCGACAATTAGCCTGCGTACTCGCCGCCCGCCGGCCTAGTGTGCGGCGAGGCTCGAGCTTACGACGATGAGGCCGCCGACGACGCTGAAGGCGAAGACGAAGAGGAAGGCCCAGATGAAGAAGTTCCTCCAGAATCGCCTTCGTTTTCGGGCGCTGCGCGTGTGATGCGTGGGTTTGGGGCGCACTACGCTCCGCCTTGAACCTGCTGGCGTTTGGCCAGTTCGCTCCAAAGGCGTTCGAGATTATAAAACTCGCGTTGCTCGGGTGTGAAGACGTGTACGATGACGGTGCCGAGGTCGATCAGAATCCAGCTCCCGTCGGCGTAGCCTTCGACGCGCGCGATGGCGCCGCCGCCGGCTTTCACGGCCTCTTCGATTGCGTCGGCGATGGCGCGGGTTTGTATCTTGGAGCGGCCCGTGACGATCACGAACGTGTCGGCGAGAATCGTCCGTTCGCTCACGTCGATCGCGATTAGGTCCTCGCCTTTCTTCTCGAGCGCGGCTTCGCGCACGACGTTAATAAGTTCCGGCAGTCTGTGCCTCCTTGGGTGAAAGCGCGAAAGCGCGCACGGCGGCCGCGGTCTGCGGCGCGACGTCGCCTCCCTTCCGAGCGTAGTGATCGAGCGACGCCGCGAGCGTGCGGCGCATCGCTTCGTCGAGATCCCGGCATGCCAGTTCCCACAGGCCGGCGCGTTCGGGATAATCGCGTCCCGGTTCGAGCGCGTCCGCCAGATAGACCGCGCAATCGAGCGCACTCATCTCGGCGTCGCCCAGCGTATGTTTGGCGATCGCCGCGAGCACCGCGGCGTCCTTGACGCCGAATCGTTCCCTGGCGATCTCGGCCCCCAGCCTCGCGTGCAGCACGACCGGATTCTTCCGCTCGAACTCGTTCACGCTCAGCCCGCGGATGCCGCATTCTTCGAGCAATCGCTCCCCGGAATATAGCCGCGCCAGGTCGTGCAGCATGCCCGCCAGGCGCGCGCGCGTGGTGTCGAGGCCGTGATGCTGCGCGAGCAGTTCGGCGCAACGTGCGACGCGCACGCTGTGCGCGTACCGGCGATGCTGATTCAGCTGCGCGCGAACGCCGCGCGCGAGTGCGGTGAAGGTCAGCGTTCGAGCGACGCGCGGAGCGCCCGCAGACGGTTGCGATAGAGATCGCCGCGCAGGTTCCCGGCCCACATCACGAGCGCGTTCTCGCTGTTGTCGCTGTAGTACGCGCGACGGAGATTGACGACGGTGAAGCCGTACTTGCGATACAAGTTCTTCGCGCTGTCGTTCGATTCGCGAACCTCGAGCGTCATCCAAGCCGCACCGAGTTCGATCGCTTCGTCGATGAGGTGGCACAGGAGCCGCTCGCCGTATTTTTTGCCGCGATAGTTCGGGTCGACCGCGATCGTCGTGACGTGAGAATCTTCGAGCACGACCCAGATGCCGCCGTACGCCACGGTGCGTCCGTCTAAGCGCCCGATGAAGTAATGCGCGACTTTATTGGATCGCAGCTCGGTGTGGAATGCGTCGTTCGGCCAGGTGGTCGTGAACGAGTCGCGCTCGATCCGCATCACGTCGGCAATGTCGGACGTGGACATCGGAACGATTTCCAGACGTTGAGGTTGCCCGAAGCGGTTCTCTTCCAGGACGGCTTTCAACGACGCTTTGGAACCTTCGCCGCAGGCAGCTCGCCGTAATCCGGGCCCACCTCGTGGAGGCTGCCGGGCAGCGGCGCGCTCGACGCGGCCAATGCGGCTGCGACGGCCGCCGAGCGGATCGTGGGCGGATAGGGTTGCACGATAAAGCCGCCTTCGGCAAAGGCGGCAAGAACGTCCTCCGGCGCGCCGACGATCGGCAGTGGTTCCTGGGGATTCGCGAAGGCGGCGAGGGCGGAGACGGCCTCGGCGGTCGTTCCCGAGACCCGCCGGGCCGGCTCGCCGTAGGAGCGCAGGCGGACCGAGAGGATCCCCGGCCGCCCCACGACGACGGTCAGCGCCCGCGGCAGTTCCAAACCGAATTCGAGGATGTCGAACGAGGAAATTCCGGCTAGCGGCACGTGCCACGCTTGCGCCAGCGACTTTGCGTACGCGATCGCGATGCGAAGACCCGTAAATCCACCCGGACCCGTGCCGACGGCGATGCGATCGATGGTTTCGGACGTCACGCAGGCATCTCTCATGGCGCCTGCGATCAGTTCGAGGCCGCGTTCGAGCGCGACGTTTCCGGTGCGATCGCGCTGCGCCGCAACTTCGCCGTTGCGCGCGACCGCGGCCGAAAACGTCCCGTGCAGCGCGCCGTCGATGCCGAGGACGATCACGACGGCGTACGCACGGCGACCGTGCGCGGCTCCTCGCCCGATCCTTGGATCTCAATTTCGTAGCGGCGCTGCGGAAGCAACTGCGGCGCGCGTTCCCACCACTCGACCAGGACGATCGCCTCGCCCGAGAACGCGTCCTCCAGGCCCAGCTCGCGCAGCTCGCGCGAATCCTCGATGCGAAAGAGGTCCAGATGTTCGATCGGCGCGCCCGAGGGGTGCGAGCCGGAGGACGGCGGAGCGTAGCGGTGCCGTAACGTGAACGTCGGGCTCGTCGCGGTGTCGGCGCCGTGCAGCGCCGCGACGATGCTTCGGACGAAAGTCGTCTTTCCGGCGCCGAGCGGGCCCGCCAGCGCGACCACGTCTCCCGGCCGCAGGGCGCGCGCGAACTCGGCTGCAAAAGCCTCAAAATCGGCCCGATTGGCAAGGATATGGCGCCCCATCCGGGGCTCTGTTCGCAGGGGCGCGGCACCGCTCCCATTAAAAACGAAAGACGGTCCCGGCACGGGTATCCGGCCCCACGACGGTTGGCCTTCGGGCCGGCCGCATTTGTTTGTAAGTGAGCATGAACAACGACCTCATCACTCAGGTAAACGTCGAAGACGAGATGAAGGAGAGCTATCTCTCCTATGCGATGTCCGTCATCGCTTCGCGCGCTCTTCCCGACGTTCGCGACGGCCTCAAGCCCGTGCAAAGGCGCATCCTATACGCGATGCGCGAAATGGGGATGGACCCCGGCAAGCAGCACCGCAAATGCGCCGGTGTCATCGGCGAAGTGCTCAAGAGTTACCATCCGCACGGCGACTCCTCGGTCTACGACGCGCTCGTTCGCATGGCGCAAGATTTCACGCTTCGCTATCCGCTGGTTGACGGACACGGCAACTTCGGGTCGATCGATCCCGACCGGCCTGCCGCCTATCGTTACACCGAGGCGCGTCTGGCCCGCCCCGCGATGGACATGCTGGCCGACATCGACAAAGAAACGGTTCCGTTCGTTCCCAACTTCGACAACCAGGGCACCGAGCCGAGCGTCCTGCCGGGCCGGCTTCCGCAGTTGCTGCTCAACGGGTCGAGCGGTATCGCGGTCGGCATGGCGACGAACATTCCGCCGCACAACCTGGGCGAGATCGCCGACGCGATCGCCTTGCTTCTCGACAACCCGAACGCCGACGACGACGCGCTGTGCGACATCGTCAAGGGCCCCGACTTTCCGACGGGCGGCACGATCCTCGGGCAAGAGGCGATCCGCACTGCGTACAAGACCGGCCGCGGTTCGGTCGTGATTCGCGGCCGCGCCGAGATCATCGAGGAAAAAGGGCGCCACAAGATCGTCATCACCGAGATTCCGTATCAGGTCTACAAGGGCCGGATCGTCGAGGCGATCGCCGAAGCGCACGCCGAGAAACGCATCCAGGGCATCGCGCGGCTGGACGACGAGTCGAACCGCAAGGGCATGAAAGTCGTCGTGGAGCTGCAGAAGAGCGCGACGCCGAAAGTGGTCCTCAACCAGCTCTTCAAGCACACGCCCCTACAAGCCAGCTTCGGCTTCAACATGCTCGCGCTCGTGCCGGTCGGCGCGCCCCGCGACGACGGCTCGGTCGCGCTCGAACCGCAGGTGCTCTCGCTCAAACAGTTGCTCGAGCACTTCATCGCCCATCGCAAAGACGTCATCGTTCGCCGCACGCGCTACGATCTGCGCAAGGCCGAGGAGCGCGCGCACCTGCTCGAAGGCTACCGCATCGCGCTCGACAACATCGACGAAGTCATCGAGATCGTCCGCGGAAGTCAAACCACCGACGAAGCCAAGCTCCGCCTAAGCGAGCGCTTCGGACTCTCCGAGATTCAAGCGCAGGCCATCGTGGACATGCGCCTGCGCACGCTGGTCGGGCTCGAACGCAAGAAGATCGAAGACGAATACACGGAACTCATCAAGACCATCGCCGAGCTCCAGGACATTTTGGCCAGCGATCGCCGCGTCGCCGGAATCGTCAAGGAAGAGACGCTGGAACTCAAACGGCGCTTCGGCGACGAACGCCGCACCGACGTGCAGCCGGCCGAAGACGAGATTTCGATGGAGCAACTCGTCCCCAACGTTGACGTCGTGGTGACGTACACGGTAGGCGGGTACATCAAGCGCGTTTCGATCGACACGTTCAAGACGCAGAATCGCGGCGGCCGAGGCGTGATCGGCATTTCGAACCTCAAGCGCGAGGACGTCGTCCGGAACTTCTTCATCACCAAGACGCACGATCACGTCCTGTTCTTTACGAACAAGGGGCGCGTCTACCGGATGCGCGGCTACGAGATCCCCGACACGACGCGAACCGCGCGGGGCACGGCGCTGGTGAACCTGCTGACGCTCCCGCCGGGCGAGCACGTCTCGGCGGTTTTCCCGATCGACACGTTCGAAGGCGAGAAGTATCTCGTCATGGTGACGCGCAAAGGCGTCATCAAGAAGACCAAGCTCGCCGAGTTCGCGAACGTGCGCCGCAACGGCCTCAACGCGATCAATCTCGACGAGGGCGACGAGCTGCTCGGCGTGGACCTCTCCAACGGTACGCACGACATCATCCTCGGCACCCTGCGAGGCATGGCCGTCCACTTCAACGAGAAGACGGTGCGCTTCATGGGACGCAACGCGCGCGGCGTTAAGGCGATGACGCTCGAGAAGGACGACGAGATCGTCGCGATGGACGTCATCGACGATCGCAAGGAAGTCTTGCTCGTCACGTCGCTCGCGTTCGGCAAGCGCACGCCGATCGAGGACTATCGCCACACCTCGCGCGGCGGCAAAGGCGTCAAGGCCTTCGCCCGGCAGCGCGACGACGTCGGCACCGTCGTGGATCAGATCCTGGTCGCGCCCGGCGATCAGATCTTGATGATCACGTCCGGAAATCAAGTCATCCGTCTGGACGTTGCCGACATTCGCAAGACCGGTCGCGACGCCAAGGGCGTCCGTCTGCAGCGACTAGGAGAGGGCGACGAAGTCATCGCGGTGACCAACCTCGGCAAACAGGCGCGCCAGATCACCGAGATCACCGGCGAGGAGGCGTGAAACCCTTTCGCCGCGCCCAAGAGTTAGATGCAAATGACTCCGCACGGTACTCGGGGGGTTTACGGGGGCAGAGCCCCCGCGAGCGGCCGAGTGACCGCTCGGGGGTGAACGGGGGGCCGTGCCGCCCCGTTTTTCAAAAGGAGATCACCTGAGCAGATGAGCGCATTACCGAACGTTTCCCAAGCCGATTTCGCGACCGAAGTTTTGCAGAGCGACAAGCCCGTGCTCGTCGACTTCTGGGCGGAGTGGTGCGGGCCGTGCCGCATGCTCGGTCCGATCGTCGAGAAAGTCGCGACGGCGTACGCAGAAAAAGTGAAGGTCGTCAAACTGAACACGGACGAAAATCCGGCGCTCGGCGGCGAGTATCACGTGTCCGGTATTCCGTGCCTGATTCTCTTCAAGGGCGGAAAGCCGGTGGACCGCATCGTCGGGTACGTGCCGGAAGGTACGATCTCGACGATGCTGGGCAAGCACGTCGCCTAAGACGACCGTCGAAAGCGACTCGCGCCGTGGCGTTCCCGCGGTGCATCGCTTGCTGGAAACGCCGGCGCTAGCCGAATACCAGTCGTTTCTCGGACGCGAGAGCGTCAAACGCGCGGTGGAGCGAGAGCTCGACCGCGCGCGCGTGTCCGGCGGCGAAGCCGGCACGGACGGCATGCACGCGATCGTCGCGAGCGTTTGCGAGCGGCTCGATTCTCAGCGCCGCGCGACCTTGATGCGCGCGATCAACGCAACCGGCGTCATCGTCCACACGAATTTGGGACGCGCGCCGCTGGCCGCCGAGGCGCTGGCCGCCGTCGCGGACGTCGGCGCCGGCTATTCGAATCTCGAATACGATCTGGAAGCGGGCGAACGCGGTTCGCGTTACGCTCGCGTGACCGGCCCGCTGCGCGAACTCACGGGCGCGCAAGACGCGCTGGCGGTCAATAACTGCGCGGCCGCGGTTCTCCTCATTCTCGATACGTTCGCGAAGGGTCGCGAAGTCGTGGTCGCGCGCGGCCAACTCGTCGAGATCGGCGGAGGCTTCCGGCTGCCCGACGTCCTCCAGCGCGGCGGCGCGACGCTCGTGGAAGTCGGAACGACGAACAAGGTGTACGTGGAGGACTACGAGCGGGCGCTCTCGCCACGAACCGCGCTGCTGCTGCGGACGCATCCATCGAACTACGCGATCGCAGGCTTCACGCACGACGTGACGGGCGCGGAAATGGCTCGCCTCGGCGCGCGCGCCGGGGTTCCCGTCGTTGAAGATCTCGGCAGCGGCGCGCCGGTGGATCTCGCGGAGTACGGCCTGCCGCACGAGCGCACGATCCGCGAAGCGCTCGGAGACGGAATTTCGCTGGTCGCGTTCTCGGGAGACAAGTTGCTCGGAGGTCCGCAGGCCGGCATCGTGGCCGGCCGCGCCGAACTCGTCGCGCGTTTGCGCAACAATCCGCTGCTGCGCGCGCTGCGGGTGGATAAGACCGCCATAGCCGCGCTCGCCGCGACGCTGCAGCTTCACCGCTCGCCGGAGACGCGCGCCCGCATTCCGCTGTACCGCATGTTGGGCGCCACGATGGAAGATCTGTGGGAGCGCGCCCGGCGCTATTGCGACGCGATTGCGGGGCTGCGAACGGTCGAGCATCGAGCCGTCGTGGGCGGCGGCGCGCTTCCGGGCAGCACGCTCGCGTCGCTTGCGATCGCGGTCTCCACGGACGATCCGGGCCGCGTTGCGGCCGCGTTGCGGCGCGGCAAGCCGCCGGTCGTCGCGCGGCTGGACGATGGGCGCGTCCTGCTGGACTTGCGAACGATCGCCCCTGAGGAGGACGGCGAGGTTCTCGCCGCGCTGCTCGCGCTGCGGTAACCCGGCCCGCGGCCTCTATTCGCTAAACCATCCCGATGGAACGACGTCCAGATTCACGTTGATCTGTTTGACTTCGGTGTAGGCGTCGTAGCCGTAGGTTCCGAGCTCGCGGCCGATGCCCGACTGTTTGTAACCGCCCCACGGCGCTTCGTTGTACGTCGGGTGATACGTGTTGATCCAGGTGATCCCGGCCCGGAGTTTGCGGATCACGCGGTGCGCCTTGGCGACGTCCTGGGTGAAGACCGCTCCGGCTAGGCCGTAGACGCTGTCGTTGGCGAGGCGAATCGCATCCGCTTCGTCCGTGAACGTCTGAACCGCGAGCACGGGGCCGAAGATCTCCTCTTGGACGATGCGCATCTTCGGATCCGGCGCGTCGAAGATCGTCGGCACGATGAAGTTGCCGTGCTCTCCGAGCGGGCCCTCGAGACGCGTTCCTCCGCACAGCAGCGTCGCGCCCTCGTCCCGGCCGATCTTGATATAGCTCTCGACCCGATCCATCTGCGTCCGCGAGATGAGCGGTCCCATTTCGGTCTCCGGGTCGAATCCGTCGCCGACGCGAATCTTCTTCGCGCGTTCCACCAGCGCGGCGACGAAGCGATCGTGCAGCGAGTCTTGCACGATAAGCCGCGAGCCCGCCGAGCAGACTTGTCCGGAATTCGCATAGATGCCGAAGAGCGCGTAATCCACCGCCGTGGCGAAGTCGGCGTCCGCGAACACGACGTTGGGCGACTTGCCGCCGAGTTCGAGCGAGATCTTCTTGAGGTTTCCGGCGGCGGCTTTCATGATCGCGCGCCCGGTTGTGGTGCCCCCGGTAAACGCAATCTTGTCCACGTGGTCGCTCTCGGCGAGCGGCGCACCGACCGCAGGCCCCGCCCCGAGCAGCACGTTGACGACGCCCGGCGGGAACTCCAGCTCTTCGAAGATCGACGCGAGCCGGAGCGACGACAGCGGCGTGAGCTCGGCCGGTTTGAGAATGCAGACGTTTCCGGCGGCAAGCGCGGGAGCGAGCTTCCAAACGCCCATCAGCAGCGGATAATTCCACGGTACGATCTGTCCGCAGACGCCGATGGGTTCGCGGACCGTGAACGTCTGCGACGGTGCCGGAACGTCGAACGTCTGGCCGTGCGGCTTGGTGGCCAGGCCCGCGTAGTAGCGGAAGCAATTGGCCGCATCGGCCACGTCGTACTCCGCTTCGCGCAACGGTTTTCCGTTGTTGAGCGTGTCGATCTTCGCGAACTCGGCCGCGTGCTCGTCGATCTTGTCGGCAACGCGCAAGAGGAGGCGCGCGCGGTCGTGCGCGCTCACGGTCGACCACGGGCCGTCGTCGAAGGCGCGGCGCGCGGACGCGATCGCGCGCTGTGCGTCGGCGTCGCTCCCCTCGGCGACGACGGCGATGCGCTCGCCGGTCGCGGGATTGACCAGGTCGCGCGTTCCGCCCTCGTCGGCGAGCGTCCAGCGCCCGTCAACGTACATCGGGATCGTCGAGTCGATGCGCGGAAGGTTGCGCAGCAGCTCCTCGGGTGTCGCGCCGTGGCGCGGCGGCATCGTTTGCATGTCTCTTTCCTTAGGTTTTCGCGGCGATCGCGGCGGGCTGCATGGAGTCGAGGGATTCGGCGAGGGCGCGACAGACGTAGTCGGCCTGCTCCTCGAAGATCGTCAGCGGCGGCTCGAAGCGAATGACGCGGGCGTTTACGAGCGTTCCCGAGACGAGAACGCCCCGGTCGAGCATGCGCTTCCCAAGCTCGAATCCGGTCTCGTGGTCGTGAAACTCCAGCGCCATCAGCAAGCCTCTGCCGCGCACGTCGACGACGATGTCTTCGTGTCCGCGGGCGGCTTCGCGCATGCCCGCCAGCATGCGCTCGCCCATGCGCGCCGCGCGTTCGGGCAGCGCGTCCTCGATGAGCACGTTGATGCACGCGAGCGCCGCGGCGCACGCCATGGGGTTGCCGCCGAACGTGGTCGTGTGCAGGAACGGGTTCTTAAAGAGGCTGGCAAAGATTTCGCGCCGCCCGATTACGGCTCCGACCGGCATCACGCCGCCGCCGAAGCCCTTGGCCAAGCACAGCAAGTCCGGAACGACGCCGTAGTGCTCGCAGCAAAACATCCGGCCGGTGCGTCCCATCCCGGTTTGCACTTCGTCGAGGATCAGCAGCGCGCCGAATTCGTCGCAGAGCGCGCGCACGCCGGGCAGGTAATCGTCGGACGGAATGTTGACGCCGCCTTCGCCTTGGATCGGCTCCAGCAGTACGGCACCGACGTCTTCGCCGACGGCTTTGCACGAGGTCATCATGTCGTGCAGCGCCGGGAGATCGTCGAAGGGCACGTGCTCGATGTTCGGCAGCATCGGCCCGAACGGCCGGCGGAACTCCGCCTTGGCGCTGGCCGAGAGCGAACCGTAGCTCTTGCCGTGGAAGCCTTTGGTCGCGGCGACGATCGTCTGCTTGTGCGGATCGTACGCGCGCGAGAGTTTGAGTGCGGCTTCGACCGATTCGGTTCCGCTGTTGCAGAAGAAGGCAAATTCCAGGTTGCCGGGAGCCAGCATCGCAAGCGTCTTGGCGAGCATCGCGCGCAAGGGGTCGAGCAGGTCCTGGCTGTGCAGCGGCTGGCGCTGCAGTTGTTCCATCACCGCTTTGACGACTTTCGGATTCCGGTGGCCGACGTTGAATATG
This sequence comes from Vulcanimicrobiota bacterium, assembly GCA_003155175.1. Classification (GTDB taxonomy): domain Bacteria; phylum Vulcanimicrobiota; class Vulcanimicrobiia; order Vulcanimicrobiales; family Vulcanimicrobiaceae; genus Hemerobacter; species Hemerobacter limicola. The sequence continues at coordinate 21,883 of PMFP01000069.1, forward strand.
CCGAATCCGCCCAAGCAGTCGATGTACTCTTTGCCGGTGACGTCGCGGTAGGAATTCGGCCCGGCGTCCTCCCACTCCACGACCGCCGACGCGTGGTCGGCGTTGGTCGCTTTGCGGTATTCGAGGAAGCCCGGATTGACGTGGTTGCGGAACGAGTCGACCGTTTCGCTCGTGATCCAGGCGGCGTCGTCCTTGGTAATCGCCGGTTTGGCGATCAACTCCAGAACCTTGTTGGTATACGCGTAGACGTCTTCGTTGCGTTGACTTCGAATTTTTTTCTACCTCGTGGCTTTCGTGTTGGATGGTGCGAGCACGTGCTCGAAACTTTCGGCGAGGATGGCGAGTGCGTCGTCGAGTTCCGCGTCTTCGATGACGAGCGGGACCAAGATGCGCAGCACGTTTCCGCTTCCCGCCTTGAGCAGCAGCAAGCCCCGCTCGCGGGCGGCTTCCAAGATGCGCTGCGTCTGTGCGGCGCCGTCTTCGCCGCCGAGTTCGATCGCGAGCATCGCGCCCAAGCCGCGCACCTCGGCAACCTGAGAAAAACGCGCCTGCAGCGCGTTCAGCGCCGCGCGGAGGCGGTCGCCGATCTCGCGCGCTCGCGCGAAGAACGCGTCGTCCATGATGTCGAGCGTCGCCAGCGCGGCGGCGCACGCGACCGGATTGCCCGCGAAGGTCCCGCCGAGACCGCCGGCCGTCGGAGCGTCCATGATCTCCGCCTTGCCGATGACGGCGGCCAGCGGAAGGCCGCCGGCCAGCGACTTCGCCACGGTGATCAGGTCGGGTTCGATGCCGTAGTGTTCGCACGCGAAATAGGTTCCGGTGCGGCCGAATCCGGTTTGAATCTCGTCGGCGACGAGCAAGATGCCGTGGGCCTGCGTGATGCGCCGCAGTTCGCGCAAGAACTCCTCGGGCACGGGAATGAAGCCGCCTTCGCCCAGCACCGGCTCGATGACGATCGCGGCGATGCGGTCCGGCGCGACGCTCGACTCGAAGATCTCGGCGAGCGCGCGAAGGGCGCGCTCCGTGGTCCAGCCTTCCAGTTCGTGCGGGAACGGTGCCTGATAGATTTCGCTGCAGAATGGGCCGAAATGCTGTTTGTACGGCGCGTTCTTTCCCGTCATCGACAGCGTGAGCAGCGTTCGCCCGTGATAGCCGTGCGCGAACGTGAGGATCGCCGGGCGTCCCGTGTACTCGCGCGCGATCTTCACCGCGTTCTCCACGGCTTCGGCGCCGGTCGTAACGAGCAGCGTTTTTTTCGGCGAGTCCCCGGGTGCGAGCGCGTTTAGGCGTTCGGCGAGTTCGAGATACGGCTCGTACATCGTCACTTGGAAGCACGCGTGCGTGTAGCGGCGTGCTTGTTCCTCGATCGCATCGAGAATCTCGGGATGCGCGTGCCCGGCGTTGAGGACGCCGATGCCGCCGACGAAGTCGTAGTACCGCCGTCCATTGGTATCCCAGAGCGACGCTCCGCTCGCGCGCTCGACGAAAACCGGATGCGCGTTGGAGACGCCTCGGGGGATGGCCGCTTCGCGGCGCCGTACGAGGGATTCGGCAGACGTCAGGGAGGATGCGGTCACGGGAGACTTTCTTTGAAGAACGGGGCGGCGTGCCCCCCGTTCACCCCCGAGCNNCGAGCGGCCGCTCGGCCGCTCACGGGGCTCCGCCCCCGTAAACCCCCGGCTGGGGGCTTGGAAGGGTGAGGCGTCAAGGGCTCGTAACCCGAGCATACCCTTGCGGTGGGGGGTCTGACCATGTTCGGGGTACACAAGCGAAACTACAAGATTTGTGCTCTGCGACCATAGAAATGCCCTTTATGGGCGGCGTACACTTCGGTCAAAGAGTTGCTGTGACGACCTGGAGGTCTGCGTGACGATTCGACGCTCTCTTACGTGGGCGATCGCCGCCCTGCTATTTGCGGCTTGTCCCCTCTCTGCTCTGGCAGGGACCACGGGCACGATGCGAGGCCGGGTCGTCGAGGCCGGAACGGGTGTCCCGGTGGCCGGGGCCGTGGTGACCGCGACCGCGCCGGCGCAGACCGCGTCCACGACGACCGACGCCTCGGGGAACTTCTCGTTCATCTCGCTCGCCCCGGACACATATACGGTGACGGCGGCCAAGACCGGCTACGATTCGCAATCCCAGCCCGGCATCTCCATCTTCGTGGACCAGTCGAACACG
>PMFP01000150.1 GCA_003155175.1 Vulcanimicrobiota bacterium
TGCTGACGGTCGGCGACGGGCTAACGCTCGCCCGCAAGCGCTAGCGCGTGCGGGTAACTTGCATCGGCGGAGGGCCGTCGGGTCTCTACTTCTCGCTGCTGGCCAAGCAGCGTTTTCCCGATTGGCACGTGCGGGTCGTCGAACGCAACCGGTCGGACGACACGTTCGGCTGGGGCGTGGTGTTCTCCGATGCGACGCTGGAGAATCTGCGGCGCGCCGACGAACGGTCGCACGCGCAGATCGAAGCGGCGTTCGCCCACTGGGACGACATCGAAATCAACATTCGCGGCCGGAAGATCGTTTCGGGAGGCCACGGTTTTTCCGGAATCGGCCGGAAGCGTCTGCTCGAGATCCTGCACGCGCGGGCCGCGGAATCCGGCGTCGAGATGGACTTCGAAACCAACGTCGCGGGGTTGGAACCGTACGCGTCGTCGGATCTCATCGTCGCGTGCGACGGCGTCAACAGCGGCGTTCGCGCGGCGCGCGCCGCCGCGTTTGGGCCGAATATCGACCGGCGCAAATGCCGCTACGTGTGGCTCGGCACCACGCTCCCGCTCGACGCCTTCACGTTTATCTTCGAGCAGACCGAGCACGGTTGGTTCACGGTGCACGCCTACCGGTTCGATTCGTCCACCAGCACGTTCATCGTGGAATGCCGGGAAGAGACGTATCTCGCGCACGGTCTCGACGCCGCCGGTACCGCGCAAACGGTCGCGTTTTGCGAGCGGCTGTTCGCGCCGTACCTGCACGGCCATCGTCTGATGGCAAACTCGGCGCATCTGCGCGGACGGGATTGGACGAACTTCTTGCGCGTGAGCAACGAGCGGTGGGTCGACGGCAACGTCGTGCTCGTCGGCGACGCGGCGCACACGGCGCACTTCTCGGTCGGCTCGGGCACGAAGCTGGCCATGGAGGACGCGATCGGCCTGGCCGATGCGCTCGTGCGCTCGGGCGGCGAACTGGCTCCGGCGTTGGCCGCCTACGAAAGCGAGCGCCGGGTCGAAGTGCTCAAGCTGCAAAACGCGGCGCGCAACTCCACGGAATGGTTCGAGAACGTGGCCCGCTATGCCGAACTTCCCGACGAGCAGTTCGCCTACAGTTTGCTCACCCGCAGCCAGCGAATCGGTCACGAGAACCTTCGACTGCGCGATAGTGCATATGTCGAGCGGGTCGAGGAGTGGTTCGGAGGAGTCGCGATTCCCCCGATGTTCGCTTCGTTCCGTTTACGCGACCTCGAGTTGCGTAACCGCGTTGTCGTTTCGCCCATGGATACGTACAGCGCGGTCGACGGACTCCCCAACGACTTCCATCTCGTGCATTTGGGCAGCCGCGCGTTGGGCGGCGCGGGCCTGGTGTTTACGGAGATGACCTGCGTCTCTGCCGGCGGCCGGATTTCGCCCGGCTGCACCGGCATGTACCGTCCCGAGCACGAGCGCGCGTGGAAGCGCGTCGTCGCTTTCGTCCACGCATACACGCCCGCGAAAATCTGCCTGCAACTCGGCCACTCCGGGCCTAAGGGCTCGACCAAGGTGATGTGGGAGGGCATGGACGAGCCGCTGGACGAGGGCAATTGGCCGGTCGTCGGCCCGTCGGCGCGCAAATACGGGCATCGTCATCAAATGCCGCGCAGTCTGGCGCGGCCGGAGATGGACGCGATCCGCGAGCAGTTCGTCACCGCGACGCGGATGGCCGAGCGTGCGGGCTTCGACATGGTTGAATTGCACTGCGCGCACGGGTACCTGCTCTCGAGCTTCATCACGCCGCTGCTCAACGCGCGCGACGACGAGTACGGCGGTTCCCTCGCCAACCGCCTGCGCTATCCGCTCGAAGTCTTCGCGGCGATGCGCGCGGTTTGGCCCGCGCAGCGCCCGATGTCGGTTCGCATTTCGGCGACCGACTGGGTCGAGGGCGGGATCGACGCCGCCGATGCCGTCGAGATTGCGCGCGCGTTCAAGGCGGCCGGAGCCGACTTGATTGACGTTTCCGCGGGCCAGACGTCGCCCGAAGCACGTCCCGTTTACGGACGCATGTTCCAGACGCCGTACGCGGATCGCGTTCGCAACGAAGCCGGCATCGCGACGATGGCCGTCGGCAACGTGACCGACGCCGATCAGGTCAATGCGATCCTGGCCGCCGGCCGGGCGGATCTCGTCGCGTTGGGGCGGCCGCATCTGGCCGATCCGTTCTGGACGCTGCACGCGGCCGCGAACCTGGGCTACGACGGCGCGGCTTGGCCGGTTCAATACCTGCCCGGCAAAGAACAGCTCGAACGACTGATCGCTCGAGCTCAGGAGCAAGCCCATGTCATTTGACGGCAAACACGCGATCGTTACCGGCGGAGCGCGCGGAATCGGTCTGGCGATCGCGCAGGCGCTGGCCGAGCGTGGCGCGCGCGTGAGCGTCGTGAGCCGCACGGCGCCGGATGGCGACGTGGCCTTCTTCCGCGCCGCCTGCGACGTGACGAGCGAGTCGGACGTGGCCGCCGCATTCGACCTCGCGCGCAAACACAACGGCCCCGTTGCGATTCTCGTGAACAATTCCGGCATCGCCGAATCGGCCCCGATCGCGCGGACCTCGCTCGCGATGTGGAACCGGGTCCTTGCGACCAACCTCACCGGGTCGTTCTTGTGCACGCGCGCGGCCGTTCCCGACATGACTGCGGCGCAGTGGGGGCGCGTGCTGAACGTGGCCAGCGTCGCGGGGCTCGCGGGCGCTCCCTACATCGCGGCATACTGCGCGAGCAAACACGGCGTCATCGGCCTCACGCGGTCGGTTGCGGCGGAGTTTGCCGGGACGGGCATAACCGTCAACGCCATCTGTCCGGGTTACGCTGAGACGGCGATGATGCGGCAAGCGGTCGAAAAAATCGTGAAGCTCACCGGCGTTGACGAAGACGCGGCGCGCGCGCAGCTTGCGGCGATGAATCCCGAAGGACGGATTGCCACGCTCGACGAGATCGCGGCCACAGCCGTCGGCTTGCTGTCGGGCGAACGAACCGGCGTGTCCGTCGTGATTCCCGGCGGCCACGAGGCCTAACGATCAGTTCCCGCCGTTTCCCGGAGGCGGCGACGGCAAGACGTGGCAGGGGCCGAGCGGCGACCCACCGGTTTTCGGCTCGGGCGGCGCGACCGCCAGCNNATCGCCGCCCGTGCCGCTTCGGTAGCAAATCCCCTTCCCCAATGCTCGACGCCGAGCCAGTAGCCGAGTTCCGGCGCGTCCGCCTCGCGCCAGTCGATGCCGACGACGCCGACCGGCGGCGGCGTCGGGCCGCCGTAGCTCAGGACGATGCCCCACTGCGCGAAGACCGTTGCGCCGTTCATCGCAAGCGTGCAACCGCCCGGGTCGTTGAGCGACCAGGAGAGAAACGCGGATCCGGGCGTTCCGTGCGGAACGTAAAAGGCTTCGATGCCGGCCGTCGTCCACGTGGCGGTGGCCTCGCTGGTTACGGTCAGATCGTAGAGGTCGTAACAGCGCCCGTCAAGCGGGCCCGTGCGGCTGTTTCCGGCGTCGGGACAGCCCGTCGAGACCTTCAGCGCAAGGGTGGCCGCTTGCGCGCGCGGCGTCGAATCGCTGACGTGCAACGTGCACGCACCGCCGGCCTGTGGAGTCCGATCGAGAGCGAGCCATGCAGCCGGAGGCGACGCGCCCGGCGGATTCCATCGCGGCGTGACGAGCGTCGTACAGTCGCTCGCGTCGGACGCAAAGCGATCCGGTGCCGTCAGACCCGGCTCGGTGACGAGCGCAGCGATGCGGTTTGCCGACGTGTAGCAGCCGGTCGCTGCGTCGTAGGCGATCGTTCCGGCCGCGGTTCCCGCCGAGAGCGCGGAATCGCGCGTATCGGGCGTTGCAAACGTCGCATCGGTGAAGGCCCGCGCGTAGCAGGCCTCCGACGCGGCCGGAACGGCCAGCGTCGTTGCGCCCGGCGGCAGAAGGATGGCCGGAGGGTCGATCGCAAGCGCACCGCGCACCCGAAGTCCGAGGAGGGCGGGTGGTTCGCCGGGATACTGGCTGCGTATGGAGAGCGTGCAGATGCCGGCGCCCGCGGCGCGCAGTTCGACCGGTGTGCGCGCCGGCGCCAAACCGGGACGTGCGGGCGCGACGCCTTGGCCGGCTCTGGTACGCACGATTCCCACACATCCGGTCGCGACCGGAACGACGATCTGCGAATCGTAGGTCTTGGCCGCGTAGACGACGACCGGCGAGCGCTGCGCGAGGAGCAGATCGACCGGCTCGGCGGGCGAGCCGTCCACGTTTTGCAGCGCGATCGCGCCCATAACCTGTGCCTGGGCGCCCGCGCCGCGGCCGAACGCATCCACGACCTCGAGGCGGCAGAGTCCCGCGTCCTGCGGCAACACGGGGAAGAAGGCGGGCGCGTCGTTCGTGCTTCCGCCGAGCGAGTTCGGATAGGAGAACGGCGTCGCCGGCGGGGGCGGCGGCGTGGCGTCGGCTTGCGCTTGCGTCCACGGCGGCGTAAACGGCGCGGGAAGGACGTCGGGAAAACCCGCGACGCCGCCCGCGCACGCAAAGCCGTCCGCCGATGCAAACCAGTTCGTGTAGCCCCATTCGGTCGCTGCCACGCGTTGGGACGGTGCTCCGGGCCAGGCGAACACGAGACGCGAAGGCGTGAGGAGCGGCGTGTTGGGCGTCGGCGTCGGCTCCGGTACGGGCGCCTCGTATGCAACCTGCGCGCACGGGATGTCCCGCCGCACCCGCGCGCCGTACGCCGTCGAGAACGTGAACGAGAAACCGCCCGCGGGACACGACGGCTCGCGAGCGACTTCGGAGAAAACGGGACGTCCGTTGCCGTCGAGCGCCGGATAGCCGGCCAGTCCGCCGACGTGGCCGGCCGTGCCGACAAAGATGGCGAACGGCGGTGCGCCGAGGCTGCGCTCGCGCAGCGCGATGCCCTCACCCGCGGCGGCGATCGGCGTGGGCGAAACCGCGCCGGGCGACGTCGGGCGCCCGCGATAGACGCGTAGGAGAAAGCCGCCGGTGTGCGCGTCCGGTTCGAACGCGAGCGTTGCGCCGTTGCCGCTCGTTTGCGCCAACGCACGCGCCGCCGCAAGGGCGCCGTCGTATTGGTCCAGCGCGGAACGCAGGCCGGCGGGACGCAAGCTCATCGCCCAGAGGCCGGCCGCCGCGGCCAACATCGCGACGATCGCGACCGCAATCGTCATTTCGATCAGCGTGAATCCGCGTTCGTCATCCGGCATGCGTGGGCAAGTACCCGCCGCACCGGCGTGAGGGTCAGAACGCTAGGCGCCGTACCACCGCAGATCTCGCCAAATCGCCGGCAGCGGTTGCATGGGCGACGTGCACGCGTAGATCGGCGCGGGTCCTTCGACGACCCATTTGTACGGCTCGGTCGAGGTCTTGACCAGCAGGCAACTGCGGTAGTAGCGGCGGAGCAGCGCGATGCGCGTTCCCCCGATGGCCACGAGCGTGCTCCCGTCGTTGCTCCCCGGGCCCCACAGATAATAGGTGTTTTGCGTGGAGATCGCCGCCGGCAATCCGAAACGTGGACCGAAAAAGTCGAGCGCGCCGGCGTCGCCGTATGTGTCGGCGTAGATCGCGGCTCGAGCTCGCTGCGCGGGCGGAAGCGCGCGATATACCGTCGCGACGTCGGCTGCCAGGCGCTCCCATCCGAATTCTTCGGCGAAGACCGGCTGGATCAGGTGCGGCGGCGTTCCCTCGCGACCCGTGAGCCCGAGCGCTTTTGAGTACGCGACGAGGGCGTCCACCGGCAGCACCGGGATCGAAAGGGGCATCGCCACGGCTCCGGCAACGGCAACCAGCGTGAAGATCGCATAGCGCAGCCACCGCGCCCCGGTGCGCTCGACGGCGACGCTGCCCAGCGCGATCGGCGCGGCGTAGAACCCGATGATGTAGTAGCCTTTGGCGCTCAGGAGCGCACCGGCCGTCAACAAGACCGCGTACGCGACGGCCAAAAAGCGGGCCGGTCGAAGCGCGACGAAAAAGAACGGCGCGATCAGTCCGGCGATCCAAAGGATCGCGTTTACCGGCCCCGTGTAGAGGAACTGCTCGACGACGAACGCGATCGCGTTGCTCGCGACGTCGCGATACTCGAGCGTCACACCGTTCTGGAAGGCGTGCCGGTGAAGGTCGTCGCCCCGGATGACCTCCACGAACGGCCAGCCGTGTTGCATCTGCCAGAGAAGGTTGGGCGCGATCAGGATCAGCATCCCGGAGACCGCGACCGGAAACCATACGCTGCGAAACGCGGCGCGCGTTTCCCGGAACGCGAGCATCCCGATCGTCAGTGCGACGGCCAGGAGCGCGATCGAGTACTTGCCGTACGCGCCGAACGCGACGGCGGCCATCACGAGAATCCAGTAACGTGAATCGCGTTCCAAGCGCAAGCAAGCGTAGATCGTGAGGGTCCAAGCGAACGGTTCGAACGAGGTCGTCGTCAGGACGTTCCCAAGCAACAAGTAAGCCGGCAACAGTAACGTCGCGGTGCCGGCGAGCAGTTGACCGAAACGTCCCGCTCCGAAGTCGCGCGCGATGGTTACGGCCAGTGCGACGGTTCCCGCGGCGGCCAGCGCGGGTAAGACGCGAAGCGCGATCAAGTTGTAGCCGAACGGCGATGCGAACCATGCCGCGAGCGCGACGAGCGGCGGCTGATCGACGTAACCCCACGCCAAATGTTTGGAGGTAGCGATGAAGTACAGCTCGTCGCGGAAATACCCGTAGCGCCACGCCGTTCCCAAGTGCAACACCGCCGCGACGGCCGCGAACGCCAGGGCGATCATGCCGTTCTGCGCGCCGTTCCGATCAGGCTCAGCGCGAAGCCGATGACGCCGGTCCAGAGCCACGCGCCCAAAGCGACGTTCCAGTCCCACCACGTGCCGCCGGTCGCGAGCACCGCGAGAAGATACGTTCCGGTGTACGTCAGCGGCAAGAGTACCGCGAACCGGCGGTACGGGCTGGCCGTTTCGGGATTGGGGTCGTAGCGGGCGACGAACGCGTCGGCGAAGATGCCCGCCGCCAGCGATTGCGCCACCACGATTGCCAGCAGCGGCGTATCGTTGGTGAAGGCCGCGGCGGCCGGTACGTTGGCCAGCAGGAAGAAGATCGTAAATGCACCCGGACTCAGGCGGATGCGCGCGACGGTGTAGAGCGCGAAGCCCGTCATCAGCGCCGATTGAAAGATCGCGATCAGCACGCCGACCGAGATCTTGTAGTAGCCGATCGAGAGCGCGGTCATGTAATCGGGGGTAAACGGCGAGATCGGCGGCGGGGCGTCCAAGCGCGCGGCGCCCGGGTCGAACGCGTACGCCGTTCCGAAATGCACGAGGATCAGCCAGGACGCGAGGCCGATGACCAGCGGCAACTGCTGCCCGAGCGTCGTTGCGCGCGCCCGGTCCGACAACACCGAGCGAATCGGACCGCTGGCCAGAAAGAACATGCCCAGGCCCAGCGCCTGATGGGTCGGACTCAGCAGCGCGTCCACGCCTTGCTCGATGCCCAGGAACGTATGCCAGATCAGATCGCCGATGCCGGCGACGACGAAGATCGGAAATCCCAGCATCGCGAGGTGATAGGGCTGCGGAATGCAATCGCGCCAGGGCTTGCCGTAGGAGCGGTGGTGCATCGCGTAGGCGGCCACGACCAGAATGAGCGCCAGCATGCCGGAATAGAACGTGGCGTGGTACGGCGTGAAAAAACTTTCGATCGGGACGTGGCCGTGCGCCCACGCATCGAGAAAGAAGCCGGCGACGATCCAGAAGCAGCAGATGCTTGTTGCATAGTCGAACGGCAGGCTGCGAGCCGACCCCGATTGCTGCATGCGTCTGCCTTACGCGAACCTTCGGGCGGCTCCTCGAACGGCAGGAAAGTGCGAACGCCGGAGCCGACCCTCCGGACGTGGCCATCGTCAGTCGATTTGGTGCGGCGGCAGCCTGCGCGCTCGCCCTCGGCGCCGGCAGCGGATGCGCGCCGTCTGCGGTAGCCGTTCCGCCGAACGTGTCGGTCGGACCGTCGTTGCCGCCCGCTTGGCCGTCACCCGCCGTTGCGTCGAACGACGCTCCGCCGCAGATTCAAGCGATGCACTTTTCCTCGCTCGACGTGCGCCGCGGCCAGAGCTGGTCGGCGGCGTTCGTCACCTCCAGCAACGTTGCGAGCGTCGAGGTTCGCAACAACCTCTTTTCCATCAACGTCCCGCGCACCGGATTCGGGCGCTTTGCCTTCGCCCTAGACCTCTTGGACACGCCGCCGATCTTCGTGCGGGGCTATCGTCTTCGCGTGATCGCGCGCAACAGCGCGGGCCGCGAAGCCGAAGAAGACATGCCGATGAGGATTCGATGAGCACCCGAGTGCGGTACGAGATCGCCGATCGCGTCGCGACCGTCACGCTCGACCGGCCCGAGCGGAAGAACCCGCTGACGTTCGAGGTCTACGCCGAGTTGCGCGACTGGTTTCGCGAACGCCGGGACGACGCGCGCGTCCGCGCCGTCGTGCTGACCGGAGCGGGCGGTAACTTCTGCTCCGGAGGCGACGTCCACGACATCATCGGTCCGTTGACGCAACGCAGCGAGGGCGAGCTCTTGGAGTTCACGCAGATGACCGGCGATCTGGTCAAAGCGATGCGCGACTGTCCGCAGCCGATCGTTGCCGCGGTCGACGGCGTCTGCGCTGGAGCGGGAGCGATCCTGGCGATGGCGTCGGACCTCAGGTACGGAACCGCGCGCGCGAGCGTAGCGTTCCTGTTCGTTCGCGTGGGTCTCGCGGGATGCGACATGGGAGCGTGCGCGCTGCTGCCGCGCCTCGTCGGGCTCGGCCGGGCGTCGGAACTGCTCTACACGGGACGCGCGATCGGCGGAGAGACCGCGCTGAACTGGGGATTCTTCAACGAAATCTGCGAGCCGGATGTGCTGCTGCAACGCGCGGGAGCGGTCGCCGTTTCGATCGCGAACGGCCCGTCGGCAGCACATGCCGTCACCAAGCGCATGCTGACGCACGAGTTGGCGATGCCGCTCGAGGAAGCCATCGACGCGGAGGCGCACGAGCAAGCGCTCCTCATGCGGGGCAAGGACTTCCGGCGCGCCTACGACGCGTTCGTCGAAAAACGCGTGCCGGCGTTCGAGGGCGATTGATGGCGGCACGCCGTTGATTCCGCAGCGCGATCTCGACTGGCCGTTTTTTGACGACGGCCATCGCGACTTTGCACGCGAGCTCGAGCGATGGACCTTGGAAGCGCCGGTCGTGGAGGACGAGCGCGACGCCGCCGCGGGCGTCGTAGCATGGGTTCGTGCCCTGGGAGAGGCGGGGCGGCTTTCCGCATGCGTGCCGTTGGCGCAGGGCGGATTCGACGTGCGCCGTCTCTGTCTCGCGCGCGAAGTTCTAGCGTATCGATCGGCTCTAGCCGACTTCGCCTTCGCGATGCAAGGCCTGGGAACCGGAGCCATCTCGCTGTTCGGAAGCGACGAGCAGCGGGACGTCTTTCTGCCGCCGGTCTCGCGAGGGGAACGCTTAGCCGGATTCGCGCTCTCCGAACGCGAGGCCGGCTCCGACGTCGCCGCGATTGCGACGACGGCTCGTCGCGAGGGCGACGCCTACGTCCTCGACGGCGAAAAGGCATGGATATCCAACGCCGGCATTGCCGATACGTACGTGGTCTTCGCGCGAACGGCGCCGGCGGCCGCCAAGGGGCTGTCGGCCTTCATCGTTACGTCGCAAACGCCGGGATTCTCCGTAGCGGAAACGGTCGAGACCATATCTCCGCACCCGCTCGGAACGCTACGATTCGCGAACTGCCGGGTACCGGTTTCCCACCGAATCGGAGAAGAGGGGCGCGGATTCGCGATCGCGATGGCGACGCTTGACGTGTTTCGGAGTACGGTCGGCGCGGCGGCGCTCGGCTTTGCACGCCGGGCGCTCGACGAAAGCGTCGCTCACGCAAAACGGCGCGAGCTCTTCGGCGCGCCGCTTGCCGAGTTGCAACTGACGCAGGCCGCGATTGCCGACATGGCCACCGACGTGGACGCGAGCGCACTTCTCGTCTATCGGGCTGCGTGGACGAAAGACGCCGGATCGGAGCGAGTGACGCGCGAGGCGGCGATGGCCAAGATGTTCGCGACGGAGGCCGCCGGCCGCGTGTGCGATCGCGCCGTACAACTGTTCGGCGCGCGCGGCGTGACGCGCGGGGAAGTCGTCGAGCGCCTGTACCGCGACGTGCGCGCCCTGCGCATCTACGAAGGCGCGAGCGAGGTGCAGCGCATCGTGATCGCCAGGCAGACGCTGGCGTGACCGATACGTTCGCGCGCGACCGCATGCCGCGGCGCGAGGCGCTGCCCGAATTGCTGTTCGATTTGCCGGCGCTGCACTATCCCCAGCGGCTCAACGCGGCGAGGCGCCTGCTCGACGATCGCGTCGGGAGCGGGGACGGCGCGCGCCGCTGCATCGTGGCGCCGGGCGGCATCGATTGGACGTACGGCGATCTGCTTCGGACCGCCGACGCGATCGCGCACGTGCTCACCGAAGATTTCGGCATCGTCCCAGGAAATCGCGTGCTGCTTCGCGCGGCGAACACGCCGATGTTGGCCGCCTGCTGGTTTGCCGTGTTGAAAGCCGGCGCGATCGCGGTGACGACCATGCCGCTCTACCGGGCCGTCGAGCTCGGGACGATCGTCAAGAAGGCCGAGGTTTCGCTGGCGCTCGTGGACGCACGCTTGGCGGACGAACTGGAANNGGCGCCGGACGGCTTGGAAGCACGCATGGATGCCAAGCCGCACGCTTTTCAGACGGCGGACACGAGGGCCGAGGACGTCGCACTCATAGCGTTCACGTCGGGGACGACCGGCGTGCCCAAAGCCACGATGCATACGCATCGTGACGTCATGGCAACGTGTGACAGTTACTGCGCGCTGGTGCTGCGTCCGCAGCGCGACGACCTGTTCTGCGGCAGTCCGCCGCTCGGCTTCACGTTCGGCTTGGGCGGGCTGTTGCTCTTTCCGCTTTGGGCGGGCGCCTCAACGCTGCTCCTGGAGAAAGCGGGGCCCGAAGACCTGATGCGCGCGACCGCCGAGTTCGGCGTCACCACGATCTTCACGGCGCCGGTCGCATATCGTGTGATGGCGTCCTTGGCGGATCGCTACGACCTGTCCACCCTCCGCACGTGCGTTTCCGCCGGCGAGACGCTCCCCGAACCGATCTGGAACGCGTGGTACGAGCGGACCGGTCTGAAGATCATGGACGGGATCGGAAGCACCGAGTTGCTGCACATCTTCATCGGGTCGGGCGTCGACGAGGTGCGCCCCGGTTCGACCGGACGCGTGGTTCCGGGTTACCGCGCCGAGATTCACGACGACGGCGGCAATCCGCTGCCTCCGGGAGAGATCGGCCGCCTTGCCGTGAAGGGGCCAACCGGTTGCAAGTATCTCGACGACGACCGTCAGGCGATCTACGTGCAGCGCGGGTGGAATTATCCGGGCGATGCCTACCGCGTCGACGAGGACGGATACTTTTGGTACGTCGCGCGCACGGACGACATGATCATCTCGTCGGGGTATAACGTCTCGGGCCCGGAGGTCGAGAATGCGCTGCTCGCGCACGGCGCCGTCAAAGAGTGCGCCGTCGTAGCCAAGCATGATGCCGAGCGCAGTACCAACATCGTGAAGGCCTTCGTCGTCGTCGTCGAAGAATTCGACGCGAACGACCGGCTGGTCGAGGAACTGATGGTGTTTTGCAAGGCGCGAATCGCCCCGTTCAAATCGCCGCGTGAGATCGAGTTCGTCGACGCGTTGCCGCGAACCGAGACGGGCAAAGTTCAGCGCTTCCGCTTACGCGAGGTTCCCTAGGCAGGGAGAACGGCCGTCGCCTCGATTTCGACTTTAGCCCCGTCCTCGAGCAAATCGGCGACTTGGACCAGGGACATCGCGGGATAGTCGTTGCCGAAGAGGTCGCGGTAGCACTCGCCCAGCGACTTTGCGGCGGCGAGGTACTCGCGTTTGTCGGTAACGTACCACGTCATCCGCACGAGATGCTCGGCTTTCCCGCCGCCCGCGCGCAACACGGCGAGCACGTTCCGCAACGCGCGCGCCGCTTGCTCGTAGAAGTCCTCCGAGACGAGTTCGTTGCGTTCGTTCCATCCGATCTGGCCGGCGATGGCGAAATGCCGTCCGGCATCCGCGACGANNGCCGAGGTTGAGGAAGAAGGCGAAGAACGCGATGAATCCGGTCAGCGACGCGCCGCCGGCGTGCAGGGTTATGTTGGACGAGAAGCCGGACTCCACCGCCATCGCCAGGGCGGCCGCGATGCCAGCGCCCCATCCGGCCAGCAGCGCGCGCGGGTCGAACCAGCGCGTAAACAGGCCGACGGCAAACGCCGGAAATACCTGGATCATGATGGCGCCGCCCAGAAGCTGGAAATCGATCGCAAACGGCACCGGCACGAAGAGGATGAAGAGAAGCGCGAGCGCGCAGATGGCCAGCGTCACGTTCTTCGTCAGTCGGGTAGCGGCCGGCGTTCGTTCGCGATGAAATTCGCCGGCGACGTTGCTGACGAAGACGTTGCTGCCGCCGATCGCCATGACGGCGGCGGGAACGATCGCGCCGATGACGATCGCGGCGTATGCGACGCCGGCGAACCACCCGGGGAAATAGCGCGCGAAGAGCAGCGGTACGATCAGCGAGCTATCCTTACTTGCGATGCCCGCGGCGAGCGCGCAGTAGCCCAGCAGTGCCAGAAGTCCGAGAAGCAGCGTGTAGATCGGGAGGAGCGCCATATTGCGGCGGATGACGCCGCGGCTCTTGGAGGCCAGCGCGCCGGTGATGAGATGAGGATACGTGCATTGCGCCAGGCTCGATCCGAGAATCATCGACGCATACGCGAAATAGGCGCCGTGTGGAAGCAAGATGCCGCTGGGCTTGGTGCGCGTGGCGAGCACTGCCGACGACGCGGAAAAGACGTGCATCCATCCGCCCAGCTTGGCCGGGATGACCGCGATCGCGGCAATCACGGTGACGTAGATCAACGTGTCCTTCACGAACGCGATCGCGGCGGGCGCGCGCAGCCCGCTGGTATACGTGATCGCCGCCAGCAGCGCGAACGAAACCGTCAGCGCGAGCACGCCGTTTTGCGAGGCGAACGCGCCTCCGAGTTGTAAGAAGACGGCGCGCATCCCGACCAGCTGAAGCGCGATGTACGGCAGCGTCGCGACGACGGCGGTAAGGGCGGTAGCGAGTTCGAGCGCGCGGCTGCCGTAGCGGTCGCGGACGAAATCCGAGGCGGTAAGATAGCCGCGATTGCGGGCGACGCTCCAAAATCGCGCGAGGACGATAAACGCGATGGGGTACGTGACGGTGGCGTACGGGACGGCGAAGAAGCCCAGCGCGCCGACGCCGTAGACCAGCGCGGGAACCGCGATGAACGTGTAAGCGGTGTAGAGATCGCCCCCCATCAGAAACCAGGAGACGACGGTGCCGAAACCCCGGCCGCCCAGCGCCCAGCCCTCGAGCGTCGCCAGGCTTCCTCCGCCCCAGCGAGCGGCCACGAAACCGAGCACGCAAACCCCCAAGACCAACCCGGCAAAAACCAGGCTAACCGCCGTCATCGGCATCCTCCCGCGTCGCGACGACCGCGATGCCGAGCAGTCCAGCGGTGAGGAGCACCCAAGCCAATTGATACCAATAGAAGAACGGCAGACCGAACAGCTCGGGATCGGCGTGGTTGTAGAGCGGCGGGTAGAGCGTGCCGACGAACGGGAGCAGCAAGAGCGCGTAGATCCAGCGCCGGCGTTTCCGCATGGCGTCGCCCATTGTCGCGCCCGCTAGAATATCCCTACGAGGCGGGCGCGCGGGCAAAGCGCGAGCGAGGGAGTAAGAGGACCCTGCTGCGGCGAAGCAGCCCGCCAACGCGCACACCGTTCACGAGGTCTGCGTTAGGCACGGCCACACGTCGTCTTTGAGGAGTAGGAATGGTTAATCAGCCACAGACAGATGCCCCGTTTGGGCTCCAGCCCAACGTCGCTGCGGGTCTTGCATACCTCTTGGGACTCCTCGGCGGCATCATCATGCTGGTCGGTGGAGGAACCAACCGCGCGGTCAAGTGGGCGGCGGCCCAGTCGATCACGTTTTGGGGCGGTTTCTTCGTTCTCCGGATCGCGCTCGGCTTCGTGTCGGCGATGATGAGCTACACGATGTTCGCGCTCTTCGGCTTGATCTTCTTGGCCTTAAGCATCATCGGTCTCATCGTTTGGCTGTGGACGTCCATCTCGGCGTTCCAGGGCAAAGAAGTCGAGATTCCCGTCGTCGGCGGCCTGGCGCGCCAGCTGTTCGCCTCTCAATTGGGCGGCGCATAGCTCGCGTTAGGGCGACCAGGCCGCACTCGCGGCGTCCGGATCCGGCGTAGCCGCGCGCCAGACGTTTGCCGGCATTTCGGCGCCGGTTTGGGCGTTGCGGTAAACCACATCGATCAACGAACCCGGTGAGGACGGGGCGGGCATCGTACCGCCGTCGTCACCGGGTTCTTCTGCGTCGTTCGACGTCTCGAACGCCGCGTCGAGATTTCCCGATTCAAGCGCCCACGGAGCGGTGTGGAGCGTTCGAAAGACGACGCCGGCCTGCCGCTCACCTAAGACGCGCCCGGACGAGGCTCGCGCTACGACGTCGACGGTCGCCGCGATTCGACCCTCGGCAACCGCGTCGTTTTCCTGAAGCTCGCCGCCTCCGTTGCGCGCCTGGAGGTGCGACGCGGCCGTCACCGCAATCGCGCACCCGCCGTCGCCTTGTTCAAGAACGCATGAGGTCGTGGCGGGCAGCTCCGCGTACGCGTGCCCATACTCGAGCGATTGAGCGATCCCGGATTCGACGGCGGCGACTCGCGTTTGGTACGCCGCGCGCATCGCCACCAGCGCCTTGCGGTGCAGGACGACGTTCGCTGCCGCTTGAGATCCGGCGATCAAAGCCGATAGCAGCATCGCGACCGCGCCCAGCAGAAAAAGCGTGCGAATCAGCACGCGTTACGGCGCTCCGGTCGGCTGCGCGGCGCTTTGCGGCGCGTTCAGCTGCGACCCCGGAAGCGGCGCGGGCGGCGGCACGTCGAGCGTCGACTCGGCTCGCTCGCCGTTTGCGGAGGCTTGAACCCTCACGCGAACGCGTCCGTCGCGCGCCGGGGAAACCATAAGCGAGACGATGGCCGGAAGCGCGGATCCGTTCGCGAGCGGAACCGTCGTCGCGACCGCTTGCGGCGCGAGTTGCGAACCTTGGTACTTTAGAACGTCCGCCGCTAGAAGCGCTTCGCGCTGCGCGGTCCGTGCGAGCGCGTCTCGCGGGGGATCGCTCGCAGCTCCGCGCGTCGCCACGATACTCGCCGCCGCGAGCGCAACGGCCAGGAGCGAGAAAATCGCTACCGTGACGGTCGTCTCGATCAATGCCTGCCCGCGCTCGCCCGTACGTCGTTTCACGCAGCTCGATAGTGCCCGGATCGACCAAAGCGGCGCCCCAACGGCCCGTCGTTTCAAAGGGCAAGCGGTTGCGGGACGGAAGGATGAAAAGTCCGATCGTAGCAACCCGCCGGCGACGGCGTCGTCAAGAAAAGGACTCGCGCATGCATTGGTATATCGAGGCGCTCAAAAAGTACGCCGTGTTCACGGGCCGCTCCCGTCGCTCCGAGTACTGGTATTTCCAGCTGTTCAACATCCTCATCGGCATCGCGATTGTCCTGGTGTTCGCGTTCCTCGGTGGCGTCGTGGCCGGCATTACGGGCAACGGAGAGAAGACGGCGGAGGCAATCGCTCAGCTCGCCTACAGCGTCTTCGCACTCGGGACGTTTCTGCCCGCGCTTGGCGTTCTGATCCGTCGCCTTCACGACACGAATCGCAGCGGCTGGTGGGTGTTGATCGGCCTCGTGCCTTTCATCGGCGGAATCGTCCTCATCGTGTTCTGCGTCGAGGACAGCCAGGTGGGGAGCAATCAGTACGGCCCCAACCCAAAAGAAGCGGCGCCGGCCGGTCAGAGCCTCAGGCCGTTCTAGGTCTCGTCGACGCGACGCAGGTCTTTCGTTGCGCGTAAATCGTCCAACGTACGCGAGCCCGTCAGGAACATCACGATCCTGAGCTCTTCTTCGAATTCGAGCGCCGTTGCGGTCGCCTCTTCGGTGCTTTGCGCGGCCCCGCGAAGAAACGGGCCGGCGACGCCGACCAGGTTCGCGCCCAGCGCCATCGCTTTGGCCGCGTCGATACCGTCCCGGATGCCGCCGCTGGCAAAGATGAGGCCCGTGGGTGAAACGCGGCGCGCGTCGCAGAGCGCCTCCGCCGTCGGGATGCCCCACTGCGCGAAGGTCGCGGCCACGTTCGCGCGCCAGGTTTGGCCCAGCCGGTGGCGCTCGACTTCGCTCCACGACGTGCCGCCGGCGCCCGCGACGTCCACGGCCGCGGCGCCGCCCGCGAAGAGCGAACGGACTTCCTGGGCGGTGATGCCCCAGCCCACTTCCTTGACGATCACCGGAAACTCGACCTCGCGGCAGATCGTGGCAATCCGTGCGAGGAGTCCGCGAAATACGGTGTCTCCCTCCG
>PMFP01000073.1 GCA_003155175.1 Vulcanimicrobiota bacterium
CGTAGTTGCCGCCGCGAATGTACACGACTTGCGCCCATCCCTGCTGGCCCGGCGGAACGAACGCGCCCGGAACCGTCGCGACGGCGGAGTAGGCATTGGTGAGATTGCCGCCGCCGCCCAAGCCTTGCGCGGCTCGGGTCATCGTCGCGTTCACCGAATAGACGTCGCTGGTGGTTCCGGACTTGACCATGTCCATCGAGGATCGCGACGTGACGCGCGCGATCGTTCGCAGCGAAGGCTGCAACGCAACGCGAACGTTCTGCACTTGGTCGGCGAAAATAGAGACGCCGGTCACGGTCGCCGGTTCGAAATCTTTCATCGACACGGCTAGCGCGTACGTGTCGGGAGCGAGCGAGAGAAACGAGAACCTGCCGCTTGCGTCGGAGACCGCCGTAGCGACCTGCGACGGGCTCGTCGCCGTGACTTGCGCCCCCGCGATCGGCGCGCCGGTCTTTAGTGAGGTCACGGTGCCGTTCAGGGTGCCCGTCGTGCCGGCCGCCGCCGGCATCGCCGCTCGCGCTAAGAAGAGAAGGAGCGCGGCGAGAGCCGCCAGCCGGCGATCGATGTGGGCTCGCACGTATGGACTACCTCACGTGGGCACGGCGTTAAGAGCGACTTAACGTTTCCCGCACGCGACGCGCTCCCTTCAGGAAACGCTCAGGTTAGCCGTGCTCGGCGAGGATCGCATAGAGCTCGCGGCGCGTGCGCTCGAGAACGTCGCCCGCTTTCCGGAACGCGTCGACGCTTCGCGAACGAGCGATTTGCCGCGCCGCGTCCTTGATGGCGTGAACGTTGCGCATCGTTTCGAAGACGATCTCGCGTAGATCGTCCGAGTCGGCGCCCGCTTGCCCGGCGTCGGGACGTTCCTTGAGCAACTCGCGGCCTTTATCCGTGAGCGTGAAAACGCGCTTGCCGTCGCGCTCCTGGCCGCGAACGAAGTCGCCGTCCTCGAGCATTTGCAGGGCCGGATAGATGGAGCCGGGGCTGGGGCGACGTCCGCGCTGCCGCTCGATCTCGAGCATGATGTCGTAGCCGTGCCGCGGGGACTCCGCGAGGATCTCGAGGATTTCGTACTTGAGGTCGCCGCGGCCGCGCGGGCCGCCGAAGCCGTACGGAAAGCGTTCGCCCCGGTGCCCGTGGGGGCCGTGGCGGAAGTGCCGGTAACCGTGGAACATGGGTTCTCCTTAGGGTAGTTAGCGTACTATCTCGTAAGTTACGCGATATATCGTTAATTTGTCAAGGCCCCAACTGCCGGGGCGCCTAACTGGCTTCCCATGACCACCACGCTCTCGCGCTCTCGCGTCGTCCGGGCGGCGCGCGGATCGAGCATCACGGCGCAGGGTTGGCCGCAAGAAGCGGCCGTCCGGATGCTCATGAACAATTTGGATCCCGACGTTGCCGAGCGTCCCGAGGATCTCGTCGTGTACGGCGGCACCGGCCGCGCCGCGCGATCGTGGGAGGCGTTCGACGCGATCGTTCGCACGCTTCAGCGCCTGAAAGGCGACGAAACGCTCGTCGTGCAGAGCGGCAAGCCGGTCGCGGTCTGGCGCACGCACGAGCGCGCGCCGCGCGTGCTCATCGCAAATTCGAATCTCGTTCCCAAGTGGGCCGATTACGCGATCTTCCGGCAACTGGAAGCGCAGGGTCTCACGATGTACGGGCAGATGACGGCGGGCTCGTGGATCTACATCGGAACGCAAGGCATCGTGCAGGGAACCTACGAGACGTTTGCCGAGCTCGCGCGCCAACATTTCGGCGGGACGCTCGCGGGACGCGTATGCCTGACGGCCGGGATCGGCGGGATGGGCGGCGCGCAACCGCTGGCCATCACGATGAACGGCGGCGTCGCGCTGGTCGT
The DNA here is from genome assembly GCA_003155175.1 of Vulcanimicrobiota bacterium. GTDB lineage: Bacteria > Vulcanimicrobiota > Vulcanimicrobiia > Vulcanimicrobiales > Vulcanimicrobiaceae > Hemerobacter > Hemerobacter limicola. Next base: position 1,859 of record PMFP01000073.1, read on the forward strand.
CGACGTGGACCGCGCGCGTCTGGAACGCCGCCGCGACCTGCGCTACTTGGACAAAGTCGTGGACTCTCGCGACGAGGCGATTCGCGAGGTGGAGCGTGCGCGCGCCGCCGGCGAGGCGCTCTCGATCGGCTACGAAGGCAACGCCGCGACCGAATTCTCCGAGCTCTACACGCTCGGATTCCGTCCGGACGCCGTCACCGACCAAACCTCGGCGCACGATATGATCGACGGCTACGTTCCCGAAGGACTGACGCTCGAGGAAGCCGCCGCGCTGCGAAAGAGCGATCCCGTCGAGTACGAACGGCGCGGCTTGGCCACCGTCTACACCCACGTCGAAGCGATGGTGCGCTTTCTCGAAGCGGGCGCGATCGTGTTCGACTACGGNNTTCGTTCCGGCCTTCATCAGGCCGCTGTTCTGCCGCGGATCCGGCCCGTTCCGGTTTGCCGCGCTTTCCGGCGATCCGGCCGACATCTACCGGCTCGACGAAGAGCTGCTGCGCCTCTTTCCGCACGACGCATCGCTCGCGCGATGGATTTCGCTTGCGCGGGAACGCGTCGCGTTCCAAGGACTTCCGGCGCGCATCTGCTGGCTGGGCTACGGCGATCGCGCGCGCGCGGGCCTGGCGTTCAACGAGCTCGTACGCAAGGGCGAGATCAAGGCGCCGATCGTGATCGGGCGCGACCATCTCGATACCGGCAGCGTCGCCTCTCCGTATCGCGAAACCGAGGGGATGATGGACGGGAGCGACGCAATCGCGGATTGGCCGATCCTCAACGCCTTGCTCAATACGGCCGCCGGCGCGCACTGGGTGAGCTTCCATCACGGCGGCGGCGTCGGCATCGGCTACAGCCTGCACGCGGGCATGGTCGTGGTCGCCGACGGATCGGAAGATTCGCGGCAGCGGCTCGAGGCCGTCCTTACGACCGACTGCGGCATGGGCGTCGTCCGGCACGCCGACGCCGGATACGAGATCGCTATCGCGACGGCCGACGAGAAGGGTATCGATTGGCGCCTGTAGCCCACCGGCGCTAACGTGAGCGAAACGCTCTTCGTCCGCGCGCGGACGATCGTTACCTGCGATACCGCGGCCGCGCAAGGCGGCATCGATTTCGCGCGGCTCGGCGCGATCGACGACGGCGCGTTGCTCGTACGGGACGGGCGCATCGCCGCGCTCGGCCNNTCGTTCCGGGGCTCGTCGACGCGCACTGCCATCCGCTCTTCGCGGGCGATCGCGAACCGGATTTCGCGGCGCGGTTGCGCGGCGAGCCGCCGCCGCTCGGCATGCCGTACACGATCGAGCGAACGCGCGACGCGCTGCTCGATCCCGGGGCGTTCTACCACGGCACCGTCCGCGCGCGCTTGGAAACGATCTTGGCGCACGGCACGACCACGCTGGAAACCAAGACCGGCTACGCGCTCCACAAGCCCGGCGAATCGGAACTGCTCGATCTCATCGCGGCGCATCGCGGCGACGCGCGCGTGCCGCGTTTGATCGCGACGTTTTTGGGCGCCCACGCGCTGCCTCCCGAATTTACGCGCGAGGACGCGTTCGTGGACTACCTCATAGACCAATGCCTGCCGGCGGCGAAGTCGCACGGCGCCGTCTACGCCGACGCGTTCTGCGAGCCGGGCTGGTTCTCGCCGGAGCAGACGCGCCGCTATCTCGAAGCGGCGCGCGGGCACGGACTGCGCCTGCGCGTGCATTGCGACGAAATGGCCTACGGCGGCGCGGCCCGCATGGCCGCCGAGCTCGGGGTGGACGCGATCGACCACGCCAACTTCATCACCGAGGCCGACGTCCGCGCGATCGCCGACCGCGAGATCGTGACCGTCGCGTGTCCGGCGACGATCGCGTATCTGGACCTGCCGCGCGCGGCACCGGTTCGCGATCTGCTCTCGCGCGGCGCGTCCGTCGCGTTTGCAAGCGACTACAACCCGGGCACTTCGCCGTGTTTCAACTTGCAAACGGTGGCGTACTACGCGCGCAAGATCTTCGGGCTGACGGCCGCCGAGGCGCTCTACGGGGTGACGCGCGCGGCGGCCCGTTCGCTGCGCGTCGAGGCGGGCGCCCTGCGTCCGGGCGGCGAGGCGGACTTCGTCGCGCTGCGCATCGGATCGCCCGACGAGTTCGGCTGGCAGTTCGGCGGCAATCTCGCAGCCGCCGTCGTCCGCTCCGGAGCGCTTGCGGCGTGAGCGAGCTGATTCGCTGCGGCCGCGCACTGGTCGGCGGAGAGCTGCGCGAGGACTACGCCTTCGCCGTGCGCGACGGCAAGATCGCGCAGGCCGGGACCTTCTCCGAGATCGCGCCGCGGCACCACGATCTGGACACGCGCGCGTTTCCGTACGACCGCCTGGTCGTGCCGGGTTTCGTCAACGGGCACAGCCATGCGTACCAGATTCTGCTTCGCGGCTGGGCCGACGATCTGCCGTTTTCCGTGTGGCGCAAAGACGCACTCTACCGCGTCATCCCACAGCTCACGCCCGAAGACGTGCACTGGGTGTTCGTCGCGGCCTTCTGCGAAATGCTCGCCGCGGGAATCACGACGGTCGCGGAATTTTTCTATCTCAACGGCGCCGGTAACGCACACGCCGAAGCCGCGATGGCGGCGGCGCAGGCGACCGGCATCCGCCTGGTCTTCGCGCGAACGTGGATGGACGCGCCGTACGCGCCTCCCGAATTCCGCGAAAGCATCGACCTGGCGGCCAAACGCACCGAAGAACTGATGCGCGCTTTTCCCGAGGCCAACGTGTGCGTCGCACCGCACTCGCTGCACGCCGCGTCCGCCGACATGATCCGCGCGGCCGCCGAATTCGCCCGCGTTCACGATACGGCGCTGCACGTTCACGTCGCCGAGGCGAGCTACGAGGGCGAAGAAACGCTGCGAAAGTTCGGAGCGACGCCGATCGTTCTGCTCGACCGGCTGGGCGCGCTGAGCCATCGAACGGTCGCCATCCATGCCATTTACGTCTCGGAAGACGAGCAGCTGCTGCTGGCCGAACGCCAAGCTCGCGTCGTGCACAATCCGACGACCAACCAGTACCTCGGAGACGGCATCTGCGACGTCGTCGAGCTGCAAGCGCTCGGCGTCACCGTCGGCTTAGGCACGGACGCCGACGTCAAACCTTCGATCCTGGACGAGATGCGCGCCGCCGCGCTGTTGCAGAAGATCCGGCGTCTCGACGGCAGCGCGCTCGGAGCGGGCGTGGCTTACGATTTGGGGACGGCGCAAGGCGCTCGGGCCCTGGGGGTTCGCGCGGGCGATCTCACCGAGGGCTGCGCGGCGGACTTCGTCGTGCTCGACGCATCGGCGATCGAAGCGTGGACGCCGCCGGTCAACGCACTCGTCTATCGCGGCTCGGATGCGTGGGTGCAAGCGACGTTCGTGGGCGGCCGCCGCGTCTACGCCGGTTCGCCGTCGCATCTGGCGGATCGGGCGCGGATCGAGCTGGCAAAGGTCGCAGGGCGCGTCGTGCCGTAGGCAACGGCCAAGAACGGCCGCGTTTCGCCGGCCGAGAGGAGTCCAACGAATGCAGAGTCTCCGTTACGGTCTGTCGGTTGCCGCGCTCGTCGCTCTCGCCGCGTGCGGCGGCGGCAGCAGTGCGAGCAGCGCGGCGTCGAACGCGATGCAGGGCGCCGGAAAATCCATGAACTCGATGGCGCAAGCCGAACCGATACCGCGCGAAGTACATTGCGGCGCGGTCAAACCCGTCTGGGTCAACGTAAAGACCGGCGTCTACCACGAGCCGGGCGATCCGTACTACGGCCGCACCAAGGCCGGCATGTACATGTGTCCGTCGGCCGCTGCCAAGAAGGGTTATCACGTCTCCGGCGGCGCGATGGCGGGGCACCGCTAGACGCTCAGATACTCCTCGAGAACGCGTAGGCTGCGCGGCAGGTCCGCGCGGCCGTAGCCGATTCTGAAGTGCGCGTCGCCCGCGTCGAAGAGCGTCCCGGGCAACAGCAGCACGCCGGCCTCGGCAACGAGGCCGGCGCAAAAGCGTTCGGCTCCGCCGCCAAGCAGCTCCGGAAAGGCGGTCGTGCCCCCGGCCGGCCTCTGCCAGCCGAAGCGGCCGGCGTGGCGCGCAAAAAACGGATCGAGCTCGTCGAGATTCGACGCGACGATGGCGCGCGTCCGGTCGAGCAGTTCGGCGGAATGTTCGAGCGCTAGGGTTGCGAGAAATTCGCTGGGCGCCGAATTGCAAATCGTCAGATAGTCTTTGAATTTCGCGACGCTCTGCAGGAGCGCGCGATCGCGCGTGACGAGCCAGCCGATGCGAAGGCCGGCCAATCCGTACGTCTTCGCCGTTCCTCCGACGGAAACGGCTCGTTCGTACATCTCGCACGCGGCCGGTGCGGCGGGGAGGTCGCGTTCGAGCCCGCGATAGACCTCGTCGGCGATCAGCCACAAGCCGTGCCGCCGCGCGATTGCGACGATCGCCTCCAGTCGCTCGCGATCCACGCACCAGCCCGTCGGGTTGTGCGGCGAGGTGATCAAAACCACGCGCGTGTTCTTACGGACGAGCCGTTCGAGCTCGTCGGGATCGAGCGCCCAGCCGTCGGCTTCGTCGCCGGTCCACCGCGAAACGCTCGCTCCGATCGCCTCGGCGACGGCGTAGTGCGACTGATAGGCGGGACAGTGCACGACGACGTGGTCGCCGGCGCTCAGCGCGACGTTCATAAACGCGAAGAGCGGCTCTTCCGCGCCGGCGTGCACCAACGCGTTCGAGGCGTCGATGGAGTCGCCGTACGTCGAGGCGATCGCGGTTCGCAGTTCCGGAGCGCCGCGCGACTCGGTATAGCCGAGCCACACGTTCGCAAAACGCTCGCGAGCGCCCGGTTCGAAGTCGAGCAGCTCGGCGATCGTCATCGCCTGCGGGTCGCTCGCGCAAAGCAAATGTTTGGCCGTAAATTCGTACTTTGCAAAGTAGCGCTCGAGCGCGAAATCCCGGGGCTTCACGGGATCACGCGAGTTCCGCGCGCAGCTCGCGCATGAACGCACCGAACCGGGCGGCGTTCGCATCGGTGGAGGGCATACCGGCGTGTACGACGACGACGTAGCGATTGCCGCTCTCCGTCGTGAGAATGCCGCCGTCGTGCGTGACCTCGCTCGTGTCGCCGGTCTTGTGCGCGAACCGATCGCCGGGGCGCAGGGCCGTGCTGAGCTTGTCGTTCCAGCGCTGCCGGTCGAGCAGCGAGAGCAGGATCCCCGCCAGGGGAATCTCGTCGCGCGCGATCGACGCGTACAGGCGCGCGGAGTCGGCGGCCGTGTGCGCGTTGCGGTGCTTGCCGTCCCAGCCGGGGTCCGCAACGAGCGGGTCGCTGCCCGAGAGCTTGCGATGGAATGCGGTGGCGTGCAGACCGAGCCGGCGCGCTGCCGTCTCCGTGGCGCGCTCGCGGCCGGCGACGTCGAAGAGCACGTTCGTCGCGACGTTGTCGGAGCGCTCGATGCAGAGCTCGGCCAGCTCAAGCAAACTCGCGCGATAGCCGGGCACCAGCGGCGACTCGGCGTCGTTGGCGGTCATGTTACCTGCGCCAACCTCATGGCGCGAATCGAGGTCTAAGCGGCCGGCTGCAACGTCGACCAGGATGCAGGCGACCAACGGCGTTTTGATCGTGCTCGCGGGGTAGAGCGCGAGATCGGGATCGAGGCCGGCGTCCACGGGGCTCGCCGTTGCATGGAGGCTGCGGACGACGATGGACGGGCGCTCCAGTCCGGCGCGCGCCGCCATGGCGGCCAGCCGGATACGGTCAAGAGACACCGATGGGCCTTTCGGCCCAGGCGCCGCCTTCCCTAGATAGGCCGGGGCGGCGCAGGAACGATGCGTGTAAGCACTTGCATTAGGAACGCCTATGTGGTAATTTGCATGTGGGTACCTGCACGCATTGGGCATACCAGTTTTAAGAAGATGACGACGATTTTTCACTATCACGCGGCCGACACGGCCAAACTCGAAGACGCGATCCTGCGCGCCCACGCTCAAGGGCACAAGCGGGTCGTGTTGGATTTGGACCGCGTCGACGACCTGGGAACCGCCGAATTGCGCGGTCTTATCACGTTGCTTCGCCGCAGCCGGCAGGCCGGCGGCGAGATCGTGCTGCGCACGACGAAAGGCGAGGTGATCCGCGCCTTGCGTCTGACCGCGCTCGACCGGCTTTTCCCCGTCGAGGACCGCGCGGAGGCGGCGGCGTGAAACGGGCGCTCGCGGCGGCAGCGTTTACGTTCTTGGCGTGCGTCGCCGCAGCCGGGTCGCCGGCTCGGGCCGACGCGACCAATCCGACCGCAAGCGCACTGGTGGGCGACATGATGGAGCGCAACGCCGCGCTCGCATCCTATCGGGCCCGCGTCCACGTGAACGTGCGCATGCTCAATTTCCCGTTTCTCTCCCCGCAGCTCGACGGCACGACTTACTACAAAGCGCCGGACAAATACGAAGTCGTCTTCGACAGCGTGCCGAGCTATGCCAAGGGCTTCTCCAAGCTCTTCAACGACGTGGACGATCCGGGCACCTGGGAACAGGATCAGATCGTCTCGATGGATCCGCCGGCCGTGCTCGACGGTCGACCCGTCTACGTCTTGCGCCTGACGAAGAAAATTCACAGCGACATCCTCGATCACACGTCCGTCTACGTGGACCGTTCGACGCTCGAGCTGCTCCGGATGGAGTGGTACTACACCAGTGGAGGCAAGATCGTCATGGACCAGCAGTTCCGCAACGAAGGCGGTTATTTGGTCGTGTCGTCGCAGCACGCGACCATCGCCATTCCGCACGTGCGCGCGGTTGCCGACTCGACCTACGGCAACTACCAGACCGGCGTGGCCGTCGACGACGAGGTATTCACCAAGCCATGATCGATCAGCACGTCGTAGCCGCCGAACCCCTCCGGCACGCCTCGCCGGAGGATACGCGCGAACGGATTCTAGCCGCCGCCCGCGAGGTCATCGCGAAGAAGGGCAAACGCGGGGCCACGACGCGCGAAATCGCCGACGTCGCCGGCGTGAACGAAGCGACGCTCTTCCGGCACTTCGGAAACAAAGGGGCGTTGATCATCGCGGTCGTCCAGCACTTCTGCGGCTTCGTGGAACTGCGCAGCGTCACGTCGCAGCTCAACGGCGCGATCGAAGACGATCTTTTCGTCATAGGCAAGACGATGATGGACCGGATGGAGTCGCAGTCCGACATGATCCGCTGGTCGCTGGTGGAGGCCGACTACGAACAGGATCTGTTCGCGGAGACGGCGTGGCGGCCGCAAATCGCGATCCTCGAGCTCGTGACCGAATTCTTGCAGGCTCGCATCGACGCGGGCAAACTGCGAGGCGACGCGACCCAGCTGGCGCTGATCTTCATGGGTCTCATCTTCACGCACGTGATGACGCGCAAGAAGTTTTCTCATTTCGACTGGCTCGCGGACGACGAAGCCGCGATCCGGCGCTACGTAGACGTCTTTCTCAACGGCGTAAGGAGCAAGTAGACTAGCATGCAAACGCGCGAACCGGAACTCTCACCTCCCGCGGCGCCGGGCGCCGGCGTCGAATCGCCGGACTCAAACGCAACGAACGGCGACGTCGCCCGCAAGGGGCCGCGCAAGCGCGTCGTCGGGATCGTCGTGGGCGGCATCGCCTTGGTCCTGCTACTGATCTTCGGCATCCGATATTTGGTCTACGCCCACGCGCACGAGGGAACCGACGACGCGCGGGTGGACGCCGACGTCGTCGCGGTGACGAGCAAGATCAACGAGCGGATCGACAAGATCCTCGTGGACACGAACCAGTCGGTGAAGAAGGGCCAGTTGCTGGTCGTCATGGACGACGCCGACGAGCGCGCCAAACTGAGCCAGGCTCAAGCGCAACTCGACTTGGCGCTCGCGAACCAGCGGACGAACACGCAGCAGGGGCAAGGCGGCGTGCTGACGGCGCAGGCCGCGATCGCCAACGCGCAGACCGGCATCCCGTCGGCGCAGGCCGGCGTCGCGCAGGCGCAGGCGCAACTCGTCGCCGCGCAAGCCGGCGTACCCGCCGCCCAACAGAGCTACAACCGCGCCGCGGCCGATTTGGCCCGCGTGCAGTCGCTCGTGAACACCGGCGACTTGCCGGCGCAGCAGCTCGACGCGGCGCGAGCGGACGAAGCGAACGCCGCCGCGCAGTTGCAGAGCGCGAGCGCGCAGATCGACGTCGCGCAGGCGAACCTGGCGGCGGCGCAGAGCAAGGTCGGCGCGGCCGGCGCCAACGTGCAGTCCGCCCAGGGCGGCCTGCAGTCCGCGCAGGGCAAGCTCGCGCAGAACGCCGATCCCAGTCAGGTCGAGTCGGCGCGGGCTCANNGCGGCCGGCATGACGCTGATGACGCTGATCCCGCAGAACGACATCTTCGTCACGGCGAATTTCAAGGAAACGCAGCTCGGCGACATGCGCATCGGACAGCCGGTGGACATCAAGGTGGATGCGTATCCCGGCGTGACCTTCGCCGGGAAGCTCGTCTCGATCAACCCGGCGTCTCAAAACACCTACGCGCTGGTTCCCGCGCAAAACGCGACGGGCAACTTCGTCAAAGTGACGCAGCGCATACCCGTACGCATCTCCATCGACAACCAAGATCCGGACCGGCCGCTGCGCCCCGGCATGAGCGTCGAAGCGTACGTGAAGGTCCGGTAGGAGAAGGGTCTTGACGGAGTCCGGTCAGCACGTCGTCATCGAGTACGGCCTGCGCAGAGCCATCGTGAGCGTCGCGGTCATCACCGCGACGCTGCTCGAGATCATCGACACGACCATCGTGAACGTGGCGCTGCCCAACATTCAGGGCAATTTCGGCGTTCCGATCGATCAGGCCGCCTGGATCGTGACGGGCTACATCATCGCCAACGTCATCGTCATTCCGATCACGCCCTGGCTGGCCGAGCGTTTCGGACGCCGGCAGTACTTCTTCGCGTCGATCGTGATTTTCACGATCGCTTCGCTGATGTGCGGCTTGGCGGGGAGCTTCGGGCAGCTCGTGTTCTGGAGAATCGTGCAGGGCCTGGGCGGCGGCGGCTTGATCTCGACGTCGCAGGCGATCCTGCGCGACACGTACCCGATCACGCAACAAGGGACCGCGCAAGGCATCTTTGCGATGGGCGTGATCGTCGGGCCGGCGCTCGGCCCGGTGCTGGGCGGCTGGATCACCGACAACCTGACGTGGCGCTGGGCGTTCTTCATCAACCTGCCGGTCGGGATCGCCGCCGCGGCCCTCGTCTGGAACTACTTACGCAATCCGATGGAGCCGCACTTCAAGAAATTGGACTGGATCGGGCTCGGACTGCTCGCGGCGGGACTGGGATCGCTGCAGTACGTGCTCGAGCAAGGACAGACGTACGACTGGTTTAGCGACGGGAACATCCGGCTCTTTGCCGCGACGACCGCGACCTGCTTGACCGGTTTCGTGTTCTGGACGCTGCGTTCGAAGATTCCGGTCGTGGATCTGCACGTGCTGCGGCTGCGGCAAGTATGGGCCGGCAGTCTGCTCGGAGCGGTGCTGGGCGTGAGCCTCTACGGGTCGGTGCTCGTGCTGCCGCAGTATTTGCAAAATTCGCTCAACTTCACCGCGACGATGTCGGGCCTGACGATCATGGTACGCGCCGGTGCGGTCATGCTGTTCACGCCGATAACCGCAATGCTGGCCGGTCGCGGGATCATCGACCCCCGGATCTCGACCGCGCTCGGCCTGATTTTGCTGGGCATCTCGAATTGGATGCTGGCCTCGGTTACGACGACGCAATCGGAGTTCGGAACGTTCGTCTTCGCCCTCATCTTGAGCGGAATCGGGCTCTCGCAGATGTTCGTTCCGCTCTCGATCGCCGTTCTCGGCGGAGTTCCGCAAAAGGACGTTCCGTCGACGTCGGCGTTCTTCAACCTTTCGCGGCAGATCGGCGGCAGCATCGCGACCGCCGTCCTGGTGACGCTGCTGATTCGCGGCGTGACCGTCCATCAGTCGGATCTCGCCGCGTCCATCAACCTGCACAGCACCGCGACCGCCCAGTACCTCCAAGCCAACGGCGGCGAGCACTCGCAGAGCGCGCTCGAAAACCTAGCCAGCATCGTCGGCGCGCAAGCGCTGGTTCAATCGTACGCCGACACGGCGCGCGCGACCGCGATCGTCACCATCGTGCTCGCGCCGCTCGTGCTGCTGCTTCGCCGGCCGCGCTTGGGCGGACCGGTCGTGGTGGATTAACTGCGGACCATGAGCGCATCGCATAGGAGTTTACCGTGAAGATCCGATCTCTCTCAACTCTCGTCGCCGCCGTCGCCATCGCCGTGGCCGCGGTGCCCTTCGGGGCCGTCGCGCAAACGGCGCCGAGCCGCGCGGTGATTCCCACGGCCGAGCCGTCGCCGATCCTTCCGGTCTACCCGACGGTCGCCCCGGGCTACGGGGCGCCCGAGGCGCGGCCCGCGAGCGCCGAGATCGTCGGCGTGACGCAGCAGCCGTTCGTCGGGATCGCGCTCGACGACGCGGTGGCGATGGCGCTTATGAAGAATCCCGATCTGGCCGTGTCGGCGGCGAACACGCGAATCGCCGGGTACCAGATCGTCGAGGCCAAGGGCGCGTTCAACGTGCGCTTCAACCTTCAGCCCTCCGTGACGCACAGTTCTACCGCGCCGGAGAACGCGTTCTTCGCCGGGCCCAACTTCGGCCCGATCGTGCAGAACCAGCAGCAGATCGCGGGCGGAATCTCCGGTCAGCTTCAGCCGGGGACGCAGTACAGTTTGAGCGTCTCGCAGAGTCGAATCGACAACAACGGCGTCATCAACGCTTTCAATCCCTACTTCCCGACCAGTCTGAACGTCGCGCTCACGCAGCCGCTGTTGCGCGGCCTTGGGATGAGCCAGGCTAGGCAGCAGCTCGAACTGGCCGTGCTGGGATCCCAAGCCAGTTCGCAGCAGACGCTTGCAAACGCGTCGTCCACGATCGAACAGACCGAAGACGCCTACTGGGACCTCGTCGCCGCATGGCGCAACGTCGCGATTCAAGAAGACGCGTTGCAGCAAGCGATCGCGCAGCAGCATAGCAACGTCCGTTTGGCGCAACGCGGCGCGGCCGCGCCCATCGATGCCGTCGAATCGTCCGAGCAAGTTGCGACGTTCCAAGACGACGTCATCTCCGCGCTGCAGAACGTTGCGACGCTCCAGAACGAACTGAAGATGCTGATCGTGGACGATCCCGCGGATCCGATTTGGCGCGCGAACCTGATGCCGACGTCGCCGGTCCTTCAGCTTCCGCCTATGCCGACCTACGAGGAATTGGTGAGCACGGCGCTCGCGCATCGTCCCGAAGTGCTCGAGGTTCAAGCCCAGCGGCGCGAAGCCGACGTGCAACTGGCCTACGCAAAGGGCCAAGCGTTGCCGCAAGCCGACCTCAACGTGCAGTGGCAGAGCAACGGCCTGGCGGGAAATGCTTTGCCGCCGATCGGCGGCGTGTTCGGTACGCAGACGCCGCCGCCGTATTTACACGGTGGACTGGGTCAGTCGTATGCGAACACCTGGGGAAACAAGTTCCCGACCTACGTCGTGGGCGTGACGCTCTCGCAGCCGATCGGCAACGAGACGGCTCGGGGCGAGGTCGCGGCGGCGCGCGAGCAGCAGCGCATCGGCGACATTCAGACTGCCGGCGTGAAGCAGCGCATCGAGTTCGAGTCGCGCAACGCGCTGCAAGCCTACCAGTCGTCGCTCTCGCGCCTCTACGCGGCGCGCCACGCGCGCGAAACGAGCGAAGAAGTCTTGGCCAGCGAAATCCGCAAGTTTCACAACGGCGTCTCGACGACGTTCCTGGTGCTGCAGCGCCAAGTGGAGCTGGCGCAGGCGCGAGGACGCGAGCTTCAGGCGCAAACGGATCTCAACAAGGCCGTCGTGGAACTGCAGCGCGCCAGCGGAGCGATCCTCGCGGCCAACAACGTCAACCTGGCGACTCTAGGAGGGGAGGCACCGAAATGAGGAAACCGCGATTGCTGGCTCGGATCTCGCGTAGGGCTCACCGCAAGCTGCAAGAGCGCTCCGCCGTTCTCTACGGTCGCGCGATCGACCGCTGGCTCGGATTGAAGTAGCGCTCCTGCAAGTTTTGACCCCTCGGGGTCGAAACGCGCGGGCATGGCTATCAAAGACATTGCGTTCACGATGTATCCCGTCACGGACGTGCCGCGCGCGGTTGCGTTCTATCGCGACGTCATCGGACTGACGAAAAGCGCGATCGAGACCGACTATTGGGTCGAGTTCGACGTCGACGGCAAGACGTTCGGCGTCGGCAACTTCCCGCAGGTCGGCACGCCGGGAACGGCGCAGTCGCTCGCGCTGGAGATCGACGACCTCCCGGCCTTCCGCACGAAGCTGACCGGCCAAGGCGTCGACAGCACCGAGCCGCACGAACTGGCATACTGCTGGCTTTCGGTCGTCAAGGATCCCGACGGAAACCAGATCTGGCTCCATCAATCCAAGCCGAGATAAGGCTAGTCGTTCGGGTCGATTTGGCCTGCGGCGAGGACGTCGAGCAGCCATAATAGCCGGCCGTCGCTCGGGGCGACGATCTGCGCGGGATACTTGGTGGGATCGTCCGGGCCGTAGCGTACGGCTCGGACGATGCCGGCTTTCGTTTCGCCTTCGACGGCGAACGCGATCGTGCGCCCGCCGTTGATGGGCTTGGGCGTAAGCGTGATCCGGTCGTGCACGTCGAGCGGGGAGGCAACCGCGCGTACGAGCGCGTCCGCGTCGGTCATCGGGGGAGTTCCGGGAAAGAGCGAGGCGGTGTGGCCGTCGGGGCCGAGGCCGAGCAGGACGAGATCGAAGCGCGGGTCGTCGCCCAGATCGTCGCGCAGCATGCCGGCGTACTCGCGCGCGGCCGTCGCGGGATCGATCTCGCCGCGCATGCGATGGACGTTGTGCGGCGGAATCGGGACGACGTCCAGGAACGTCTCCATCGCCATGCGGTAGTTCGAACGCGGATCGTCCGGCGGAACGCAGCGTTCGTCGCCGAAATACACGTAGACGTCGCTCCAAGCCAGCGCGTTTCGGTGCGGCCGGCGCGCGAGCAGCTCGTATGCGGCCCGCGGCGTGGTTCCTCCGGAAAGCACGAGCGAAAACGTCCCGCGGTCCGCGANNTAGACGTGCAGATCGCCGCGCTCCACGTCAGCCTTCGATTTCGAAGATCGCGGCCACGCTCTGCAGCGAGTCGTGGAACACGTCGTTGCGTTGACCCAGCAGCAGGATGGCGCGCTCGATCATCGTCGGAACGTCGATACCGTTGATCGGCGTGCGGCGAGCGGGGCGCGCGCGCTGCCCCGTGACGCGCGTTTCGAGCATTTGCGTACCGTCGCTGGTGACGAGCTCGACGGTAAAACACGAGGCGTTATTGGCGAGCGAAACGTGGCCCGGACGGCGGGGCTCGCCGGCGCGCTCGATGCGATACGAGATCGGGT
>PMFP01000100.1 GCA_003155175.1 Vulcanimicrobiota bacterium
CCGTTCGAGCGAACCAGCGCGCAGAGTGCGCGGACCGGCTCCGGATCAAAATGCGTTCCGGAGGCTTCCGTGAGGTGCGTGAGGGTCTCTTCGATCGAGAATGCCGCACGGTACGGACGAGCCGCGATCATCGCGTCGAACGCATCGGCGACCGCGACGATACGCGCGGCGATCGGGATTTCGTTTCGCGAGATCCGGTCGGGATAACCCGAGCCGTCCACCCATTCGTGATGGGCGCGCGCGATGGCGGCGTGCTTGTAGAGTCCGGGAATCGTGGCCAGAATTTCGTAACTCTTGGCGGGGTGCTCCCGCATGGTTTCCCACTCCGCCGACGTCAGGTCTCCGGGTTTGTCGAGCAGTTCGAGCGGAATGGCGATCTTGCCGACGTCGTGGAGCAGGCCCGCTTCGCCGACGAACGTCACGAAGCTGGACGGGTAGCCCATCGCGCGTGCGATGCGCTCGCTGATTCGGGCGACGCCGAAGCCGTGCACGTAGAGGTCGGGATCGAAGGCCTTCATCGTCGAGGCCAGGAGTTCGACGACGTCGCGGCGCTCGACCGGTTCTTGGACGCGCCGTGTGGCGTCTTGCGCGAGCGCGGCGCGCCGTTCGGAAAACCAGGTGGTCGCGTCGGTGGCCAGTAGCGTGAAGAACTCCGTCGCACTGGAATCGAGAACGCGGTGCGCGTGCATCTCGGCCAGCATGGCGGCGCACGCGGAGGCAAGCGTGCGGCCATAGCCGTCGGGCAGCACGCGTTCGTCTGCCAGGCTTTCGACGTACGCGCGTAAGGCCGCGCCTTCGCCGGTACGAATCGAGGTGATGACGTCGTCGACGAAACGTGCGACGACCATGCGATCGCGGATGGTCAGCTCGGAATCGTGGCGCTCGGCGCCTTCGGCGATCCGCTCCATGACGAAACGGCGATTGCTGTCTAACGTTTGACTCAAGAGCTCGCGAAGATCGGGGCGGAGGCTCAAGGTGTTGAACGACATTACGTGGTCGCCGCCCGGAGTTTCAAGACGTTCAAAGAGCCTAAGCGCATCAGCGAACCGCACGGAACTTGCAAAATTTCACGGTCAGCCTTTCTTGACGTAGCCGCCGGCGCTATCGGCCGCTTTGATGTAGCCGCCGGCGCTATCCGCCGACTTGACGTAGCCGCCGGCGCTATCGGCCGACTTGACGTAGCCGCCGGCGCTATCGGCCGACTTGACATAGCCGCCGGCGCTATCGGCCGGGTTGACTACATGCGACACAGGAAGTCCCGGGGCTATTCCGCCGCCGTGGATCAACGACACGAAAAGGGCGATAATGTGTAAAAGCACGCGTTTACCTCAATCGACGAAAGCCGGGTAGTTGAGGTAAGTCTAGGCGTTTGCGCCTCCTACGTCCCCTACCCGAAACGGGTAGGTTCCGGATCAGTCTGAGGCTACGATACCCTGTTCACGGGCGATTTTAACGACATCGTGGCGCGTTCGGCACCCGAGTTTGCGATTAATCGCCTTAAGATGGAATTTGACCGTGTTTTCGGACATCTCCAACGAGTCCGCGAGCCCCCTTGTGGTCGTGATCTCGGTCATGGCCAGTACGACCCGGAGCTCGGTCTTGGTCAGAGCACCGAAACTCGATATCGTCGTAGGGCGCGTGAGCGGCAGCGCGTTTATAAGCCGGCTGAGGCCCTCGAACCCAGCCTCGCTTAATGCCGCGAGGGAAGCCGCGAGGTCGTCCCACAGCGAGTTCGTCTGCGAACAGATGTAGAGCGCGCGGAGCGCGCGTCCCAGGGCCAGGAAGCGAGGCCCAACTTGGGGTGCCAAACGTTCGAGACGGCGCAAGTGCCGGTCCGCGGAACTCTCGCGCCCGAGAAGGATGCCGGCTAAGGTCAGCATTGCGTGCGTTCGCGCTTCGCGCTTCGCCGAAGGGGCGTCGACTGGTTCGTTCAGCGACTGCTGTGCGGCTCGGAAGGCGCCCTCGGCCTCGGACCTTCTCGCGGCGGCTGCCGCGTACATGGCGATCTCGGCATATCGCAAGGCCCGGCGTTGGCTGCCGGCCTGCGATGTGGCGCTGCCGTCCAGGATTGCAAAGGCTTGTGCGAAGCCGCCGGACATCGCGGCGCGTAGCGCTAGCGCCGGCGCGATCGCTTGTGAAGTGTAAGGGAAAAACATGCCGTCGTATCGCTCGAGAAGCGCGTCGAGCCGCTCGATGGCCGTTACGTTCCACCGGTCAACTTCGAGATCGTACTGCCCTGCAAGGCCTTGGAACGTAAGGCCGACATTCCCCGCGAGGGCGGCGCTTCGTTCGACTTGGCGGGCCCACCAGACGGCATCCGAAACGTGGTCCCGATCGAAATCGATCTGGTAAAGCATGGACTGCGCGCGACCCGTTATCGCGTGAAGGTTTTGTCCCTGCGCCATCTCTAGCGCTCGCCGGAACGCACGTTCGGCAAGCGCGGTCTCGCCCGACTGGAAGGCGACGAAACCCGCCTGATGTTGAAGGAGCGCGCGCGTGTACAGATCGTCTACGCGAACACTCGATCCCACCGCGCGGGCCATCGTTGCGCGGGCGGCCGCCAGGTTTCCACAAATTAATTGCGCTGATGCCAGTGCGCTTTGCGTTAGCGTTGCAAGGCGCGGATCCGACGGCGGATTTTCAGCATAGGCGCCGAGTACCGTGAGGACGCGCCGCGGGTCGCGCTGCAAGAGATCGGAAGCGTAGCGCCAAGCCAATTGCGCGCGCTCGGACGGATCGCGTACGAGTTCCAGCGCAAGCTCGAACCACGTGTCGCTGCGATCGAACTCGGCTCGGGCAGCCGCGCAGCATGCTCGCAGGCCCAGCAACGTGCCGTCGGCGTGGGTGTCGAGCGTCTCCAGAGCATTCCAAACGACGTCGATGCGACCCCGGTCAATGAGCCCGCCGCCGTGCTCGCAGAGGATCCGGCGTACGTTCGCAGCGTCCTCAATTTTCCGATATGCGGAGATTGCCGATTCGAAATCGGCTGATGTTTCATATGCTTGAGCGGCGCTCACCCAGGCATTTCGATATCGTTCGTCGTCGCGTTCGAGTCGTGCGAGCAAGAAATCCCGAAACAGATCGTGGTACCGGTACTGGTTCTGCGTCGCCGGCTGTAAGAAGGCGACGCGGGCGCGCAGTGCGTCGATGCGCCCGAGCGCGTTGGGGATTCCGGCGGCGCGCAAGAGCTCGTGGTCGAGCGATCCGAAGACGCAGGTCTCCATCATGAAGTCCACGTCCACCGACGGCAATCCCGCGAGCACTTGCTCGGCCAGGAAGCCGTACATCATTTCGCGCGTGGCCATCTCGACCGACTCGCCCGAGCCGCGGGCGGCAGTCATCAGCGCGAAGGTCGCGGCCGCGGGCCATCCGTTGGTCAGCGTGATGATGCTCTGCAGATCGGCGGATCGCGCCTCGAGCGCTTCGGCGAGCGAGCCGAGCTCGTCGAAGGTAAAGGCCAGCTGCGGCGCCTCGACCGGCATGCCGGCGATGCCGTACGTCACCCACGAACTGACGGGCAGCTCGCACGCGGTCCGCGCGGAGATCAGCCAGCGGCACGCCTCCTTGGTGCCCGAAACCAACTGCACGAGCAAGGCGGAGCAGCGCGCGTCGGCAACCCAGGCGTGGTGAAGGTCTTCGACGACCACGAGCCCCTCGAACGCGCGTAAGTGGGCGCCGAGCCAATAGCTGAGGCTGGCGACCGGGTCGGGCGCTTTCCGGGCTTCGGCGCACGCGCCTTCAATGGAGGAGAGGATCGCCGGCGCGCTCTCGCCCACGGTTGCGGCCAGGATCGCCGCGAAGGCGTAGAGATCGGCTCCCGACGAGGTCACCGAGGAACGGAGAATCGTCCCCTGGAGGCCGGCCACCGTATGGGCGATCGCGACCGATTTCCCCGAGCCGGGGCCACCGAACACCAGCCCCACCCGCGACGACAGGGCCGCGTTGATCAAGCCGTTCACCCGCGGGCGGGCGATCGTCTCAAAGCGTGTTGGAGCCTGCGCCGGCGCTCCTACGGAGCGTAGGTGACGAGGTTGCATGCTTGCCTCAGGAGGTGACGTCCGTACCTATTCCTCCTAGGGCTCGCCGTTCTTGCTTTTTTGGAGGGTTCGGCGCCCGCGAGGCGTGATGGGTCGACTCGGCGGGGAAGCAGTTGCCAGCACCGGGAAACCTTCATCGCGGAGAGGCCCGCTAAGGCCCTTAGAGTCGGGCATCATCGAAAGCCGCAAATACCATCGCGTCCTGCTCCAGGCACCGGCATGCGTCGCGTCTCCGCCACGCTAGGTTGGATCCTACCGCCCGAAGGCGACTCGATCACTTCGATCTTTAGAAAACCGCGCAAACAGCGAACGTGTTTCGTTGCTTCCTAGTAGATCTGACACCCGCATACAATGGTGTTCGGCGCGCCCTAATGAGACATCGGTGACGTTGCCTTCGACGCCCCGTTCGCAGTCAAAACTTCGTTGGAGAACCTGGCCTTAGGCGTGACGGTGAGCCAGTGGAAATTAGTTGCTGGTCCGAATGCCTCTTGGCGTGAATATCGCGTGAGAAGTAGACAAGATATTTTCCCTTGGTTCAGTCTTGTTCGCTCGAGGAATTTGACGCCCCACCCTTTCCTTGGCAAAATCGCTTTAGTAACGTGAGGCTGTACTTATGAATAGACCATGCAGGCCTAATCTGACGACACATCGCTGAGGCGCCTACACATACGACAGGCAAACCTGTAAAATTACTCCTAGGCCTAGAAACACGATCGCCGCGAGCCACGCCTGACTTTTTGAGAGTCCGAGAAATACGTAGACCAGGGCGCCCGCGAGGCCAGCGCTCCAAATCGAGAAGGGCGTCACAGCGACTAGCGCCTGACCAATCCAGCCGCCCGACATCGGCAGCAGCATTCCGAGGCCTGGCATGGAACGATCAATCGCGTCGTAGCTCGTGAAGTTTTCTGCTCCTATCGATAGCGTTACCGCACCGGCAACGAGTGAGGACACCCCAGTCGAGATGACGGCGATATGCAAGAACCCTGAAAACACCGTTCGAAACGGGGCCTTCTTCCCCAGCAGCATCGCGAGCAACCACGTGGCTAACGCCGACACCAGAGCCGCAGAAAGGCCGACCGCGAGCGCAATTGCCCCAACCCCAAAATCATGCCAAAGTGGAGGATTGTGCGCGCCAGCAAGCAGCGCGTCGCGGCCCGCCTGCGTAAATTCCGAGTAGTCATTTGTCGTCGTAAATTGCGACTTCAATGTAGCAGCGTCAGCGGAATGTTGCGCCGGCGATCCGAGGAGCGCGCCCCCGATTGTAAGTAAAGTGAGAACCAAGAAGGCGACGCCCCACCTCGGCGCACTGCGAATGCCTTCAAACGCTGCCACCGGATCCAACAGCAGATCAATAAGAGTGCGCGTTTGCGTATGAGGCTTCAATGCCTCATCTGTCGTTGTCGTCATTTTCTCTCAACAATCAAAAAAAATGTTCTCTGATACACTCAATCATTCAGCGAGATGAACGCGACGCTCGATCCCGTTGTAAGCGTGCCATAGAATGTCCAATAACTGACGTTCGTCGCTCCCGAGAACCCCCATGCGATTGCAGTGCATGTGCAGAAGACTTGCAACCAACTCTTCGCGGCTAACCGTCAGCATTCCATTTCTGGCCAGCGAGGCCACGCGCAAGATCGGATCACTTGGCACCGTTGTTCCACCAATTATGCGTTCCTGACAAAAACGAATAATCGCTCGTTCATCACTGGTCATTTTCCTCCGTGGTCTTTGCTGAAACGAAAGCCAACCTTCGTGTCGGTCCGCGTAGAAGGCCGTGAAGTAAGGAAGGATCCCTTCCATTGTTCGCAGCAAGCGTTCTCTCGGTGTCTCGAACCGAATCGTCAAGGCCGAAAGACAAACATTGCTGTCGTGATCAAATACGTTCTCAATTTCCGCAAACGTAGCACCTCCACCGTACCTTTCAATCTCACGATGGTAGGTATCGAAAGCGTAACTCTCAATATCTCCGTCGCGGANNAGCCAAGACTCGGCCTGTAACGCAAGTTGATCAAGAATGCGTGCCTCGGAGCAAAAGCGTAGCCGAATATGCGGCAACGGGTCGCGGTAGCGGAGAAAAAACCAGCGATCCAGCATTCCATCGCGTCTAAGCCGGTCCACGAGGGGTCTCACGTCGTCGCGCAACACAGCGTCGCAACGACCAGCACCACAATAGACCTTTAGATACGACCATTCAGAGCCGGGCGCGAAAACGCGTCTTGTAGGTTCATGGCAGCGATCACGGTCTCGCGCAACTGGGACGACCGTGTGTTTCTTCTCGATGATCGGCTCGACGGAAACGAGGAACTCAGAAAAATATGAGCCACGCTCGCCGGCCAACCAGGCAACGTTCTCTGCTTCGCACATTTCCTCCAAGACGATTACATCTCCGTTGCGAGGGAGATGATCAAGCAGCAGTTGCAGAAACACATCGGAAGCCAGGTTGAGAGGCAATCGATTATCCACGTCAACGAGAGCAGCGCGATCGGGCAAGCAAAAGAACATTTGATAGCGATTGATTTCTTTCCGGAGCGACTCGACCGTCTTCCCCGTGCGCTCTCGGCCAATGTTCCACCGTGCCCTGCTAATTATAAGTCTACCGTGCCTTAGCCTCGGTAAAAAAGGCAGGGACGCAGCCTCTCCCCAGTTGAACCCGTTTGGAAAAACTCTGCCGTCGCGTCCTTGTTCTATTAGTAATCGACAAGCTGCTGGCGCGCTTACCGTGGCATTGAGCATGTGCGTTTCGTGCACACGTACCTCACGGCCATCCACTCTGTTCCAAGTGACGAAACGGTCATCGCGAACACCCACAAGTAGATCTTCGAGGGGGACCAATCGTGTGCCGTCCGAGCGACCTGAAACGCCCAGACGGATTTCATCGTTGTAAATTGCCGGACGAACCGATACGTTAGCGAACCGATCCTGCGCTGGAGGGTAGATGAGTTCAGCGTGAAGGTACTTCGCATCCGCTGACAATCGCCGCGCTCGCTCGCGCATACGTCCCGTTACCCCCTCGCCAAGGAGGTCCGCAAATCGACCAACGCTGCTCCCGGCGGCATGCGTAACGGGCAACCCTGCCGGAATGATTTTAAAACGGCCAGCCTCGATATCGTCCAGGGAGTGGGCTTCGATAGCGAAGCCCACCTCGGCTGAATGGGGAAGCTCGTCCTCTCGGCGCGGCCGCCCGATGATCCGTTCCAGGTCAGGCCATTCGAGAACGGTCTCTATGCGCCTCTCCGCGCAGGCCAGCATTGCGACCCGCATAAGTTCCGAACTCCTCAATGGTTCGATCCGCTCGATGGGTTCCGCGTGGTCCGGTGCGCCCAGGCCGAAATCTCTATCGGTGATCTCCAAGAGTGGAATGCGAATTTCGCTCGCCGGGTACATTTGGAAGAAGCGCTCGCGATACGCACTTAAACCGGTCTTAAGGCAGCTCCTAGCCCAAATATCGACAAGGCTCGCCGCCTCAGCGCAAATCTCCGTCGCTATCGATCCTTTGAACGAGTGCGCCGCGTCGATCTGATAGGGCGGGACGTGCGGAACAAATTGAGCCATGTGCTCTTCGACTCGGCGAAAATCTGCTACGGATCGCTGGGGCACGGGTATTTCATCTAGTCGGCGAAGCGAATCCATTACGCCTACGATCGAGATTCGTTCCGCAGCAGCGGACGCCGGCAAGGAGTTCGCGACGTGCGATGCGGGATCGCCGATCGGAGCCGGGCGGAAGATCGCCTGAAGTATTCCCGCGTCCAGCAGCCGGCCGACTAGCGTCATGGACTCCTCTCTCGCCGCGCCAAAACGAGCCATAAGCCCATCTACGAGATCATCAATACGTCGCTCGCGCTTCAAGAGGTCGAAGAGGTACTCGATTGCTGCCGTCTTCTTGAGAGAAATGGTCGCATATTCGATGCCAACAACGCTGCCCTCTTGGGAAAAGCCATGCTTGTCTGGGGCGGTGACGAAGATCCGGCCTGCCCGTTCTAATATAAGCGCGTTTAGAGCGACATTCATGTCACCGCGATACGACCCATTGTTTTCGACGTTGCGAACANNAAGCCATGTCCGGCCGAGTCCGCGTTCGAAGCGCAACCTCGTCCACGACGCTCAACGTCGTGGCATCGCTCAGCACCACGTCCGAGACGCTCGAAAAGAGGCCGTACGGGGTACAACGCGACGACATGCGCAGTATGTAGGCTAGCGCCTTGCTCGCAGTGCGCGCGTTTCGCGGCTTCTTCCCGCCAAGCCACTCGCTGACGGCATTCGTGAGCGAAGGCGAAGCGACGTATAGTGCCGCCAGGATCTGGGGATCGCGAAGTAAGTCGCGCAAAACGCCGATTGGGTCCGGGCTGGACAACAAATTGAAAGCTGTCGCAGCCGGCAGGCGAGGTATTCGCCCGATAACGATCCGCTCTTGAGCGGCCGCCCAGCGTTTGATCATCACGTAGTTTCCACGAATGCATGTTCGCGAGCGAATTCGCCCCGCCTCGCCACAAGTGGAGCCGTCGTGAGTATCTCCGCCGGTGATCCAGAATGAATCAGGCGGCCGTCATCCAGAACCAGGATGCGGTCGGCAAGGGTTGCTGAGCTCAACCGGTGAGTGACTAAGATAAGAGTTTTGACGGTTGTCGACCGTCGAATCTCGCTGAGCAGCGACATCTCTTCATCCAGAGGAATGCCGCTGGTAGCCTCGTCAAGTACGAGAACCTCCGGTCCCTGAAGCAATGCTCGCGTAAGCGCAATCCGCTGACGCTCACCGAGTGAAAAATCTCTCCCTTCGAATCCAACGAATGTGTCGAATCCATTCGGCCGCTTTTCGATACAACGCAGCGAGCCCGTAAGCGACGCGAGTCGGCGAATATCCTCATCAAGCAGTGGTTTCTGTTGGTACCGCAGATTTCCATCAACTGAGTCAGCGAGTAGGAAACCATCCGACGGCACGATGACAACCCTGCGTCGAAGACCTGCAAGGTCTGCGCAGGCTACGTCGACGCCGCCGACTCTTACGCAGCCTTCAAGGACCGCCTCGCATCCTATGATCGATCTCAGCAACGTGGATTTCCCGGATCCGCTTGCGCCGATGACCGCCACGAATTCGCCCGACTCAATCGAAAAGCAAACATCCCTTACGACGGCGGAGTCACCTTTGAAAATGGTCACTCCAGCAAACTCCACTGCTGCGCCAGAAGGAATTGTTTTATCACCGTCGCGTTCAAATGGTTGATCCAAGACTTCGTAGACGCGGGATATTACGGTGCGTGTGGTTGCAAGCTGAACGTTCACGCTTGTTAGAAGGGTTGCGGGTCCGTAAAGACGAGTTTGGAGTCCAATAAAAGCTACGAGCGTACCGACGCTCATATCGCCGTGTGTAACCATCCATCCGCCAACGGCGAGTACCAGAGCGGGTCCAAGGGACGTCGCGAAACCAACGAAGGCCTGAAATCGTGTTGCTGCTACCGTTGAGGATATCGCTGTCTTAGTCATCGCTGATATCACGCCCGAGAATAAATTAAGGTCCCCGGCTTCACGTGTGGCCTGTTTCATCAATGCCATTCCCGAAGGCGAGAATCGTTCGATCACAAGTGCGTTCAGAGTGTCTTGCATAGTACCGATCGCGGCGCGTAGTGTTCCGAGTCGCGTTCCCGCCGCACCTCCGGCCGGAACGGTCACGCAAACGACGACGACGCTGAGCATTGTCAACTGCCAGTTTATGACAAGCATCGTCGCGAGCGCGGTGAGAACGACGAGCAGCGAAGTGGCGACTGGTATGATCGCCGACTTGGTGACCGAGACCAACCCATCGACATCACCCAGAACGCGCGTAGCAATTCTCCCAGTTCCCATCTCGCTGAGTGCTTGACACGGAGCGAATGCGAGCCTTCGCAGCATCGAAAGCCGCACGTCCTTCGCAACGTTCTGTTCTATCGAGGACGTAAGGGAAGCGACAAACAGGCTGATAACTGTCGCGAGGCCGCCCCCGGCGATTAGAAAAAGAAGATCCCTGACGAGATTGTCATAGCTTCTCCCGGTCAATGCATCGATGATTCGCCCAGTCAACAAGGCGGGGAGTAATCCGAGAACAGAGCCGGCAAGCATCAGCGCTATTAGGAAGGCAACTTTGCCTCGGTAAGGCCTAAAAAAAGTGAGTCCCCGGCGGATGTCTGCTATCACAGAATCGCCAGGGCACGCAGCCAAGAGTTGTCGATTTGACCGCTCAGCGTTAGGAGCGCCATAGCAATCCCGGCGGTGCCCTCAAGAAAGCCGGGGGCGTCGATTCTGCCGAGGAGCGTGTAGGAGTCATAGCCAAGGGGCAGCTGTTCGTCAAATGCAGCCAACAACTGATCGAACAGAGTATTTGCCAAACCATTTATCTGCTCGCATTCGATGACCCCAGCCATCCTGGCTAACATCACTGCATTGCCGGCAACTCCGTGGCACAAGCCCATATCAACCATTCCCCAAGACTCAAGCGGCCGAGCCAAGAGCGCTCTCACCGAGCGTGTCGCCAGTTCTATCAACTGATTGTCCTGAAGGTATAAGGCTGCGTTGAACAAGACGCAGGACAGGCCTGGAGAGCCATAACACCATGCAGCGCGTGCCATTTGCTCGCGGCCGGCTGAGCCTAAGATGCTGGGCCACTGAGGCGCCAGATCCGCATCAGTCGCCGAATCCGTGAGGAGCTGCGCGATGCGCCGCACGACGGTGATTCCCACATCAGTGCGGGGCCCAAGTGCGAGGCTGCCCATGATTCCTGCTATGCCGTGGGAAACACCTAGGTCATTCCTTGGTCCCGAGTCGGGGTCGTTCTGATTGGGAACGCACCAGCGTTGCGTATCTTCTGTCATCCATTCGAAGAATTGCGCGGCTCTAAGCCACACTGGAAGATATCTCGCATCGTCAAGAATCAAGAGCTGACCGGCAATTCCGCCGATCAACTCTGCATAGTGCGATGAGGTAAACGGAGCTCCCTGAGCCGCGTCGCAATATCCGATAACTTCGCGAGCGGACAGTTCGCAGAGTTGTTCGATCATTCGCCGATACCGACCGGTGCCACGAGACACAAGACTTGCGCAGAGCGCATAGCCGGAGTGACCCGTATATAGCGATCCATGAGCAACATCGTTCGTCGCATGAACGAACATGTCGTGAATTCGTTCGCGCCAGGGCGCGGAAGGCTCAAGCCGCTCGAATGCAGCTAGGAGAAGTGCGACGCCTGCTGCTCCCGAGGCGAGCCCGCGGTTGTCACGAAGTCCACGCATGTCGACGCCTACGCGATCGCCGGACTCGGCGTGCCGCCTCATCAGTGCCTGAGGAGTGCTTATGCGCTCAACGATCCACTTCGCTATCTCCCTCGCTCTAGCAACGGACTCGCATGACTGACGAAAATTTGGAACTGAGGGAAGTCTCATAATAACCTTCGCTTGCTGCTCTTGTGATGACAGCACCGAGGGGCCCTCGAGCCCCTCGGTGCGAGCCGATGTTAGAGTGGGGCTTGGCAGACGATGTCGCAACCGCCTGGGGTACTCGTTGTACAGACGTTTTGACTTGGTTGGCATTGGCAGGCGGCGGTTAGTGCCGTCGGACAAAACGAGCACGAGTTCGTGAACTTGTAGTTCGGGCTCATACTCGCATTACCAACGTGGCCAATGGACAGATCGATATCGTCGAACACCATAGTTCGGGCTCCTTCCTTATGGATATCAGGGGGTATTTGACAGGTCGACCCGGTCGCGACTACGGGAAACCTGACACTTTTAAGGGGAAGGCGATGTCCGTCAAGTCCTCGCTTGTATTGGAGGATCGAAGTCCCAGTAGCGAACGATACGGTACCTGTGCGTCAATTCTCACAATCACAGGCGTAGCTGGCTGACCCTCGTATGAGAAATCGTATTGAACAGTAGCGCTTCCGCCGTTGAATTGCAGAACGTAGGTGAGCTGGCAAATTCGATATGATGCGCTGTCCACTAACAAAGCGCGAAGAGGATGAGATCCATCGGTTGCCCTAGGAGTCAGGCTTAATGCGTACCCAGCGCCGCCGTCGCAAGACCCCGGCGACACAGTTACGTCGTACGCATAGCTGGTTGCCGTTACCGAGGCGATCGTCTTTAGTGATGAGAGCGGGTCCGTCGCCAGCGACCCGACGCGCTTGTTGTCACCGAGCTTACGCGTAAATCCCAAGGGCGCGAATGCCGGCCCATACAATCTGCCCTCGGGTAACAAAACCACAGGCTTCTCACCAGGCGCTGGTATCGTTTCAACGTGCGCCATGCCGTCGCTCGCACGCATGTAAACGCGCATGAACCTACTTGCCCCGCACGACCCCTCGGCGCCCTGATGTAGCAACTCGTGGCAAGGCATCGTGAACGCTTCGAACGGCGGCTCAGGCCTGCTCTGCCAAACGGTAGTGACTTTATCGAGAATTTGCTGACCGGAAAGGGCGCTCGCACTGATTGGGACCGCCGTCGCCTGCGCATCGAGACTCAAAACCGTGCTGAGAAATAGAGAAAACAATGCTCCGATTGCCTTTCTTTCGAACTTGGGGACTACGTCACAAATGCGGATCGCGCTAGGAATCTGTGACGATTTCGAGATTCGACCGTGTCACCACGTTTTGGGTGTGCGAAAGAGGGCGGGAAGACATAAATCATCGAATTGCAAAGCGGGCTTCGCTTTCCAAGTGAAGACTTGCAGATTGTGCTTCGCGCAAACCCCGAGTATGTCATAACTTCTCTTTACTGGGAAACTACCGATAAGTGACCCACCCCTACGGGGGGAGTTATGCGCAACGACGGGGTGGGGAAGGTGCCCGCCAGGTATGGGCTTCGGTTAAGCGGGGGTAGTAAGCCCCTCCCGGCGAGCGAGCTGGGCAACTTCCTCCCTAGACCGGCAGCCAAGCTTGCGATTGATGGCTTTGAGATGAAACTTCACGGTATTCGGCGACATCTTCAAGGTGTTCGCCAGACTCTCGGTCCCGGTCGTGTCTGTAAGGGCCAATACCAGTCTTAGTTCGGCGTTTGTAAGGGCACTTAGGGGCTCCGTCGCTGCTGAGGCTAGCGGAAGGGCCCTGATGAGGCGGCTCACACCGCCGAACCCCAACCCGCTCAGCGAATCCAATTTGGCATCGAGATCCTCGCGCAGAAGATGGGTCCTCGCTGTTATGTAGAGTGCGCGGAGAGCCCGAGCGAGGGCAATGAAGCGCGGGCCGACCTTCGGCGAACAGCGATCGAGTTCTCTCAAATGCTTCTCGGCCGAACGTTCTCGCCTGAGGAGGAGCGCAGTCAACGCGAGTGTAGCGTGGGTTCGCGCAACGCGTTTCACGGACGGTTCCTGACTTCTCTCAGCCAATGAAGTGCGCGCTGACATGAACGATCTCTCTGCTTCTGCGCTCCGGCCAGCGGCAGCGGCGTACAAAGACGATTCGGCGTGACGTAACGCTCGGCGTTGTGCGGTTAACTGCAGGGGCGCCGTCCCTTCGAGAATGGCGTAGGCCTCGGCGAAATCGCCCGCAATCGCCGCCCGCATTGCAAGAGCCGGCGCTACGGCCTCCGTTTTCCAATGTATAACGAGGGACTCATATTTTCTCAGTCTCGTATCGAGGTGCTCGATGGCGGGTACATTCCAGCTGTCGACTTGCGCGTCGTATTCCCCCGCGATAGCGAAAAACGTGAAAATGGTCTCGCCGGAAAGGGCCGCGGAGCGTTCTAAGTGCCCGAGCAATGAGAGAGCGGCGGCCATGTCGTCCCGGTCGACACTCATGTTGTAGAGTTGCGACAGCACCCTAGATACTATGTGGTGCAGGTTATTGGCCTGAGCTATTTCGAGGGCTAGGTTCATGGTGCGTTCGGCCGATGCGAGATCGCCCGCCCGAAACGCCAGCGTTCCGGCCCGATGCTGGACTAGTCCCCACGCGTATGGGTCGTCGACGTTGGCACCGATATTTAAGGCGCGGTACATGATGCGATTGCCCCTGGTCTCATCACCGCAAATGAAGGCGCCCAGAGCGAGCGCACTTAAGATCAGAGCCGCGAGACGGTCGTCATGGGGCGTTTCCGCGTCGTATTCGTCCAGGACTGCCACGACACGGGCCGGATCTCGGTTGAATAGACCGGACGCATAGCGCAATGAAAGTTGAGCGCGTTCTAGTGGCTCCTCGACCATCTCGAGTGCGCGCTCGAATAGAACGTCGCTCCGAGAGAAGTCGCCGCGCGCAGCGGAGCAGGAAGCGCGTAGTCCCAAGAGTGTCCCATCCGTCGCTTCGGTGCCTAGCGACTGTAGCGCGTTCCAGACCGCGTCGATCCGGCCGCGCTCCGCGATGGCGATCCCGTGGGCGTGAAGTAGCCTAAAAACGCTATTCTTCTCATCGATCATCCGGTAGGCGTCGAGTGCCGAATCGAAGTCCCCACAGTTCTCGTAGGCTGTGCCCGCTCTCATCCATGCATTTCTAAATCGGTCGTCATCGCCTTGAAGCCGTGTGAGCAAAAAATCTCGAAAGAGATCGTGATACTTGTACGCGTTGTTAGAAGCGAATTGTAAGAATGGAACGCGACCACGGAGGGATTCGATCGTTGTCCGGGCGTTCGGGAACCCAGCGCTTCGAAGCACATCAGCGTCCAGAGTTGTAAAGACGCAGGTGTCGAGCATAAAGTCGACGTCCGAGGCCGACAGTCCGGCGAGGACCTGCTCGGCTAGGAACCCGTACATCATATCTCGGGTTGCCATCTCTAGAGAGTTGCCCGACCTTCGGGCCGTTGTCATAAGAGCAAAGGTGGCGGCTGCCGGCCATCCCTCGGTTAGTGAAATAATGCTCTCGACTTCACTGGGTTGCGCGCCTACGAGATGTGCCAGCGCTTTTAACTCCTGCGAAGTGTATGCGAGGTCGTCCTGATAGATTGGCATTGCGGCCATGCCGTATGTGATCCACGAATCAATGGGGAGAGCGCATTGCGTGCGCGCGGTTATGAGAAACTGCACGGCATTCGTCGTCTCGTCAACCAGCCGAGCCAGCAAGGTCGAAGCGCGCTTGTCGGTACTCCATGCGTGGTGAAGATCTTCGATTACTATTAGGCCTTCGAAGCTCTCGAGGTGCGCGCTTAGCCAATAAGCCATTTGCGCGACTGGGTCCGCCGCTTTGCGAGCTTCGGCACAGGCGCCCTCAATGGTCGACACGATGCCTGGCGTTCGCGGCGAGACCGTTTGGGCTAACAGCGTCGCGAAAGTAAAGAGATCGTCCCCGGTTGAAGCCGAGCATCGGACATAAGGTAGCGTGATATCTGCAAGCGCCTGGCTAACAGCTATTGACTTTCCCGCACCTGGGCCCGCAATGAGCAACGCGATACGCTCGGATAACGCCTCGTGAACGAGAGCAGATACTCGCGGCCTTGGCAGCAGCCTGAAACGGAGCGGCGATCGAGTTTGCGAGGCAGCGGATGGCCCGTCTTGTGTTTCCATTTTTGCCCTCACGGTTGAAGTTCCGCGCTATTCGGTCTCGGAGATGCGATTCTTGCCCGGCTGGCGCTAGGAGCGCCCGGCGACGACGGCCCGCAGGTTTCCAAACACCACCGTGCCCGAGGCGATCGGGGCTTGCGGGTCGCGCACGACGTAGAGCGACGTCAGTTTGCCGGGGCCCGCGAAGCTCGCGGGGAGCCGGACGGTGACGTCTTGCCAGCCGGACGCCGCGCCGATGGGAATCGCGTCGAGCAACACCGACTCGTTGATGGCGTTGCGTAGCGAGACCCGCAGGCGCGCGTTTCCGCTCGAATCCGAAACGCGGACGCGGAAGCTGAGAGCGATCGTACCGGTGGGGAGCGGCGTTTCGAGCACGGCATAGGCGGCGCGCTCGTTCGCACCGAGCGCGTACGAAAGAAAGACGCAGCCCGCGCACGACGAGTCCGCGCCGGATTCTCCCTGGCCGCCGGGCGGAATCGAGGAGAAGCGCGGATGCGCCGCGATGGCGACGTCGTGCGAGCCGACCGTCACGCGCACGTGCGCGCTGCGGCCCCCGATCTCCACCGACGCGGTTCCGTCGCTTTTCCCGGCGCGGAACGTGCCGTCGCCGTCGATCGCGCCGTTGCTCGCGGTCCAATGCAATTTCTCGGGAAGCGCGATCGGATACCCGGCATCGGTAAACGCGGCGGCGCTTAACTGAAGCGTGCCGCCGTCCGAGACGTTGGCGTTGGCGGGGAGAATCGCGATGCGAGCCGGCGTCGCGACGACGTCCACCGGAATCTCGCCGTGCAGCGAACCCGAGCGCAGCTGCAGCGTGCCGCTGCCGGCTTGTCGCGCGGTGAAACGTCCGTTCGCATAGGTGCCGAGCGTTGCCGGCTCGAGCGTCCCGGAGATCGGCCCGGAGCCGACGAGGTGCAGCGAGGCGTCCACCGCGCCGGAGCGCACCGCGATGGATGCACCGGGCGCGGCGCGCAGCAGCGCGGGCGATCCGATCAGGCGCACCGCGGCGGTCACGGGCGCGGTGCTGTAGGCGAAGACGCCGTCGGCAACGTTGCGCTCCTTGCCGTCCGACGGCGAGCTCTGCAGCGTCGCCGACGCATCGCCGAGCCGCCGCGCGGCCATCGCCGACGAACCGCCGCCGTCGAACGCCATGCCGTCAACCGCGCCCAGCCCGCGCATCAGTGCGGCGAACTCGGCGCGCGTCAAGCCCACGCTCGCCGACGGCTGCCGCCCGTCAACTTCCAGAAGCAGCAGCGTTCCGTCCGGCTCGATCGCCGCGCCGGTGGAGGGAATGCGCTGCGCGTATTCGCCGCCGGACGGGCCGTTGGGATCGTCGAACCAGCTCCCGTCGCGCAAGATGAGGGGTCCGCCGCCGATGGCGCCGTCTATCGAGAGCAGCGGAACGGGCGTAAAGTCGCCGCCGGGTGCGACGATGTCGCCGGGATTGGGCAGGCTGTTCGGTCCGTACGCCTGTGAACCGACGGCGAGGTAATAGCCGGGCGGTTGCGCTTGCAGGTTGTCCACCGGCGCCGCGGCGCGGAAGCGGGCGAACGGCGGGGTACCGTCGAGCAGCGTGAGGCCGACCAGCGTGAGGTTTTCGGCAGCGGGGACGCGTCCGAACTCGGGCGTGATGAGCGAGATGCCGCCGTG
>PMFP01000099.1 GCA_003155175.1 Vulcanimicrobiota bacterium
GTCTAGAAAAAGGCGCAGATCAGCTCGAGATAGGCCACCAACGCCAACGCGTGGAGGGTGTGCTGAGAATCCGTGCCGAGGCCGTCGTCATGCTCATAACGTTCACTCTTTATGCCATAAATACGGCCGCATTGCAAGACCGGATTTCACTTTTTCGTCCTGGGATCTCCGCCAGGCTGGGGAAGCTGCCGCTACGTCTGGTTCTCGAGATCGCGGTCGTGGAACGTTCCGCGCTTGGCGTCGGTGTCGAGCTCGAGATCGTCGATGAAATAGTACACGATCTTCCGGTCGTCGAAGCCGACCTTGACGAGCTCGCGGCCGCCGACCTCGACTACCTCGTGAACGTGACCCGTCTTGCCCGAGTAGGCGTAGTTGACGGCCGTATAGTTGGGATCGTCCGGCTGGGGATGCGGTACGGCCTTCACGCCGCGCAGCGGGGTCTTATGGCGGTGCATGTGAAAGACTTCCACACGGAGGAAGCATGCTCATCGAATACGGCGGCAAGAAGCCCCGGGTGGACCCCTCGGCGTTCGTCGCCCCCACGGCNNCCGATCCGGGTCGGCGCCCGCACTTCGATTCAAGACAACAGCGTGCTTCACGTCAGCGAGCACGGCGCGACCATCGTCGGTGACGACGTGACCGTCGGGCACTGCGCCGTGATGGAAGATTGTCACATCGGCGCACGGGCGCTCATCGGCAGCAACGCGACGCTCCTGAACGGATGCGTCATCGGCGAAGGCTCTCTGATCGCCGCCGGGAGCGTCGTGGGCGAAAACGCGCAAATTCCGGCGCACGTCCTGGCCGCCGGCGCTCCCGCAAAGGTCAAGAAGCAAATCGAAGGCGAGGCCGCCAAGTGGATCGAGATCGCNNCCGGCGCTGCAGGAGTCGTTCGATTAGCCCGCGCGTTCGCGAGTCCATCGCGCGGTACATCGAAAGCCAGGGGCACCGCACGGAAACCACGCTGCTGGACGAGACCGGCTTGGTCGCGACGATTCACTTTCGCACGCGCGGCAACGACGTCGCCGTGACCGTGAGCGAGCGCGACGCTTCGTACTTCAGCGTCTCGACCGCCTTCGAACTGCCGCCGTGGGCGCACGACCGCGCGAAGAACGGCGAGATCTTTCTCGAGCTGCAGGCATCGCTCAAGGCCGTGAAGTTTTTCTACATCGATGAGGGAGCCGCGTTCGTCGCGGCGATCGAGCAATTCTCCAGCTCGGCGGAAGAGTTCGAAAAGATCCTGTGGCGCATCGTCGGCATCGTCCGCGAAGCCGGAACCACGGCCTTGGAGCGCATCCTCGATTCGAACGTGACCAAGGCGGCGGCCGAGAAATTCATCAACGAATTCACGAAGGGCGAACGATAGGCGTGAGCGAGGAAGACGACGCCGACGTCGACGTGCTCGAGCCGCTGGAGGTCGCCCTCGACGACGAAGGCCTGCTATTCACGCGCGAAGACGACGAAGNNTCCTACCGCGACGATCCGACGTTCGTGATGCTCGGATCGGGATGGTCGCTGCCCGAAGACCTCGCGCTGGACCGGCCGATCGAGATCGCCAACGGTCTGAACGTGCGCAAGAAGTTCGTCAAGACCGCCATTTGGGAAGAGGAGCGCGACGTGCTCTTTACGGTCGAACTGTGCGTGACGTCGGCCGAGGAGATCCGTCCGCATTTCGCCCGCCTGCTCGACGTGCTGCGCGATACGGCCGGCGAGTTCTTCTCCGCGCTTGGACCCGGCGAGGAGCGCCCGGCCTGAGGTAAGGGCTACGGAGCCGGGTAGTGCGTTTCGTCCGCGTACGGAACGAACAGCGTGTATTCTTGCTGGAAGCGCAGTTTGAGCGTCCCGGTGCGGCCGTTGCGATGCTTGGCGATGATGAACTCGGTCACTTCCGGGTCGGGCGTTTCGCGATTGTAATAGCCCTCGCGATACAAGAACGCGACTAAATCCGACTCTTGCTCGAGCGATCCGGAGTCGCGCAAGTCCGCGAGCATCGGACGCTTCTCCTGTCGCGTTTCGACCGCACGATTGAGCTGGGCGAGCGCGAAGATCGGGACGCCGAGATCCTTGGCCGTCACCTTGAGCGTGCGGCAGATCTCCGAGAGCTCTTCGTTGCGGTTGGCGTTGCGAGAAAGCACGCCCGGGCGGAGCAGCTGCAGATAGTCGATGAAGATGGCGGCTAGGCCCGAGGTCGCTTTGAGCCGGCGCGCGCGGCTGCGTACTTCCGTCACGGTGAGCGCGCCCGTGTCGTCCAGATAGATCGGCAACTCGTTGAGCGCGCTCATCGCGCGCGAGATGCCTTCCCACTGGTGCTGCTTGATGTTGCCGCGCCGCAGGTCGTGCATCGAGATGCGCGACTCCGAACAAATCAGGCGCTGCAGCAGTTCGTCGTTGGACATTTCGAGCGAGAAGAACGCGATCGGCTTTTGCGATTCGCGNNGCCGCAACGATCACGAAGTTGCCCGGCTGGAATCCGGTCGTCATCTCGTCGATGTCGGGATAGCCCGACGTCAGGCCGGTGCGGTCGCCGCGCAGATGGAAGAGCTGATCGATCCGGTCGAACGCGTCTTTCATCAGGCGGTTGACCGGCATGAACTCGCCGGACCCTTGCTGCTCGCCGATCTGGAACACGAGCTGCTCGGACGCGTCGAGCGCCTTGTCCACGTCTTCTTCGGCTTCGTACCCAAGCTGCGTGATCTGCGTGCCGGCGTGAATGAGCGAGCGCAGGATCGATTTCTCGCGGACGATGCGCGCGTAGTAGGTCGCCGACGCGGCGGTCTGAACGGTATCCATCAGCGCGCTCAAGTACGGGACGCCGCCGACGCGATCGAGCACCTCGCGGCGCCGCAGTTCTTCCGCGACGGTGATCTTGTCGAGCGGCTCACCGCGGTCGAACAGGTGCATGAGCGCGGTAAAGATCGTTTCGTGCACGTGCGCGTAGAAGTCCGAGGGACGCACGATCTCGCCGACCGTTCCCATCAGCTCGCGATCCACGAGAATCGAACCGATCAACGCCATCTCGGCTTCGACGTTGTTGGGCGGGATTCGGTCGAACGGACCCGGATCGGGTCCGAGCTTGTGCGCGAGGCTCATCGTCTACGCCTTGCGCCGGGGCCCGGTGGAGCGCCTTGTGGATTGCCTGTGGAGACCGAGTTCTCGCAGGGCCTGCTCGACGCTGGTCACGGGAATCACNNAGGATCGAACGCATTCCGGCCTGGCGAGCCGCGTAGAGTTTCTCGACCACGCCGCCGACGGCGCGCACCTTTCCGGCGATGGAGAGCTCGCCGGTCACGGCGACGTCTTGCGGCAACGGCGCGCGCGCGATCGCGGAGTAGATCGCGAGAAAGATCGCGAGGCCCGCCGAGGGTCCGTCGATGTTGCCACCGCC
>PMFP01000124.1 GCA_003155175.1 Vulcanimicrobiota bacterium
AGAGCGGCAATTGCGAGGCCTGGTGCGCTTCTGCAGCAATCTGAAAGAATCGCGCGCCTCGTATCAGACACAGTTGCAAACGCCCAATATCTTACCCACGGTCAAGCGTTCCATCGAGGATTTGATTGAGAAACTTTCGGAGCAAATCCGAGAGATCGAGCGGCAAATCGATCGGCTTTTCGATGATAACCCGCCCCTTCGTAAGCGGCGTGATTTGCTCACGAGCATCTCAGGTATCGGAGACTCGACCGCCGCCCTGTTTCTGGCCGAATGCCCTCATCTGGAAGAATTTGCCGACGGGAAGGCGCTGGCGGCGTATGCCGGGCTCTCGCCGCGCATACGCACGTCCGGCACGTCGGTGCGAGGGCGCAACGGCATTTGCAAAATCGGCAACGCGTGGCTGCGAAAGGGCCTTTGGTGGCCGGCGATCGTGGCGATGACCCATAATCCCCGCCTGCGCGCCTTTGCTCAGCGACTGCGCGAAGCCGGCAAGCCGAACAAGAAAATCATCATCGCCGTCATGAGGAAGCTCCTGGTCATCGCCATGGGCGTCCTCAAGAGCGGCCGGCCCTACGACGGAGCCCTTGCTAATTCATGAAAGATACAGTATCTGTCGAAGGATGGGCTTGACGGCGAACTCTCGTTTTGAGAGAATACTCTCGAAATGAGAGTGGGTTGAGGATCGTCAGCCGCCGGCGCCTCCGCGAATTCTGGGTCGTCCACGCCGACGCGGAGGATGCCCTCAAGACCTGGTTTGCGACGGCCAAACTTGCGCGCTGGCAAAACCTAATCGAAGTCCGTCGCACGTATTCGACCGCAGAGGCGGTCGGGCGCTATACGGTCTTCAACGTCAAGGGGAATACGTATCGCCTGATCGCCAAGATCGAATACCGCTTGCAGATCATCTACGTCAAGACCGTCTTGACTCACGCAGAATACGATAAGGACAGATGGAAATGACCGTCACCGAGGCATACAGAAATCTTCTTAGCGACGAGCTCCCGCGAGCAATTCATAGCGAACGCGAACTTCGTAAGTACATCGCGCGCGTAGAAGAACTCTTGGACCTTTCAAAGCGCTCCGCGGCCGAGGATCGCTACCTCGAACTGCTGACCGTCTTGATCGACCGCTACGAAGAGGAACATCACCCGATCGAAGCACCCGATCCCATCGCGGCGCTCAAGGAACTGATGCTCGCGAGCGGCGTGTCACAGGCTAAGTTGAGTCAACTCCTGGGCTCGAGCGGAATCGTATCTGAGGTCCTTTCCGGAAAGCGTGCCCTCAGTAAAACGCACATCAAGAAGCTCTGCGAGCTCTTCGGCGTGTCGGCCGACCTCTTCGTCTGACGTGACCATTCGGCGGCAGCGCCGGTGAGACGCTCCGCTGCCGCGTAGGACACCTTGCCCGTGCCGAACTATACCCCGGAAATGAAACGTCCGGCGCTCGCACTTCTTCCGGCGGTGATCGCGGCGACGCTCGCCCTTTCAACGTTCCGCGTAGCCGCAGCGCCACATGCCGCGCCGACGCCCTTGCCGGCCACAGCGTTCGCCTACGACCAAAACCGCCCGCTCGATCTGCGCGTCGCATCGAGCACGCCGCAAGGCGCGAGCACCGTCCAAGACGTCAGTTTCGTCAACGCCGCCGGCACCGGACGCATCCATGCCAACCTCGTGCTTCCGGAGAGGCCCGACGGAAGCGCGGTGCTCTTCGTCCATTGGCTCGGCGACGATCCGAAAGCGACCAACCTCGAAGAGTTCAAGCCCGACGCGCTCGCGTTAGCCGAAAAGGGTACGACCTCGCTGCTCATTGACGCGCCGTGGTCCGATCCCAACTGGTTCGAAAAGGTCCGCTCTCCCGCAACCGACTACGCCGCCTCGATCGCGCAGGTAAAGGATCTGCGGCGCTCGCTGGACGTCTTGCTCGCCACCCGCGGCGTTGACCCGCACAAACTCGCCTACGTCGGCCACGACTTCGGTGCGATGTACGGCGCGGTGCTCAGCGGCGTGGACCCGCGGCCGGCCTACTACGTGCTCGCCGCCGGCACCACGACGTTCAGCTCGTGGTTTCTGCTCGGCGCAAAACCCGCCGACCCAGCCGCCTACGTCGCATCCATGCAGCCGCTCGACCCGCTCCCGTATCTCGCCCGCTCGCAAGCGCGCGGTTTTCTCTTACAGTTCGCGTTGCACGACGAGTACATCCCCGCAGCCAAAGCGCAAGCCTTTGCCGCCGCCGCGCCCGAGCCCAAGCGCATCGCCTACTACGACACCAATCACGCCCTCGCCATACCAGCAGCCCGCGCCGACCGCATCGCCTGGCTAAACGCCGCCTTCGGCCGCTAACTCTTCCGCATAACGCGCAGGTTGCCACAGTGTCATCCTGAGCCTGNNTGAGCCTGTCGAAGGACGCGCCGGGCGAAGGGCGCAGAGGCCTCTTTGCCGGATAAGCGCGTTATGAAGCGTTTTCTTGCCGCCGCTCTGGCGTTTTCGTTCGTCGCCGCCCCGATCGCAACGGTCGCGGCATCCCCATCGGCAGCGGCCAAACCGCCCGCCCAACAACTGATGGGCAAGCTGCACTGGCGGAGCATCGGACCGTACATCGGCGGGCNNNGGCGACGGCGTCTACAAGTCCACCGACGCCGGCAAGACGTGGTCGTATGCGGGTCTGCGCGAGACGCACATGATCACGAAGCTGGCCATCGACCCCCGCGATCCCAACGTCGTCTACGCCTCCTCGATGGGACACGTCTTCAAACCCAACGCCGATCGCGGCATCTTCAAGACGACCGACGGCGGTAAGACCTGGCGCAAGATTCTCTTCGTTGACGAGAACACCGGCGGCGTGGATCTCTCGATGGACGGTCGCGATCCGAACACTCTCTACGCCGCCATGTGGCAGGCGCAGCGCGTGCCGTGGAAGCTCACGAGCGGCGGCCCCGGCAGCGGTCTGTACAAGACCACCGACGGCGGCGCGCATTGGACGAAGATCTCCGCGAATCCGGGGTACGCGACGGGAACGCTCGGCAAGATCGGCGTCTCGGTCTCGCAGTCCAACCCGAAGGTCGTCTATTCGATCGTGCAGGCAGCTGACGGCGGAGTCTTCCGCTCCGACGATGCCGGCAAGACGTGGCAGCACGTCAACAATCAGTGGAAGCTGCGCCAACGCGCCTTCTACTACACCGCGATCTTCGCCGATCCAACGAACCCCAAACGCGCCTATGCGCCTAACGTCAATTCGCTCTATGTCACCAGCGACAGCGGCAAGACCTGGAAGGCGATCGACGGTTTCCCGCACGGCGACCACCACATCGTCTGGATCAATCCGTACCACCCCAACATCTTGCTGGAAGGCAACGACGGCGGCGCAACGGTCTCGGTGAACGGCGGCGAAACCTGGAGCACCGAATGGAATCAGCCGACGGGCCAGATCTATCACGTCGCGCTCGACAATCAGTTCCCGTTCCACATGTTTGGAGCGTCGCAAGACGAGTCGAGCTGGGAGTATCCCAGCGCCTCGACTAGCGGAGCGCTCACGATTAACGACTGGCATAACGTGGCGCTGGGCGAGAGCACGTTCATCGCGCCGGACCCCGAAGATCCGCTCGTTACCTACGGGGCGGGCTACTATAGTTCGCTCGTGCAGCTCAACCGCCAGACGGGACAAGCGAAAAACGTCTCCCCGTATCCGCGCTACATGGCCGGCGCAAGCGCCGCCGAAACCAAGTATCGCTTCGGCTGGACGCACCCCATCTTTTTCTCGCCTGCCAATCCGCACGAGCTCCTCGAGGCCGGGCAGGTCGTCTTCTCGAGCACCGATCGCGGACAGACCTGGAAGGTCATCAGTCCGGACCTCACGCGCAACGACCCGAGCACGGAGGGCGCGACGGGCGGCCCGGTCTACAACGACCAGACCGGCGCCGAGACGTTCCCCGACATCGCCTCGCTCGCGGTCTCGCCGCTCGACGGCGACGTCATCTGGGCCGGCTCGGCCGACGGTCTCGTCCACGTCACCAAGGATCACGGCGCCAACTGGGCGGCGGTGACGCCTCCGCAGCTCCCGCAGTGGGCGCAGATCAGCTCGATCGAACCCTCGCACACCGACAAGGGAACCGCCTACCTCAGCGCGTCGCGCTACATGTGGGACGACTACCATCCTTACGTCTACATGACCACCGACTACGGCGCGACCTGGACTCAGATAACCAGCGGCTTACCGCAAGACCAATACGTCTTTGCGGTCCGCCAGGATCCCCGCGAGCCGCGTCTGCTCTTCGCGGGCACGCGCAGCACCGTCTACGCCAGCCTCGACGGCGGCGCAAACTGGCAGCCGCTGACCCTCGACCTCCCGGGCGTCCAGGTACGCGACCTGGCGGTGAACGCGCGCGAAGGCGAGCTCGTCGCCGCCACGCACGGCCGCGCGTTCTGGATCATGGACAACCTCGCACTCCTCGAACAGTTCGCGCGACAAACGAGCTACAGCACCGCGAACGCGCAGCTCTTCGCTCCGGAAACGGCTTGGTTGACGCAGTCGTACGGCGGCGACAACTCCGGCATTCCGTCGGCGGGCGAGAACCCGCGGTACGGCGCGCGCGTCTTCTTCAACCTGCCCGCGAACTACGATGGCCGCACGCCGGCCGTCCTGTCGTTCCTTGACGCGAACGGCGCGACCGTCCGCAGCTTCACGTTGCACGTCGCGCCGAAGAAGGACGTCAAACTGACCGAGGACCAGGAGGACGTGACGGACCAAGCGCACCTGCGCGCGCGCGGTGAAAACAACGCAACCGGCATGAAAGCCGGCATCAACGCCTTCCAATGGGATCTCAAGTCGGCGCCGGCGTTCGACCCTCCCGGATACAAGAACGACATCACCGACGACTTCCCGGACGGCGCCGACGGGCCGACGGTACTACCGGGCAAATACACCGTCGTGTTGCAGTACGGTTCGACGACGTTGCGCGCGCCGCTCACGATCGCGCTCGACCCGCGCGTTCATCCGGCCGCCGGCGATCTGGAGGCGCGCCTCGCGCTCGAGCAGCAGATTCTCGGCACGATCGACCAGCTCGACCGCGCCATCGCCGCCGCCATGTCCGCAAGCGCGCACCTCTCCCCCGACAAACGCGCGCAAGTGGACGCGGCAATCGCCGACCTCGTCTTGCTAAACGGAAGCTCGAGTGAATACGACGTCATCCACCCGACCAAGGTTCGCGAACAGCTCGGCTTCCTCTTAAACTCCCTCGAAAACGCCTACGCCAAACCAACCCCCGCCGAGCTCACCACCTACCAAGACCTCAAAGCCCTCGCCGCCCAAGGCATCACCAACCTGCAGAACTTAACTACAGGCACTTAACAATCACGGTCATCGCAAGCCACCCCCAGTGTCATCCTGAGCTTGTCGAAGGACGAAGGACGCAGACCTCACACCACCAGCACGTTGACCGTGTAGCCGCCGGCGATCATGCGGCCGATGCGCTGCACGATCCGGAACGTGAACGTCTGTCCGGGCTGCGCCCCGGCGGGAACCTGTCCGCGGATTTCGACCGTGCGGCTCTCCCAGGGCGCGAAGCGAGCGGTGTGCGCGATCTGCACGGAAGCCGAGGTGTCCACGGACGTTCCCGCGATCTCCTGGCGGGCTTGCTCGAGAAGCCGGCTGGCGAACAGCGTGCTCGGTCCGGTGTAGACTCCGCCGTCGTCGTGCATGCGCAAGCTGAGTGGGAGCACGTCGGGAGACGGCCCTTGCAACGCGACGCGCAACATTCGCGCGCGCGCCTCCACCAGCGGATGCACCGCCGCAAGGCGCAGCGGTTGAACTTCGAACGTCAACGGTTGCTCGAGCCCGACCGCGTTGAGCGCCTTCACCTTCGTCGTAAACGCCATTCCGGCGGCGACTTGCACCAATTGCTCGTTCTTTTGGCCGACGTGCCGGTCGTCCACTGGATCCATCGGTGACGTCAGCGGATCGAAGACGGGAATGTACGCCTCGGCGATGAGGCATTCGTGTCCGCCGTTCTCTTCGACCGGAACCCACGGCTTGCGGCTTTCGACCACGACGCTCCAGCCGGAGGGAATGTCGGCGAATCCCATGCCGAACAGGTTCGCGGACGTTTCGGTGATGGCGAGCGACGGATCCGCCCAATAGAACTTCACCGTCACGCCCGTCGCGTATTGCCAACCAAGATTCGTCACGCGCGCAAAGACCCGGTTCGGCTCCCCGACGACGGGCTGGTTGATGCCGAGCGAGCTCTCGACCCACACGTCCGGTGATTCCCAGAAGACGGTGCCCCCGGGCAGCGGTCGCGCGCCGGTGTCGCCCGCGGCGTCGCGAACGAGAAGGTACGGCGTGTAGTGCTTGCGCGATTCGCGCGGAAGCTGAAACGACGGAATGGTGGGAGCGGTGAACTTCTGCTTCTCGCCCTTGCCTTGATGCGATCCGTTGCCGTTGCCGGACTTGCCCGGCCTTTTGATGGTCTGACGCATGACTTGTGTCTCCCTTATGGCTCTGCCATCGCAGCGACGGGGGGATTGAACGGGTTCGATCCGGCGGTGGGATCCCAGGTTTGCCACCCGTATCCGCGATCGCCGTCGAGATTGTAATCGGGCAGACCCTTTGCAGCGGCGGCGATGATCTGCATGGCGTTGGCGACCGCGTCGCCGAACGGTTTGTCCGCAGTCGGCCACGGCGCGGACGCCAGCATACCGCCGTTGAGCACGGGCGCCATGCTCGCGATGAGCGTGTTCG
Source organism: Vulcanimicrobiota bacterium (assembly GCA_003155175.1). GTDB lineage: Bacteria > Vulcanimicrobiota > Vulcanimicrobiia > Vulcanimicrobiales > Vulcanimicrobiaceae > Hemerobacter > Hemerobacter limicola. The sequence continues at coordinate 6,733 of PMFP01000124.1, forward strand.
GATAGAGGTTCGCCGGCATGCCGTTGTCGGTCGCCTCGGATTCGACTCCAACGCCGAGCGGATACTGTGCGAAGTTGACGTCGGCAACGGGCGCGACGGAACTGGTCGCATCGAGCCGGCGCGGATACGCGCCGCCTTCGTAGGTTGCCGCGAACTGGCCCGAGCTCAGCGCGTTGGTCTTGCATAGCGGCACGCCCGCCGTTGCCGGCGTTTGCCCTTGCGGCAGGCCCGATACCGGCGGGGTCAGATCGGTCGCCGGCAACGTATTACCGTCCGGATCGATCGCGCCCAAAAGCACCGGCGGCGGATACGCAAGCCCGCTCATGACCAGCGAATCGCGCAGCAGGTTCTCCTGATCCACGAGCGTCTTGCGCAGCCAGAACAGCTCGTTGGCAACGGTCGGCCAGTCGATGACGGGCACCGCCAGCGCCGCGACCAGCGCGGCCGCGCCGGCGACGAAGTCACCGGTGAGGATTGAGAAGATCGCGAAGATCGCCAGTAGTGCCGCGCAAACCGCCGCGCCGACGTTCACGCCCGCCTGCTGCGGAGACGACGGCGAGCCGCCCGAGCTGATCCACGTCGGTTCCGGCATGCCGGTCGGCGTGCCGGTCGGGTTGTTGCCGATGGGTCCGCTGCCCGACGTCATGAACCAGTAGACGGCGAACGCGCCGAGGTAGGCGCGCGCAAACGTGTCGCTCTGAAACGCCGGCGTCAGGTGGCCGTTCGCGTCGAGTCCGACCGTCGGAAGCATGCTCGCGGCATACGTTGCCGCGATCGTGTCGTCGAGCAGTTTCGAGATCTCGGCCGGGAACGGAAACGAGCTCAGCAGGCCCGCGACGTTGCCGGTAGCCATCGCGGTCACCGCGTCCGGAACGCCGTCCGTGGTGGATGGTCCGTCCAGGCCCGCCACGTTGAAGAGGTTCTGCAGATTTGCCTCGCAGATCGACGGCCACCCGGCGCCGGTGTTCGGATCGGCGTATGCGGGCGTCGGGTTGTCCCCGGCCATCGTCGGGAGCGGATTCTGTTCGAAGAATCCAAACGTCCACGAGTCCACGAAGTTGCCCGCCAGGCGATTGCGCCACCAGTGCGTGCGATACGGACCGCCGACGACGTTGTTGACGAACGGTTCGGCAGTTACCGACGACGAGACGTGCGAGAGCCAACCGAAGGCGAACGCTTTCTGGTTCGCCGACTTTGCGTGCTGCAGCAGGTTACGCGCGAACTCGCCCGTGAGATGCCAGCGCAGGAACTCGTAGCGCCGGTCCGCGATGACGTCGGCGGCCGGCGGAAAGGTCTGGTTCATCTCCATCCACGGACCTTCCGACACGATTGCGCCGATGACGATTTGCATGACCGCGATCGTTGCCGGAAGTCCGACGAGCTGCGATTGCAAATTCTCCAACCCCTGAACCGATCCGCCGGCCAAGAGGGAGGCGAGCGCGATCTCGTCCTGGTCCGTCACGATGGTTTGCAGTTGATCGAGAACGTCGGTGACGTGGTTGAGGATCGGCCACAGCGGAATCACGAGCGAACTAAAGAGCACCGAATACGCCGCGCCGAGCGGGTTGAAGTAGAGCTCGAAGGCCAACGCCTGCTGCGCGGGCGTCGCGGTGGGCGCAGTGAGGCCCTGGAGCTGCGTCGTCGCGTTCGACACGGCTGCAGCGGTCTGCGACGGCGAGAGCGCCGTTCCGGACGTTGCCGGCGGCACGAGGCCCGCGAGAAACGAGGCGAGGGCGGGGCTGATCGGCACGTAGCGCAGGACGTCCGGTCCCATCGCCCCGAGCACCGCAAACGGCATGGTTGCGTTGTTGAAGTTACCGTGGCTGAGGGTGACGGCGACCGGATCTCCGCCGGCCGCGCGTTCCGTAATGACGTGCTTGAGCACTTCAAATTGAAAGCCGAGATTCGGCATGATCTACCTCCTACGGCGGCAGCGGCTGCGGGTTGAGTTCCACGGGGTCGAAGATGACCCCGATGATGATGCGGGGATTGCGGAACACGCCCGGCGTCGCGGCGACGACGGGCCGTTCTTCGAGTGCGCGGCGCACCGAACGCGTGACGGCTTCCGTGAGTTCGCCCAGATCGATGCCGTCTGCAGAGTCTCTAGACCGTTCTGACATGCATGGCTCCTTTTGCGGCCGGCCGTGCGACTTCGCGCATCAGCTCGGAAGCGGCGTAGGGCTCGGTGATCACTTGCGGACATCGGCGGCAAGCCGCCGGGCCTTCTTGCCCGAACCAGCGGCACGTCGGCCGGACGGCACAGGGCGTGAGACGCTCGGTCACTGCGGACAATTCCGACACGACGCGCGTCGCGAGGTGGCATTTGCCCTGCTCGAAGTGCGCGCAGCGTCGCTCCGCGCACGGTGCCGAGAAGCGCAGTACCTCGGTCGGCCGGACGGTTGCCGGTATGAGATCGACGAACGCGCCGACGGGAAGCGCCCGCGGCAACGGCTGCATGAACGTCGCACCGCTCTCGCCGCGCACGACGCCGATGATTTGCGCCCCCGGTTGTTCCGGCAATGCGCTGGGACAGCTCGTCAGGCTGCGATCGAGATGCATGAACCTGAGTCTGACCGCTGCGGCGCCTGCGAGCGCGCACGTCTCGCTCTACGTTCGCGCGCCGCTTGCTCTCGCGCCGCTATCGTTACGCTCAGTTAAGGTTATGTAAAGACTCCGGATGCATATTGACCCTCGGAATGGCGCGCTGTACGATACCACCTCACCACGGATTCCTCGCTCGGCACCACGGCGTTCGTCCTGGGAGATACTCGGATGGAGCAGGTCACAGTCAGCAGGCAGATCGTCGCCGCCGTCATTGCCGAGGTCACGTCATCGCCCAATAGCAACGCCGCGCCCTCTGCAGCCGTTGCCGCACTCAAGGACGCGATCGCGCAGCGCCCCGTCGCGCCGGCTTTGTACGTAAATTGCTTCGGCAGCTTCCAGATTTTTCACGCGCGCGGCGGGCAGAGCCCGCCTCCTCCTGCGGCCAAACGAGGCCGCGAACTCATGCAGTATCTCGTCCTTCATCCGACTCGCCCCGCGTCGCGCGAGCGGTTGGGCGAATTGTTTTGGCCCGGGCTCGATGGCGAAGGCGTGAAGCATCGCCTGCACATCGCGGCCAGTGGAGCCCGTGCCTTTCTGCGACCCGTTCTCGACGGCTTCGATGCGATACGCTCGGTCTCCGACGGTTATGCCTGGCATCGCGACGTACGCATCGAGAGCGACGTGGCGCGATTCGAGACCCTCTATCGCGAAGGCTCGATCTCCGCATTCAAAGACGCCGTTGCGCTGTACGCCGGCGAGCTTTTCGAGGGTGAGGAGAGCGACTGGCTGCAGCGCGAGCGCATCAAGTACTCGAGTATGTACGCCTCGATGTTGGAGCGACTAGCCCGAAAGGCCCTGACCGAAGGCGACGCGGAGTCCGCACTCGGATACGGACTCGATCTGCTTGGCCTGGACCGCGCGCACGAAGGCGCCGCGCAGCTCGTCATGCAGTGTTTCGGAGAGTTAGGCCGGCGCAGCCGCGCCGTCGCCGAATACGAATCGCTGCGAGCCTATCTCAAGCGCCACCTCGGCGTCGAGCCCATGCCGGAGACACAACGGCAAATACGCACGATCATGGGCTGGACTGACGACCGCGCCCCCACCGCTGTGTCATCCTGAGCCTCTCGAAGGACGGACCCCTACTTGAGGATCTCCGAGAGTAAGACCCAGACCGTCGAGGTCTTGATGGTCTTGGTCAGTTTGCCGGTGACTTCCCTGTCGTAGTCGTACTCCAGGACTTGATCGATGGTGCAGATCGTGCCCTTCCCGGCAACCACGTAGTTGTCGATCACTTCCTTGTTGGTGAACCCGACGATCGGGTCGAGCTGCGAGTACGTCGACTCGATGTGCATCGCGCCGGTGCCGGCCTGCTTGCCGCACTCCGAAGGCGCTTTTGCGGAGCCGAGGTCGCGCGCGGTCTCGCTTGCGAGCGGCTTGGCGGGCGCGTCTCCGCCGGGATACCAATCGGGAACGAGATTTGTCCCGGACTTGCCGGCGTATCGCTCGGTCGCGGGAATCACGTTGCCGGACTTACCGGGCTCGGGCAGCGCGAAGGCCCATTCCACCGGAGCGCTGGCGGGGCCATCGATGACGTAACCGGTTCCATCGGAGCGTACGTCACGTGTTTCCGGAACGTCGTAGTTCATGCCCGAACCGTAGTACGAGCCATCGTTGGCCCTCGTCAGCGTGCCGCTGAGAATGTTCGGTGAATTCTGGGCGGTGTGGTCGTAATCGTTCACCGTCTCTTTGATCGCGACTTGTTGGGCCCACGTGGCGCCGGTCGTCTCGGGCAACACGTTCTCGACGAAGGGCGTCGCGTACGCTACCTTCGTGTCGTCGTATTCGGTCACGCCGCAGCACTTGTCGAGTACGTCCGAATGATCGTACCCGTAGTCGACGTATTCGGTGTGGCCGCCCGTCGAGATCAGGTTCATGTAGTCAACGTAGTCCAGCGACGCCGGATACGTACTACCCGAGCTGGTTTTGCCGCTCGAGCGGAGTTCGTAGGCGGGCACGCCGTTATACGTTGTGGGACCCGAGAGCACGGACGTTAGAGTCGCGTCGAGCAGGACGTACGTATCCGTGCTGCCCTTGATGCTGTCCCTCCGGTACGCGAAGGAGTACGTAAACTGATCGCCGTTCTTGAAGGGGTACACGACCGGCGTGGGCGTTGCGGTCGGCTTCGCTGTCGCCGCCGGGTTCGCTTCCGGGAAGCGTTGGGCGGCGCTCTCCTGAGACGAAAGGGCGCTCGGATTCGAGCCCGGGGGGATGGCCGTCGAGGTTCCGGAGCATCCGGCGACTCCCGCCGCGGCCGCGAAGGCGACCAATACCAGAATTCGGCTACGCATATATGCCTCCCGTAGTGCGTGACCAGCGTTTTTCTCCTGTTCGTGCGCCGGCGAGAAGCTCCCCGGCCGCGGACGAAAACGACGTTAGGTTATTTCGGACCGAGATCGCCGAACCAATACGCGGCGGTGACCCCGCCATCTTGGAGGAAGTCGCTGCCGGTGATGAAGGCGCCGTCCGGGCCCATGAGAAGCGCCGCGAGGGTCGCGACCTCGTCCGGCGTGCCGGCGCGCCCGGCCGCCGATCCCTCGATATAACGCCGGTACCCCTCGCCGCGAGGCCCGCTCAATTCGTCGTTCGCGAGCGGCGTGATGACGATCCCGGGACTGATCGTATTGACCCGCGCACCGCGCTCGCCCCACCGCACCGCTTCCGCCATCACGCGCAGCGAATTTGCGCGCTTGGCGATTTGGTAGGCGTTGAGCGGATCCGTCACCTTATCCGGCTGAAGCATCGGAAGCGCGAGCAATTCGTCGGCCGGCGTCGTCGCGAGCGCCTTGTCTTGCTCGGCGGTCAGCGCCGGCAATCGGTGTCCGGACATGGACGCGATGACGACGCACGACCCGCCGCGAGCGACGATGTTGCCGAACTCCTCGAGCACGAGCGCGGTGCCGTACAGATCCACCGACAGAATCGTCGCCGGCGATGCCTGCGACGGCGAGACGCCCGCGGCGTGGATCACCCCGGTGACGTCGCCCAGTGCCGCGGCCGTCTGCGCGAGCGCGTGCACCGACGCGCGCGACGAGACGTCAACGGTCGTCGTACTGACGTCAAATCCGGCATCGCTCATGATTCGTGCCGCCGCATCGGCGAGTTCGGGGCGCACGTCCGCGAGCAAGACGTGCTTTCCGGCACCGATCCGCCGCGCAATCGCCTGCCCGATCGACCCGGCGCCGATCGCAACGACGACGTCGCTCACTACGCGTGCCTACGGCGCAGCATGATACTGCTCGTCGGTGACGTGTTCCATCCAATCAACGCTCTTGCCGTCGAGCTTTTCCAGAATCGCGATGTGGCTCATCGCCGTGAGCGGAGCCGCGCCGTGCCAATGTTTCTCGCCGGGTGCGATCAGCACGACGTCGCCCGGCTTGATCTCCTCGATCGGTCCGCCCCAGCGCTGCACGCGGCCGCAACCCGCGGTTACGATCAGCGTCTGTCCCAACGGGTGCGTATGCCATGCGGTGCGTGCGCACGGCTCGAACGTGACGTTCGCGCCGAACACGCGCGCCGGATCGGTGCGATCGAAAAGCGGATCGATGCGAACGTTCCCCGTGAACGACTCCGCAGGCCCCTTACCGGACGGCTGCGATCCCACGCGGGAAATATCCATGGTTTCTCCTCATGCCTCGCTCGTACGGTCTCATGCCCGCCAACCTCATCTTGAACGTACTCCAGAAAAAAGCCCTCCTCAGTTCATCCTGAGCCTTGTATATTG
>PMFP01000169.1:0-2618 GCA_003155175.1 Vulcanimicrobiota bacterium
TCGTCGGCCTCGGGAAACGCGCCCCACACTTCGTCCACCAGCGGCGCCAGCAGCCGGTTCGTGAGCCCGGGCTTCGCGTTGGGCTCGAGCAACGCAATCCTCCCGCGAAATTTCCCGGTCGCGCGCAAGATGCGCGCCGCCAAAACGACGGGGAAGCAGACGTATCCGCCCGTCGCGATCACGACGTCGGGCCGGAAGCCCGCGATGACGCGCAAACTCTGCCGCGTCCCGCGAAGATTGGATCCGAACGTGCGCACTAATTCGGGCGAGAGGCTTCTCGTAAGCGGCCGGCTTGCGACGGCGTGCAGCGGATAACCCGCGGCGGGGACGATCTCGGCCTCGAGGCGATCCGCCGTTCCGGCGAACGCGACGTCGGCGTGCGCGCCGAGCGCGTCGGCCAGCGCGATGGCCGGATAGAGATGTCCGCCCGTGCCGCCCCCCGCGAAGAGAACCCTCAAGGGGTCGCCACTAGGGTGCGTTGACGCGGCGCCGGCGGCCGACGTTGGCCACGAGTGCGACCGCGACGAGGTTCACGATGAGCGAACTGCCGCCGAAGGAGATGAACGGCAACGGAACGCCCGTCACCGGCCACGACGCCGTGACGACGCCGATGTTCACGAACGCCTGAAGCACGATCATCGCCGTGCATCCGATCGCGAGGAAATATCCGAAGCGGTCGGTCGCCGCGAGCGCGATCTTGATGCCGCGATAGGCGATCAGCACGAAGACGGCCAGCACGAACAGGCCGCCGATCATGCCGAGCTCCTCGCCGATCACGGCAAAGATGAAGTCCGTGTACTGCTCGGGGAGATAGAAGAACTTCGCGCGCGACGCGCCCAGGCCCACGCCGAAAAGGCCGCCACTCCCGAGCGCGAGGAGCGATTGCACGATGTGGAACCCGGTGTTCTGCGGATCCTTCCAGGGATCGAGAAACGCGAAGATGCGCGCGCGCCGGTAGGCGCTCGACATCACGGTGAAGAGCACGATCGGAAGCGTGGCCGCCGCTACGGCGACCAAATGCGGGACGCGCGCGCCCGCGGCGAAGAACATCGTAAACGCGACGAAGACGAAGATGCTCGCCGTTCCCATGTCGGGCTCTTTGAGAACGAGCAGCGCCAACAGAAAGACGGGAACGCACAGTGGGGCGAGCCCGCTCGCCAGCTGCGTGATTCGCTCGCCGCGCGAAGAGAGAATCGCCGCGAGATAGACGACCAAGGCGAGTTTGGCGAATTCGGACGGCTGCAGCGAAACCGCCGACGCGCCGATCCANNGCCGGCCTTCGCAACTTCTGATAGTCCATTTGGAAAGCGGCGACGGCGAAAATGCAGCCCACCACGAGCCAGACGAGTTGGCGCTTCATGTAATACGCGGCGTCGCCGTGTTCGGCGAATGCCGTCGCGCTCGACGCGCTGTAAACCATGATGAGCCCGAAGGCGACCAAGGCGGCGACCGCGGCGAACAGCCACGTGTCGGGGGGGGTCGCGATATACGAACGCGGCGGCGCGTGTTCGATCGGCGCGGCGGCGACCTTGCGGCTATGCACCGGCACGCTCCCGCAGCGCCCGGACGGCGGCGGCGAAGCGATCGCCGCGCGCTTCGGCCGAATCGAACATGTCGAACGAAGCGCACGCAGGTGAGAGCAGCACGACGTCGCCGGCCGCTGCGGCGGCGCGCGCCAGACGAACGGCTTCGTCCATGGAACGCGCGCGCTGCGATGGCGTGCCGCCCGCACACGCGACGATCTCCTCCGCGGCTTCGCCGATCGCGATGACGCGCTTGACGCGCTCGCGTATCGCGGTGCCAAGCCCGGCGAACGGCGTTCCCTTCGCGCGGCCGCCCGCGATGAGAACGATGGGGCGCTCGTAGGCGTGCAGCGCCGCCACCGTCGCATCGGGGTTGGTCGATTTCGAATCGTCCACGTAGAGCACGCCCTCGATCTCGGCGACGGGCTCCAGCCGGTGCGGCATCGGACGAAACGAGGCCAGCGGCTCGCGCAGCGCGGACGGATCGCATCCGGCGGCAATCGCCGCCAGCAGCGCGGCCATCGCGTTTGCGACGTTATGCCGTCCGGCCAGCGGAATCTCCGACGCCGATGCCACGCCGACGGCCCGCGAAGCGGCCGGCGCGTAGAAAATCGTGCCGTTCTCAAGATACATCGTGGCGCCGTCGGCATTCGCCGCAAGCGTGAACCATGACTGCTTCGCGCGCATCGCCGGCCGTGCCGCGTCGCTGCGCAAGGCGGCCACGCGCGCGTCGTCCAGGTTGCCGACGAATGCGTCGGATTCGTCCTGGCGAGCGAAAATACGAAATTTCGCGGCCGCGTATTCCTCCATTGAGGCGTACCGGTCCAAATGATCGGGCGCGACGTTGAGCAGAACGCTCACGCGCGGCTTGAAGCGGTCGACCGTTTCGAGCTGGAACGACGAGACCTCCGCCACGATCCAGTCGTCCGGACCCAGTCCACCCACTTCGCTCACCAGAGGCTTTCCGATGTTGCCGCCGACGCGAACGTTCTTCCCGGCGCCGGCGAGCAAGTGGCCCGTCAGGGCCGTGACCGTGGATTTTCCCTTCGTTCCGGTAATCGCAATTATCGGCGCGCGGCACAGGCGATAGGCGAG
>PMFP01000169.1:2652-31845 GCA_003155175.1 Vulcanimicrobiota bacterium
CAACCGCCTTTTCGTCGGTGACGAGCACGGTCGCGCCCAGGCCGGCCAGGACGTGCGAGCAGGCGACGCCGCTTTTCCCCAGGCCGATCACGAGCCACGTCTGCCCGCGCAACGATTCGATCATCGCACCAGCGCCAGTCCGAGCAGCGAGCAGCCCAGCGACGCCGCCCAGAACATGCCCGTCACTTTCGTCTCCGGCCAGCCTCCGAGCTCGAAGTGATGGTGCAGCGGACTCATCCGGAAGATGCGTTTGCCGCCGCTCGCCTTGAAATAGGCGACCTGAACGATCACCGACAGCGCTTCGGCAACGAAGACGCCGCCGACGAGAATCAGCAGCAGCATTTGGCCGGAGAGAATCGCGACGCTCGACAGCAGCGCGCCCAGCGCGAGCGAGCCCGTATCGCCCATGAACATCTTGGCCGGATGCCGGTTGTAGAGCAAAAAGCCGAAGCACGCTCCCACGCCCAAAAGGGCCGCCTCCTGGGGTACGAAAACGCCCGCGCTCCCAGCGGCGTACGCCATCACGGCCAGCGGCGGAATCGCCGCGCCGGTCGCAAGACCGTCGAGACCGTCGGTCAAATTGACGGCGTGAATCGTGCCGGTAATCGCGCATATTCCGAGCAGAAGCCAAAGCCAGTGCGGCGCGGCGATCGTCGTCGTGCCTGCGTGAAAGAGCACGTCGCGCGGGAAAATCGCATTCGAATCCGAGCACAGCCGAAGAAACAGCACCGCGACCAGCGCGCTGGCCAGGAACTTCGTGCGCGCGCGCAGCCCCTGGTTCTTGCCGCGACGGATCGAGAGAAAATCGTCGCAAAACCCGATCGCGCCGCAGGCCGCGACGACGAAGAACGTCTGCACGGCGAGCGGAAGTCCGGGGCTAAACGCCAGCGGCAACAACGCCAGCACGAACACGACCCCACCCATCGTCGGCGTTCCGGTCTTCTTTTGATGCGTTTCGGGCGCGTCTTCGTACGCGTGCTGCTGTAGACGAAGTCCGCGAAGGAGCGCGAGCACGGCGGCGCCGCCGGCGGCCGCCGCAACGAATCCGAACAGGAACGGCCAAAGCAACGAACCGTTCATCCCGGCCTCTCGACGAGCGGATTGCCGTCGCTCGCGCCGCGCCACTTCAACACGACGATCGGCGTTTGTTCGTCGCCGTTGCCGTGCGGATTGTCCAGCAGCGCGTTCGCCACGCACGTACGCGCGACGCAGGCTGACGCGCCCAGCACCTTGGCTCTCTCCAGATCGTTCACGTCCACGACGGCGCACGCGATGCCCGTGCGTTCGCAGACCGATTGGGCGAACGCGTCGGGTTCGCGGGGCGCGAGCACGATCGCGCGCTCGTAGGGAGCCAGGGTCCCGGTGTATCCGTCGATGGCCGTGATGGACTCGCCCAAGATCTCGTAGAACGCGCCGCGCTTGCCGCTCAAGCGTCCGACCGCGTGCATCGCAGCTGCGTAGAAGACTTTCCAGGCGCCGGCGTCGTCGATGACGAGTTGCAAGGACTCGGGCTGATTGACCGTCGCGAGCGCGCCCGCGCGTCGCGACAGCGCGTACGCGAGTTTCGACGGACGGACGAATTCGGCCGGAACGAACTGGCCCTGCGCGATCGCGACCGCGGTTTCCGAGATCGCGATCACGTCGCCGGGAGCGGCGATCCCGCGGACGGCATCGCGAACGATGCCCGGCAGGTCGTCGCCTCCACGCACCAACGCCGTTCGGACGGGAATCGCGACCAGGCCCGCCGGCACTTCGGGGCGCGTGACGGCCAAGCGTCCCCTCACGAGCACATTTCCTCGAGCACTTCCTCCAATTTGTACTTTCGCGATCCTTTGAGCAAGATGACGTCGCCCTCGCGTCCGTTCTCGGCCAGCCACGACGACGCGTCGCGATTGGTTGCAAAGAACACGATCCGTTCCGGCGTCAGACCCGCGTCTCGCGCGCCGCGTGCGAGGCGCTCCGCGAACTCACCGCCGACCAACAGGACGTCGACGGCATGCTCGGCAGCGCGCGCGCCGACGCGTTCGTGCAACGCACCGGCTTCCCCGCCCAGTTCGGCCATGCTGGCGAGGACGGCGATGTGACGACTCGCCGGCTCGAGGGCGAACGCGTCGAGCGCGGCGAGCGTCCCGGCCGCGTTGGCGTTATAGGCATCGAAGATCGCCGTCGCTCCCGAAGGCAGCGTCGTCTTCTCGTAGCGGCCTTCCGGCAGCCGCAAATCCGCCAGAGCGGCCGCGATCTCTTCGAACGGGACGCCGAGCTCCAGCGCGGCTGCCGCGGCGGCCGCCGCGTTCGCGCGATTGTGCGCTCCCGGAACGCGAACCTCGACCGGCGCGCTTCGTGCAACCTCGCCCGCGCGGTCGATCAGCAGATCCGTGCCGACGAGCGAGGTGAGCCGTCCCGCCGTAGGCCGGTCCTCACCGGAGTCCGCCGAAAGGAACCAATGCGGCGCGCGGGCCAACTCCGGCGAGCGCCGCACCGAGGCGGCGTCGTCGAGATTCAGGACGGCGCGCGCTCCGCGTCCGAAAATCGCCCACTTCGTTTCTTCCAGCCGCTCCCGCGAGCCCATGATCTCGAGGTGCGCGTCGCCGATGTTCGTGAGGACGCCAACGTCCGGTCTCACGATCTCCACTAAAGCGGAAATGTCGCCGAATTTTCGCGCGCCCATTTCGACGACGAGCGCGTCGTGCTCGTCGTTGTCGGCGGCAAGCAGCAGCTTGCTCACGCCGATTTCGTTGTTTTCGTTGGCGGGTGCGGACAGGACGCGCGAGCCGAACCGCAGCTGCAGCAGCTGGGCGGCGAAGAACTTGGTCGTCGTCTTCCCGGCACTTCCCGTGATGCCGAGCACGCTGCCGCGGAAGCGGGCGCGCGCCAGCCCGGCCAGCTTCATATAGGCCCCGAGCGTATCCGCGACGACCAGCGCGGTCACGTCGCCGGCGGCGGTATCGGCGCGCGCGACGATGACCGCCGCCGCACCGCGCTCGACCGCCCGATCCGTAAACTCGTGACCGTCGTACCGATCGCCACACAACGCGAGAAACGCGTCGCCCGGCTCGAGCGTGCGCGTGTCGGTGACGACGCGCAAGAACGCCGGCGCCCGATGGGGCCGCAGCACGCGCGCGCGCAGCGCTTCGACCGCGACGTCGAACGGAATTCTCATGCGGAAAATCCGCGCCGGCGCAGCGCGTCGCGAGCGACCGCAACGTCGTCGAATTCGATCACGCGCTTTCCGACGATCTGTTTTCGCTCGTGCCCTTTGCCGGCGACGAGCACGACGTCTCCCCGGCGCGCCTCGCGCACCGCGGTCTCGATGGCCAAACGACGGTCGGGGATGGCCTTGAAACGGTTCTCGTCGCCGATTCCAGCCGCGATCTCTCTCAGAATCGCGTCGGGGTCTTCGCCACGGGGATTGTCGTTGGTCAGATAGATCCGGTCGGCAAGATTTGCTGCAACCGCGCCCATCTGCGGGCGCTTGCCGCGATCGCGTTCGCCGCCGCAGCCGAAGACCAGGCCGATCGCGCCGGCCGACGTTTCGCGAACCGTTGCGAGCGCGTTCTCGAGCGCATCCGGCGTGTGAGCGTAATCCACGATCACGTCCACGTCGCCCCCGCCGACGTGTTCCATGCGGCCCGGGACGCGCGCCAGGGTCTTGATGCCCTTCGCGCTGGCCGCGTCTTCAACGCCCAGCAGTCTCGCCGCGGCGACGGCGGCGAGCGCGTTGGCGACGTTAAAGCGCCCCGGCAGGTTGACTTCGAACTCGACGCCGTCGAGAGAAAAGGCGCTCCCGTTCGGCCGCAGCCGGACGCCGCGCGGCCGCAAATCCGCTTCGCGCTCCAACGCGTACGTGCGCGTCGGGACGCGAAGCGCGCATTCGGGAGCCCAACTCGCGCCGTGCGAATCGTCCGCGTTGAGGACGCACGCGTTCGCCGTTTCGAAAAGCCGGTGTTTGGCCGCCGCGTACGCTTCGAGCGAACCGTGAAAGTCGAGGTGGTCGCGCGTGACGTTCGTGAGAACGCCGACCGCGAACCGCACGTCGGCGACGCGGTCGAGCGCCAACGCGTGCGAGCTGACTTCCATCGCCACGGCGCGCGCTCCGGCGTCGCGCATGTGCGCGAGCAAAGCCTGCAGCACCGGCGCGAGCGGCGTCGTATTTGCCAGGTCCCACTTTTTTCCGCCGAACTCCGCGCCGATCGTACCGATGACGCCGCACGGCACTCCACCCGCGCCGAGCATCGCCGCGACCATACGCGCGGTCGTCGTCTTACCGTTCGTGCCGGTGATGCCGACGACGTGAACCTGCTGAGAGGGATCGCCGAAAAAAGCCGACGCGAAAGAACTGAGCGCGCGTCGCGTGTCGGGGACGCGAATCACGCTTACGTTCGGCGGAGCGTCGAAGACGACGCCGTTCTCGATCGCCACCGCCGCCGCGCCCCTGGCGACCGCCTGCTGCAAGAAGTCGTGGCCGTCCCGGAGCGCGCCGCGAACGGCGACGAACAGCGCGCCGGCGCGCACCGTGCGGGAATCCGCCGTCACGTCGGTTATCGTTCGTTGGCCGTTGCCGCTGAGCTCCGGTTCGCCGGGCAGGCGCGCAACGAGCTGCGCGATGCCGCGTTCGTTCACCGCGCGGCGCCCGGCGCGCGCGGCGGCGGCGTGACTTGCGGGAGCACGCCCGAGTAGAGCATCGCGGCGCGCGCGATTTTCGCAAACGCCGGGGCGGCGACGACGCTGCCGTAGTACGAGCCGAGCGGACGTTCGACTTTCACGTAAATGACGTAGCGCGGATGCTCGTATGGAACCATGCCGATGAAAGAAGCGGCGTACGACCCCGCCCGGTATTGGCCGTCGACGACCATCTGCGCCGTACCCGTCTTTCCGGCGGTCGAATATCCGGGGATCTGCGCGGTCGGATTCCCCGTTCCCGCGAGAACGACTTGCCGCAAGAACGCGCGCAGCGTCGCCGCGGTGCGCTCGGAGAAAACGCGGCGCTCGACTTCGGGGCCGTAGGCGTAAAGCGTGCGACCGTCCGCGCTCTGGATGGCGCGCAGAATGCGCGGCCGCATCGAGATTCCGCCGTTCGCGATCGCGCAGTAAAAGCGCGCCATCGCCAGGGGCGTCACCGAAACGCCCTGTCCGAACGACATCGTCGCCAGCGACGAGTCGCTCCATTGCGAAGGCGGGGGAACGATGCCGGGGTTCTCGCCGGGCAGACCGATTTGCGTGGGATCGCCGAAACCGGCCTTGCGCTCCATCTCGTAGAACGTCTTGTCGCCGAGCGAGAGGCCGATCTCCGCGGCGCCGACGTTATGCGAATATTGGACGATCTGCTCGACGGTTTCGCTTCCGCCTTGGTTGGCCATGAAGCCGTCCTCGGCGTTGTGAATGGTGCGGCCGCCGACTTGAATCTCGTCGCGGGCGGGAAAACGCGACGTCGCCGATATCTTTCCCGATTCCAATCCCGCCGCGACCGTGAGCAGCTTGAACGTGGAGCCGGGTTCGTACGCGTCCATGACCGCGCGATCGCGCCGGTGATCGTCGTCGAATGCGTAGAAGCGGTTGGGATCGAAATCGGGAGCGTTGGCCATCGCAAGAACTTCGCCGGTCCACGGATCCATGACGATCGCGGTTCCGTCGAGTGCGTGGAACTTCGACACTTGCTCGTGGAGCGCTTGCTCCGCAACGAACTGTAGATACGAATCGATGGTCAGGACGACGTCGAGGCCCGGCTCGGCGGGAACGACGACGCTCTCTTTGCCGAAAGGAATCGGGCGCCCGAACTCGTCGGCCTCCAACGTAACCTTACCCGAGCGTCCGCGCAAGAGATCGTCGAACGAGTATTCCGCGCCGTCCAGTCCGTTTTCGTCCGTCCCGGTGAAGCCGAGCACGGTGGACGCGGTCGTTCCCGCGGCGTCCACGCGCCTGCCGCTGTCCTCTTGCTCGAGCTGGATGCCCGGCAGGTCGAGCGCGGCTACTCTGGCGGCCGTTTCGTTGGGAATCTTGCGGGCGATCCAGGCGAACCAAAGGTGGCGATCGTGGATGGTCGCGATCAGCGCCGGGTCGAGCTTGCCGAAGATGCCTTCGAGCTTCGCGACGGTCGCGTCGGCATCCACGACGTCGTGCGGAACGACGAACGCGCTCTGCGAAGGCAGAGAGCGAACCATGACGACGCCGCTCCGGTCCAAAATGCTGCCGCGCCTGGCGAAAACTTCGACCGTATCCGAGCGTTGCGCCAACGCCTCGCGCGCGAGGGCCGGACCGCGCACGACTTGCACGTAGTAGAGTCGCCAAACCAAGAACGCCGCAATGGCCGCACAGATGTAAAAGAACGTCTTGGCGCGCATGGGCCCGACGCGCGCGAACGTTCTGTTGTGCATACCCTCCCCGCTCCGCCCTTAGCTAGTGCGAAGTCAGGAGTGCGAGATGCGGCGTGATCGACGAAGCCGGCGGCGAGATGACGACGAAGCGCTGCGGATCTTTCATGCCGAGTTTTGCCGCGATGGAAGCCAGGCGACGATCCGAGCTGAGGGCTTCGAGCTTGTCGTCGAGCCGCGCCGTCTCTTCCAGAAGCGCTTCGCGCTGGGCGTGCGCGCGATTGACGGCGTAGGTGAGTCCCGTCAGGTTCGACGTCAGCATCACGTATCCGAGCAGCATGACCGACACGATCGCCAGCGTGAACGTCACTTGGGCGATCCCCGCGTAGCGGCCCCGGACGCTGCGAACGACGCGCCGCTGCGCGGCGGACTTCGCACTGCGCGGGTTGTCGATGCGATGAGGGCGTCGCTCGAGATGCTCGCGCTGAACCATCATCCGGCCTTCCGTTCGGCCGCGCGCATTTTCGCGCTTCGCGCGCGCGGGTTCTCCTCGCACTCGCCCTCGTCCGGCGTAACCGGCTTCTTCGTGAGAACGTTCAGGCGGGAATCTTCGCGGAATTTCCGTTTCACGATGCGATCTTCGAGAGAGTGGAAGCTGATGGCGACCACGCGGCCGGCGCCGCGCAACCGGCCGACCGCCGAATCGAGGCCGTCGCGCAAGGCGTCGAGTTCGTCGTTGACGGCGATGCGAAGCGCCTGAAACACGCGCGTGGCCGGATGGATGCGTTCGCGATGTCCCGGGCGATGCACCGCGCCGGCGACGAGCTTCGCAAAATCCGTCGTGGTCGTCGGCAGCGCGCCGATGGAGCGGCGTTCGACGATCGAGCGGGCGATGCGTCGCGCCGAGCGCTCTTCGCCGTATTCGAAGAAAATGTCGGCGAGCTCGCGCTCGCTCGCGGTCGCGAGAACTTCGTAGGCGCTCTTTCCGGCATGCGGGTTCATGCGCATGTCGAGCGGGCCGTCCTTCGAGAGCGAGAAACCGCGGTACGCCTCATCGAACTGCATCGAAGACACTCCCAAATCGAAGAGCACCCCGTCCACTTGCGCCACGCCGAGATCGTCCAGCACGTCCGCCAGCCGGCGGAAATTGGCGCTCGCGAAGATCAGGTGGGAGGAATCGAGCGCACGCGCCCGTTCCACCGCCGTAGGATCCGAGTCCAACGCGATGACGCGGCCCGTCCCCGAGATCCGCTCCAGCATCGCACGCGTGTGACCGCCCGCACCGAAGGTCGCATCGACGTAAATCCCATCCGGCCGGATCGCCAAAAACTCCAGCGCAGGCTCCAGCAGAACCGAGACGTGACTCAAGGAAGCAGCACCACATCACAGCAGCCCGAGGTCCGCGATGAATTCCGCGACCTCGCCTTCCGGCGCGGCGTGCGCCGGATAGCGCTCCTTCGCCCAGATCTCAACGCGCGTGAGCGAACCCACCGATACGACGTCGCGTTCGATTCCGGCGTACTGTCGCAACGCGGCCGGAACGACGAGGCGGCCTTGCGCGTCGCACGCGACTTCTTCGGTGTTGGCGAACAGATGCCGCACTAAACGCCGGAAGCGCTCGTCCTTACGCGGCGCAGCTTCGAGCTGCGCGCAGAACTCGCCCCACGTCACGCTGGGATAGAGCGCGAGACAAGGTTCGGGCAAGGCGATGGTGATCACGAAGCCGGGGCCGAGGCGCTCGCGGAAGCGTGCGGGCACGATGAGCCGGCCCTTGTCGTCAAGAGCGTGCTCGGCCGAACCCAAAAAGCGCGGAAGATCCGCGTGCACAAAGCCCTCCCAACGGCACCACTTTGCACCACTTCACACCACTATACGCCCCAGGGAGGCCCCAGGCAAACGAACGTACGTTCGGGCCTACGCGAATACGAGGCTGAGTTGGCAGCGCCCACGCCCGGTTTATCTTCCCCAGGGGGGCGACTAGGTTCCGATCGTCTCGATGTCTTTGGTCAGGAAGTAGTTCAGAAACGTGCGGATGACGGCGACTGCGGCGAGCTGGCCGATGTCCGTCCACGTCGGGGCGATTGCGGTGCGAATGATGTCGGAAGCGAGCAAGAACTCGAGTCCCAGCAACAGCCACACGGCGTACCGGGCCCAGATCTCCCGCTTGCCGTGCAGCCCGCGCGTTTGAAATAAAGACGCGACCGCACGAACCAAGGCCTGCATCGACGCGAAGAAGATGATGACGACCGAAGCCGCCTCGACGCACAGCGCCATGTCGGCGGAAAGGTGATAAAAGATCTCCTCAACCTGACCCACTGCATTCTCCCTCAGGCTGCCCGCATGCGAGACGGCGCTGCTGTAAGAGCCATATTGGAGGAAGCCGTTCTCCGCTTGCTTCAAAAGACATTGGAGCCACTACGCCTTATCGAAGGGGGACGAGATCGGAGTGACGCCGGCGGCCATCAAGCGTGACTGGGGAGCGAGCGCGGCGCTGGGACTGGGAATCGTTCTGTTCTTTGCGATGGACCAGCGCTATACGCTTGGCGGGCCGGCGGTCACGAGAGCGGAGGGCGTCGTTCTCGTCGCGATCTTCGCGCTCTCGGTTGCGGCCACGGCGTTCGGGTCTACGAAACAGACGCGTGCGATCTTAATTGTCGGGGGACTCTTCTTCGCCGTTTCGACGGCGATCGCGCTGCTGCGAATTACCGGGATGGCAATCTACGAGCCGGCGAAAATCGACGCCGTTCGCCTGCTGAAGACCGCGCTGTTCATCTGGATCTGCAACGTCGTCGCGTTCTCGGTCATCTACGACTTGCTGGGCGAGGGGCAATTTCAGTTCAGCAAGAGGGCCGGCGACGAAAACGTTCCCGCGAACTTCGCGGACTATCTGTTCGTCTCGTTCACGACCGCGACGGCGTTCAGCCCGACCGACACGCCGCCTCTGACGACGCGAGCGCGCATGCTCATGATGGCCGAATCCTCGGTCTCGCTTCTGACGATCGTCGTCGCCGCGGCGCGCGCGCTCAACATGCTCTGAACCGGCCCCGAACGGGCGTTCGGAGACGCAAAGCCCCCTAAGCCTGGGGGCTCGTCCACAGGCCCGCGGAGGGCGGCGGAGAAAATCGCTCGACCAAAGGATGCGGGGGCCGGAGCGCCGGCACGCCCGCACGCTATACTGCAAGGTGCTATGCAAAGGCTGCTCGCCGCTCTCGCTCTCTTGGGCCTGCTCTACGGATGTGGAGGCGCGGGCTACTTGCCGTACTCGCCTCACGCCCTGGGCCCGCAGCGGATTCACGAGCTCGTCTCGGACGCGTCGGCGCGCGACCAGGTGCCGCCGGGGCTGATCCGCGCGGTGCTCATGGCCGAATCGGCCGGGGACCCGTCCGCGCTGAGCGTCGCCGGCGCACAAGGGCTCATGCAGATCATGCCGGCGACGGCGCGCTCGTGCGGCATCGACAATGCGTTCGATCCAAACGAGAACGTCGCGTGCGGCACGTCCTATCTCAAGACGCTGCTCGATCGATATCACGGCAACGCAACGCTGGCCGTCGCGGCCTACAACGCGGGGCCCGGCGCCGTGGACCGCTACGGCGGCGTTCCGCCGTTCGCCGAGACGCAGGCCTACGTCGCGCGCGTGATCTCGGCATACCGCAGCTACTAGCCGACTCCCGGCCATGGCGACCCTAATCGAACGTCAGCCGTTGCCGCAGCGGCGCGCTCTCGTGCCGCGACTTCACATCCTGGACAAATATCTGCTCGGAGAGATGATCGGGCCGTTTCTCTTTGCGTTCGGCGCGTTTCTCATCTTCTGGGCGCTCAACATCTTCATTCTCGCCGCAGACTATATCATCAACCAGCACGCGCCGTTCTTCTTGGCGCTCCGCTTCGTCATATTCCGCATCCCGCAATCCATCCCGATGGCGTTTCCGTTCGCCTGTCTTTTCGCCACGCTGCTTGCGACCGGCCGCCTCATGGGCGACAACGAGATAACGGCGATGCGCACTGCAGGCATTTCGATCTGGCGTATCGCCCTGGCGCCGCTGCTGTTCGGCATCTTCATGTTCGCCGCAACGTACGCGATGAACGAATACATCGAACCGACCTCGGTGGATCTCTCGACGCGCACGTTCTACCAGATCATCTATCACACCGATTCGCTTCCGGTCGAGTCGCAGTTCTTTCGCAAGGACCCCGACACCGGCAACGTCTTTTACGTGACGCAAGTGGCTCCCGACAACCGCACCATGGAAGGCGTCGAGATCTTCAAGCCCGGCCACGGCGGCCCGTGGGTGGAAACGCTGCAGGCCAAAACGGCGAACGTGGACGGGACCCAGCTCGACCTGCACGACGTCGTCGACACGCGCTACAACGCCGAGGGCTTTATGTCGAGCCAGCAGCACGTGGACACCATCGCGATCGGTTTGCCGCTGGCCGAAACCGCCGCGCAATTCATGAGCAGCCTCAACAGCGACCCATGGACGATGAGCAGCAAGGCGCTCTCGACGCAAGTTAAAGCGATGCAGGCGCAGGGCTTGGGTGGAAGCGCGCTCGGAAGCTTGCAGATCAATCTTGCGAACCGGCTCGCTTGGCCGTTCGCATGCGTCATCGGCGTCGTCATCGCTTTGCCGCTCGCGATTCGTTTCGGCAGCCGCGGACGCACGCTCGGCATCACGCTCGCCGTCGTCGCGTTCTTTATTTATTTCATTTTAATGTCGATCGCGTCGGCCTTCGGGCGCAACGGCCAGATCGATCCGGTCCTCGCCGCTTGGGTGCCCAACGTCATCATGGGCGTCACGGGTATCGTGTTGCTCTGGCGGGAAGACCGCTAACCTCGTGTTGTTGGGTTCGAATTGGGGTCGCGGCTCCGTCGCGATTGCGACGCTCCTTGCGTTCGTGTGCAGCATCGTCATGGCGCAAGCGGCGGCGGCGTCCAGCGAAGACGGAGAGCAAGCGCTCGCACTTCTCAACGACAATTCGTGCGGAGCGCCTGCGGCGGAATCGCACGGCGCACAAGCGGTCGCATCGCGCGCCGCGCTGCCGGCAACGCAGCACGACGCCTCGCCGGCGACCTCGCCGAACGATGGCTCGCCGCTCGTCGCGCAATTCGTGCCGCCGGAAGCGACGCCGACGCCAAGCCCGTCCGGATCCGCGACGCCGGCGCCGTACGCCACGCCGACGTTTCCCGCGCCCCCGGGCTTTGCAAAGACGCTCGTGGCGACGCCCCGGCCGCAGGGGAGTCCGTCGGCCTCGCCGCCGCCGATCCCGACCCCCACGCCCGGCCTCGATCAGGCCAACGCTCCGGTGTTCTTGGTGCGCGGCGGCAGCACGCCGCCGCCGATTACGCCGGCGGGCCAGATCGGTCCGTCGCCGACGCCCCAGCCGATCGGCGTGCCGACGCTCGCGCCCAATTACGTCGCGATCATCTCCGACACCGTTGAAGGCAACACCAACGACGGCAAGCCCGGAGACGCCATCGGCAACGTCCACATCTACTACCAGCAGGAAGAGATCGTCGGCGATCGCGCGCACTACGATGGAATACGCACGGTGACCGTGACGGGGCATCCGTTTATCGTCGACCACGGCCAGGATTCGGTGCTGACGGCCGATACGATTACGTTCGACGTGATCGACCAGACCGCCAAACTCGTGAACGCCCGCGGCGTCAGTTCGCAAGGCATCGAGAAGGGGCTCATCCACTACAAGTCTTCCGACATGCACACCGACGCCGACGGTACTGCCCACGGCATCGATCCGTACCTGACGACGTGCGAAAACGCGCGCGCCGGTTATCACATCACCGGCAAGAAGATGGACGTGATTCCCGGCGACAAGATCGTCATCTACAAAGCGATCCTTTGGCTCGGAGCCGCGGCGGTGTTCTACCTGCCCAAGGTCGTCATACCGCTCAGAACGGTATCCGTGGAGCGCCGGAAAACCAGCTATTTTCCGGACGTCGGTTACGACCAGTACGAGGGCTTTTGGGTCAAGACGACCATCAGCTTCGGTAAAGACCAGTATTACTACGGCTACTACATCATCAACTATTTCACGAAGGTCGGCCTGGGCCTAGGCTACGTCGGCTTCTATTCAAAAAAGAACGGAAGGCGCTCGGCATCGCTCAATTTCTACGGCATCCGCGACCGGCGCACGAGTACGACGACCTACAATTTTGCAGCAACCGAACAGGAGAACTTTTCGCAGACGCTGCGATCAAACTTCGGTTTCACCTACCAGTCGAACTACGGCTCGCTCACGAACGTTCCGCCGAACGAGAGCCTAAGCGCCATGGTCGTTCACCAGACGCAGAAGGCTTCGCAGAACTATACGTTTTCGCACAGCTCCGTCGGCACGCAGTCGAGCGCGACGACCTTCGCGTTCTCCGACACGCAACAGTTCAACCAGGCCCTGAGCGAAGCGCTGAACTTCAGCTTCTCCAGCAACCAATCGAGTTTCGGCGGTTTCAACGAGTCCACGTCGTCGTCGAACGTCAACTCGCTCACGCACCTCACGACCAAAGGCGCCGACTATCAACTCGTGTACAACAAAACGTACACGCAAACGCCGTTCGGCGACGACACGATTCCCGAGCTGCAGATCCGGCCATACGACTTCTTCCAGCACTTCATCTTTCCGCTCTCGGCACAGTTCACGATCGGCCAGTATAGCGAACCGACGAACAGGCTCTCGACCTCTCGCGCCGACCTGGCCTTCGTGCTCGGTCCGGTTCTGGCCAAAGTCTTCGGAAGCGATCTCCAGGCGTCCGCAAACGTCCAGCAGTACGCGTACGGAACGGGCGACTTGAAAGCCTCGATCCAGCAAGTATGGAGTTTGACGACCCCGATTGGGAACCACTTCGTCAACGCCATCACGTACAACGAGGCCAACTACAACGGCCCGCCGTTCGTACCGTTTCAGTTCATGGACCAACAGCCGTCGCAGAACGTGAAGAACGCGCAGGATCTCGTCCGCCTCTTCAACGGCGATACCTACGCACTGGCGCTCGGCTTCGCGACGAACTTCGACGCATTGGCACAACCGGTCAGCTACCAGCTCTCGCTGCGCCCTTCGAGGAGGTCCGTCGTTCTCCTCAGCGGCGCGTTCGTTCCCGGACCCGGCGCGGGATTCTACTCCACCAACGTGCAGTTCGCCACACCGTTCGGATACGAAACGCAGCTACAGATGGCGACCGACGTGGACTGGAAGGCGCACTTTCAGTTGCAAAACAAGGTCATCTACTACACGAAGACGATCGGCGAATGCTACCAACTGCAAGCGCTCTACAACCAATCGCAGCAGCTCGTCACCGTCTCGATCAATCTGCTCGCGCTCCCGTCGCAAGCCGCGTCCTTCGCCCTAGGACAAGGCGGCTCGATCGTCCCTCAGAGCTTCAATTTCTAGATCGCGTAGTACGCACGGCTCCCGCAATCGGGCCGCTCTACAGCTTAGCAGGCGAGCGGTCTAAGGGGGCGGAGCCCCCTTGAGCCGCCGAGTGGCGGCTCAAGGGGTGAACGGGGGGCTAAGCCGCCCCGTTTTTCAAGGGTTGTTGATGAACTCCACGCCGGTGATTTCTGCGGCCGGGTCGGATGGGATGACGCCGATCGAGGCCGTGACGACGTTGTCGAAGGCTTGGTTCGTCGCGAGCTGCGGCGATTGGAACGTGGTGTCGGTTCCCCCGCCGCTGCCCATGGAATCGAGGGCGCTCGGAGCTCCGGGTTGATAGACGAACGCGTTGAACGTCCAATTCACCTGCGCTTGCGTCGTCGGATAGGGAGCGGCGCTTGCGCTCGAGGTGGGCGACGGACTCGGCGACGGGGTCGGCGTTGCGGCGGCCGGCGAACGCGTCGACGACAGCGTCGCTAAGGCCGGCCCCGGACTCGGCGTGACGTATCCGTAGAAGAGCGCCCGTGCGAACGTGACCGTGAACTGCGTACCAAGCCCGTTGCTGTTGGGGTTGAATTGCAGTTGGACCGCCGAGGGGTTGAGGTTTGCGAGGATCGGAACGTTGGTTCCAGCCTGGCGGATGTATTGTACCGCCTGGACGCCGGCCGTCCCGCCGCCGTTCGAAGACACCACCAGCGCGAAGCTGTATCCTTGGTAATTCGTCTGCAGCACGTTGCCGTAGGGCGTGATTCCGTCGCCCGTCGTGTTGAAGACGAAGACGTAGCGGTAGGAGGCAAAGTTGAACGGGCTTTGCACGTTGAACTTCACGGTCATGTATCCGGGAGTGCCGCCCCCGTATCCGGGACGGTTAGGCGTGACTTGGCGTCCGCACGCGGACACGACCAGCGCCGTTACGAACACGAAGAGACTCAGCTTGCGAATCATGTTGGACTCCGTTTGACCCCTTCTACGCGCCTCCAGGCGGCGACGGCATCCGTGATCGGCGCTTTGGCGCTGGCCGCGGCATTTCCCAAGGTCGGCGCGGTTTGGCTCGCGCCGCTGGGAGCAGCCGCGCTGTTCTGGGCGTGGCAAGGCGCATCCTGGAAACGTGCGGTCTTGCTTGGTTGGTTCGCGGGCGAGATATTTTTTGCGATCACGTTCGCGTGGTGGTCCTCGACGATCGTGCACTACGTCGGCGCTTTCGCATATCTGGCCGTGCTCGCGGGAGCCGCCATTGAGGCGACCGCATGGGCCGTCGCGGGAGCCTTGGCGGCCCTTGCCTACCGATACGTAAAGCCCGGCTTGGCACCCCTGGCCGCCGCGGCGGCGTTTGCGTTCTGCGAATGGCTGCGGTCGGTCGGCGTGATCGGCGCACCGCTGGCGCAGCTGGGATACACGCAAGCGGACACGCCGCTGCGCGTCTTCGCAGCCTACGCCGGTACGTACGGCGTCACGTTCGTCATCTGCGTCTTGGGAGCGTACCTCGCAGATGCGGTCCGACGCCGGAGCGCGGTTCCGCTCGCCGTCTCCGCCGGCGCGCTGGCCCTCGCATGGGTGGCCTGCTGGGCGTGGTGGCCGGCAAGAACGCTGGCGCCGGCAACGATTCCCGTCGCTGCAATCCAAGGCAACGTCGCCCAATCGCTCAAGTGGTCGCCGGCCGCGTTCAAACTCGCCGTCGAGCGGTACCTCGAGATGACGCGCGCTGCGGCCGCGCAACGGCCGCAGCTCGTCGCATGGCCCGAAACCGTGATCACCACCGACCTGTCGCGCGATCCCGACCTCGCCGCGCGCATCTCCGGGTCGGCGCGAGACGCGCGCAGCACCGTGATCGCCGGAAGCTTGTACTCGCGCGATGGGGCGCTCTACAACGCCCTCTATTTCTTTGCGCCCGACGGCGGCGTCGCCGTATACCGCAAGCGCCAGCTCGTGCCGTTTGCCGAGTCGTTTCCGGGACGCGCGTTTCTCTGGTGGCTGCCGTACGTGGGAACGCTCGGAGGCGGCTTTGAGAGCGGCGACGTCGACGGCGTCTACCCCACGACCGCGCTCCGCGTCGCTCCGCTCATCTGCTGGGAATCAGCCTTCAGCGATCTGGCCTTCCAACAGATCCGCCGCGGCGCGCAGCTCTTCGTCGTCAGCACGGACGACGGATGGTTCGGGACGAGCGCCGGACCGTACCAGCACGCGGAGATCGCGCGGCTGCGCGCGATCGAGTTCGGCACCTACGTCGTGCGCGCGGCCGCAACCGGAATCAGCGGCATCGTCGCACCCGATGGAACCTGGAGCACGCGCGTCGGACTGGATCGGCAAGCGATCGCGACGGCGAACGTCGGCCTGCCGGTAAGAACGGTGTTCGCAAGCGTCGGGCCAACGGCGGTGTCGCTGCTGTTCGCGGCGATCTACGCAGGCTGTCTCATCTTTGGACGTGCGCGTGAAAATCTCTAAACGCACGTGGAAACGGATCGTCATCGTCCTGACGGTGGCGCTCGGGATCTACTTGACGATCGGCGTTCTGCTCGCGGGCCGCGGACTGCCGCCCGTGCCGCCGTCGGTGGTTCCCGTCGACCTGCATGGCGGCCAGGTGTTGGGCCATCGCATCACGACGCGCTCGTGGGCGTTCGACTACGGGCGGGCGCATCTCTCGGCCGACGGATCTTCGGGAGATATCGATGACGTCAAGAACGGCGTCGTGTTTCGCGGCGGCAAGCCGTACTTGTCCATCTCCGCGGAACACGTCAGCATCAACACGGACTCCCTCGATTTCACCGCGGTCGGAAAAGTCCACGTCGAACGCATCGACGATCCCGGACACCGATCGTTCGACACCGATCTCGTTACCTGGACCAACGCAACGAAGCTGCTGACCCTCAGTCACCCGAGCTACGTCCACACGGCCGGCGGCACGCTGCGCATCGACAAGATCGTCGTCGATTTCAACACGGACGAGATCCACCTCGGCAAGATCGGCGGCAAAATCGAAGTCAAGCACGTGAAATAGCTTCGCGCCGCGCAGGAACCGGGAAGGGAAGGTTAAGGCTTCTTCTCTTCGCGGACCTTGGTCGCTTCGGCGATCAAACTCTTGACCTTCTGGCCGCCCTTGTGCCCGATTTCTTCGTAAAAGTCGGGGCCGTATTTTTCTTTGACGACGCGCCCGCCTTTTTGTCCGATCGTTTCGTAGAACTCGACGCCGTGGCGATCGCGCGTGGCGGTACCGCCCTTGCGACCGATCTTTTCGAAGAATTCGGAGCCGTAGCGCTCGCGGACGGCATCTCCACCCTTTTTGCCTGCTTCTCGAACGGACATCTCGCGACGCTCGCCTTTGTCGTTCGTATTCTTATCTGTCATCGAATCTCCGGAACTGCGGAAGAGTGCAATGTCGTTCAGTCTAGAGCACCCTTCTTAGAGGGGCATGAGAGCAAGGTACCCGTTTGACTGCGGCCTAAACGTCCTGGGAACGCGCGCTCGTCAAATTCTCATAAACGGCCCGTACCGCCGTGCGAAGGTGCGACAAATCTCCGTCATTCTCGATCGTGTAATCGGCCCGGCGGCGAGCCTCCTCCGGCAAGAGCTGTGCGGCCATACGCGCGCGAACGGAGGCCTCGTCAACGCCGTCGCGAGCCTGGACGCGCGCGAGCCGCTCCGAATCGGGAGCGATCACGACGATGGACCGATCGACGAGATCGGCGTAGCCGGTCTCGAAGAGCAGCGGCACGACGTGGACGATCAGCTGGCCCGGGGCGGCGCCGGCTTCGCGCTCGAGCGCGAGGCGCCGGACGTGCGGATGCACGATCTCGTTGAGCCGCGTGCGCGCGGCCGGATCCTCGAACACGATTCGCGCCAGCGCGGCGCGGTCGACTGCGCCGCTGCGGACGACGGCGGGCCATTCGCGCGCGATC
Organism: Vulcanimicrobiota bacterium; assembly: GCA_003155175.1. Lineage (GTDB taxonomy): Bacteria > Vulcanimicrobiota > Vulcanimicrobiia > Vulcanimicrobiales > Vulcanimicrobiaceae > Hemerobacter > Hemerobacter limicola. Next base: position 20,237 of record PMFP01000169.1, read on the forward strand.
TGCATGAAGGCGTCGCCGCCCGGCGCTACCGCCTCGCGCGCGAGCACGTCGGTATCGATGACGAGCGCGCCGAGGCGCGCGAACGCCTCCGCCGCGACGCTCTTCCCGCTGCCGATGCCGCCGGTTAAGCCTACGCGCATGAACCTGCTTTCTGGTGAAAAAGAAAGAGTCCCCACTCCGGCGGAGCGAGGACTCTCATCGAGACGAACGCTCGCGCGTTATTCCGGCACGGCTTCCGCTACGGGGGCGTCCGAAACCGCCGCCACGGCGTCGTGCGCGACCGGCTCGGGTTCGACGGCGTCGTGCGCTGCCGGTGTAACCGAAGCTTCGTTTGCGGCCGCTTCGGGAACCGGAGCCGTTACGGGTGCCGGCAACTCCAATTCGGCGTAACGCTCGATTTCGTCGGGCTCGACGTCCGCCACGTGCTGGATCGAAGCCGTGATCCGGCGGGTCGCGTTGTTGATCGTGAGTAGCGTGACTTCGACCGCCTGACCCGGCGTGAACTGGGCAACGGAGTCGAACTCGCCTTTGGGAACCATCGCCAGGATGCCCGGGACGATCTCGACGAGCAGATAGTTGGGCGTGATCTTCACGATCTGCGCGTTCAACTTGTTGCCTTCGAAGAGTTTGTCGACGTGCTCGTCCCACGGATCGGGCAGCGCGTGCTTGAGCGACAAACTGACCTTCTTCGCCTCCGGGTCGAACTTCATGATCTCGACCTGAACGACGTCGCCGATCTTGGCCACTTCCGAGGGATGCTTGATGCGGGCGTACGAGAGCTCGCTGTTGTGGATGAGGCCGTCGATGCCGCCCAGATCCACGAACGCACCGAAGTCCGCCAAGCGAACCACGACGCCCTCGCGAATTTGACCGATCTCCAGCGTGTCGAGCAACTCTTGCTTCTTGGCTTGGAGCTCTTCCTCGAGCACGAGACGCTGCGAAAGCACCACGCGATGGCGTTTGTGATCGAGGTCGATGACCTTCAGGCGCAGATGCTGACCGACCAGTTCGTCCAGATTGCCGACCGGCTGGCGCCGAATCTGCGATGCCGGTACGAAACCGCGCATGCCGAGATCGACGAGCACCCCGCCCTTGACGACCTGCGTTACCGTCGCCTCGATCACTTCGTCGTGTTCGTGCGCTTCGATGACCTTTTCCCACGTCTTGAGCGCGCGCGCGCGACGTTCGGACAAGAACAGGGTGCCGTCGAGCTCGTCGATCCGGTGAACCATCACCTCGAGCGTATCGCCGACCTTGAGAAGTTTGTGATCGATCGCGAGCGAGAGCTCGCGGAAGGGAAGCACGCCTTCGGACTTGCCGCCGACGTCGACGAGCAATTCGTCTTTGTCTTTCTGGACGATCATGCCCGTTAGGACCTGACCCTCGTCGAGAACTTTGAGCGATTCCTCGTAGAGGCGCTGCTCGAGCGCGAGTTGGTCCTCTTCCTCGAATTGGACGGGAGCGATTTCAGTCGTAGAGATGTTACGGTTCCTACCTTACATATTTGATTTTTTTGCGAACGCTACCGCTGGCACGTCCGGCACCACCAGGTGCCGCGTTGCGCGAGCACGGTCCGAACGATCGGTTTGCCGCATCGCGCGCAGGGAAGGCCGAGTCTTCCGTAGACCGAGAGCACGTTTTGAAATCCGCCCTCAAGGCCCGCGGCGTCCACGTAGTCGTCGACGCTCGTTCCCCGCATGTCGGTCGCGCGGGTGAGAACGTCCACGATCGCGAGGTGTAACCGGTCGATCGCTGCTTTGGTCAACGCCTTCGCGGGCCGGCCCGGACGGATCCGAGCCTCCCATAGCGCCTCGCAAGCATAGATGTTGCCGATGCCCGCGATGCGCCGCTGGTCCAGGAGAAATGCCTTGACCGGCGTCGTCCGCCCCGACAGCATAGCCGCAAAGCCTTCTTGTGTAAAGCCTGAGGAGAGGGGCTCGACGCCCAAGTCCCGGTCCCACGGCTCGCCGGGCTCGACTAGGCGCATCCGTCCGAAGGTCCGCACGTCGGCAAAACTCAGACGGACGCCGTCGGTGAACCGCAGGATGACGTGCGTCCCGGGATAGTCGCGTTCGCGCGGCCGCTGGACCACCAGCCGCCCGGTCATCCGCAGGCTCGTGACAAGGCTGCGGCCCGATCCCAGCGCCACGACCGCGTACTTTCCACGCCTGGTAACCCCGGCGATCCGCTCGCCGCGCAACGCCCGCTCGAACCTCACGCGGGGCGGGGCCTGCGCCATTTTGGGCAGGCGCACGTTCACATCGGCGATCGTTTTTCCGACGATGGTGTTGGCGAGACCGCGAACGATGGTCTCGACCTCGGGCAGTTCGGGCAACGTCTCGTCTCGCTACGGGTGCTGCGCGGTAACGTCCGTGAGTTTGGTTCCCGGCACGATGCCGTCCGCGGCGGCCTCACCGGCGGGCAGTTCGATGACGTACTGCCCGGAGCTCTCTTCCAGGGGGATACGCCCGTCCGGAAGCGCCGGCGACACCACCGGAACGCGCGCGAAGACTTTGCGCACCGTTCCGTCGGCCGCGACAAAGACCATGTCGAGCGGAATCAGCGTGTTCTTCATCCAGAAATCGACGGGGCCGTCGGAGCCGAATACGAAGAGCATGCCGGTGTTTGCCGGGAGCGACGTTCGGTACATCAAGCCGCGCTCGCGATCCGCATCGGTTCTGGCGACCTCGAGGTGCAGCGTCGCCTGCGGAGCGCGGACGACGATCGCCGGCGGCGACGTCGGCGGCGGCGCGTCAATCGGCATCGGAGAAGGCCTCCACGTCGTACCAGTTACGGCCGGCCTTGAGCGTTACCTCGAGCGGCACCGACAACGCGATCGCGCCCTCCATGCTCTCGCGAACGATTCGCGCGGTTTGCGCGAGATCGGCGGCGGCAACCTCGAAGATGAGCTCGTCGTGAATCTGCAGGAGCATCGTGGCGTCCACGCCCGCGTTCGCAAGCGCCCGGTCCACCGCGACCATCGCCAGCTTCATGAGGTCGGCCGCGCTGCCTTGCAACGGCGCGTTGGTCGCTTCGCGCTCCGCCGCGGAGCGCATCATGTAATTGGCGGACGCGAGCGAGGGCATGTAGCGCCTGCGTCCGAGGATCGTCGAGACGTAGCCGTCGGTCCGTCCCCGTTCCAGCGTTCCCTCGATATAGGCGCGGACCGACGGGAAGCGCGCGAAGTACGCCGCCGTGATCTCCTTGGCTTGCGTGCGGTCGATTTCCAGACGTTGCGCCAAACCGAAGTCCGACATGCCGTAGAGCAAGCCGAAGTTTACGCTCTTGGCCAGGCGGCGTTGGTTGTCGTCCACCGCCGTTCCGCCGGGAACGGCAAAGATTTGGCGGGCGGTAAAGTCGTGAATGTCTTGGCCTTCGTGAAAGGCGCGCCGCATCGCCTCGTCTCCGGAAAGATGCGCCATAATCCGCAACTCGATTTGGCTGTAATCCGCGGCGAGCAGCACGTAGCCGTCGTTCTTGGCCACGAAGGCGCGGCGAATGCGACGTCCCAGCTCGCCGCGTACCGGAACGTTCTGCAGGTTCGGACTCGTGGACGAAAGGCGCCCGGTTGCGGTCGCGGTTTGGTTGAAGACGGTTCGCAGACGTCCGTCTAGCGGATCGACGAGCTGCGGGATCACGTCCACGTAGGTATTCTTGAGTTTGGTGACTTCACGCCACTCCATCACCAGGGCGCAAATCGGATACTCGCGCGCCAACGCGTGCAGCACCTCCGCACCCGTCGACCAGCCGGTCTTGTTCTTCTTTCCGCCCGGGATCTGCAGCTTCTCGAACAAGACCGCGCCGAGCTGCTGCGGGGATCCGATGTTGAACGTCTCGCCCGAGAAATCGTAGATGCGCCGCTGCAGGCGCGCCGCCGCATCGTCGATCTCGCGCGAGAGGACGAGAAGCTCCGCGGGATCGATCGCGACGCCGGCGGCCTCCATCTTGGCCAAGATCGTCGCGAGCGGGACTTCGACGTCCCGGTACAGCGAGAGCTGGTCGCGCTCTTCGAGCTTTGCCCGCATGACGGAAACCAGCTGGAGCGCGGCATCGGCATTGGCGGCAGCGTCGTCCGCGAGCGCGCCGTCGAGATAGGCGACGGCCGCGTCGCCCGCGCGCGCGAAATTCCGCGCGGCTGGATCGAGCAGATGCGCGGCGATCATCGGATCGTCGGCGTACGAACCGGCGGCGATACCGCGCGCGCGTAACGCGCGCTCCACGTTCTTGGCGTCGTACGCGACGATGCCGGCGCCCCCGCCGAGCGCGCGCGCCAACCCCGCGCGCACGGCCTCGTGCGCGAGTGCGGCGAGCGGAAACGAGACGCCGGTCCCCGCCGCGCCGCTGACGCCGAGCTCGTCGTCGCGAAGCGCCAACGCGAGCGATTCCGACGACTCGAGCCGCGCGAGCGCCGCCCCCAGGCGTTCGAACTCCGGCGGATCGACGGCGGCGGAAAACGACGCGTACTCGCCGCCGAGCGTCCGCGCTTCTTCAAAAAGCGGTGCGTCGACCGGAACGGAGAGTTTGGCCAGCAACGTCTTGAATTCGAGGTCGCTGTAGAGCGTATAGAGCGCGTCGTTGCCGGGCGCTTTGTAGCGGCTTGCGTCCCAGTCGAGCGGAACGTGGAGGTCGCGCCGGACCACCGAAACGTCGCGGCAAACTTGCGCCTGCGCGCCGAATCGTTCGACGAGGCCTTTCAGCTTCTCCGATCCCGCGAGCGACGGATCGGCAACGAGCGCGTCGAGCGATCCGGCCGATTTGATCAATTTGATCGCGGTCTTCTCGCCCACGCCCGGAATGCCGGGAAGGTTGTCCGACGGATCGCCCTTGAGGCCGCGATAGTCGGGGAGCTGCGACGGCTGCAGTTCGAACCGCTCGTACACCGCGGCCGGATCGTAGCGGCCCAGTTCGGTGATGCCTCGCTTGGTCGTCAGGATCGTCGTGTGTTCGTCGGCGATTTGCAGCAGATCGAGATCGCCGGTCACCACAACCGTTTCCGCCCCGGTCTCCTCGGCCTGGCGCGCGAGCGTGGCGATCACGTCGTCGGCCTCCTGGCCCTCCATCTCCGCGACCGGGATTCCGTGCGTTTCTAGGATCCGCCTGACCAGCGCGAATTGTCCGCGAAGGTCCTCGGGCATCGTCTCGCGTTGCGCCTTGTATTCCTTATAGAGCGCGACGCGCTCGGCGGGCATTCCCTTGTCGAACGCGGCGATCACGTGCGTCGGCCGCTCGTCGGCGATCAATTTGTTGAGCATCATGGCAAAGCCGTACGCGGCGTTGATCGGTACGCCGGCCCGCGTCGTCAAAGACGGCAATGCGAAAAACGCGCGATAGACCAGTCCGTACGTGTCCAGGACCATGAGTTTGGGCATCGGGCCTACTGTACCACGACGACCGAGGACGACGCGGTTACGCGCCCGTCGTCGGAGATCTTTAGGACCGAGAGCGTGTACCGGCCGCGCTCCTGCGGCATTTGAACCGGAACGGCGCTGCCGGTGACGCGCGAGACGCTCCAAGATACCGCCTGCGTCGCGGCCTGCGCGACCGTCAGATCTTGCGGAGGGCTCGTGCGAGCGACGAAGCCGATCACTTGCGCGTGACTTCCGGTCGAGTCCACCCAGGGATGCCACGTCACGCCCGGCGGCGCACTGTTCTGCGTGGTCGCGAGTCCAACGTCGAGCAGGCCGGGCGCCGAGTCGAACAGCGCGCTTCCGGACGGATCGCCGCGCGAGAGCCGCACGACCGCCGTACCCGCGCCGGGCTGCTGGTCGCGAAGCGTCACCGTCGCGCTCTGNNCCGACGGAGTTGCGCACGCGCAAGTTGGCGGACGCGCGGCCGCCCGCTACCGGAACCACGCCGGCGGAGATGTCGAGCGCGCTGTCGAGCGTGAGGAGCGCGTCGCCTTGCGCTCCGTCGAGAGACGCATCGATGCGAGCTCCGTCGCCGCTATGATAGGTGCCGCGATCGAGCGCGATGCGAACGTTCGGACTGCCGGCGCCGGACGGATCGAAGGCGGCCTGCGCGACGACCGAAACTTGAGCCGCATCGGCGGCACGCTGCCCGTCGGGAGTGGTGAGTCGGGCGAAAACGAGGTTGGTTCCAAGTTGCGCGGACGAGAACGAGCCGCGCGCGTGGCCGGATCCGTCGAGCCTGAGCTGCTGCTGCTGAACCGACTGGCCGTGAACGAGCTGCATGGTTACCGTCGCGCCGGCAACGGGTTTTCCGTCTTCCGTCGAGTTCGCGTAAACGTCGAAGCCCAGCGGCGTGCCGACCGTTTGCTCGCCCGAGTCCACGTGAACGACGACGGCGGCGCGCGCCGTCGGCACGACGATTCGCGTGTTGGCGGTGGCTCCGCCGGAGGACACGACGACGCCGTAGGTGGAGGCCAGATCGTCGGTGGGATGCGGGATCGCAACCTCGGCGCGACCGTCGCTTCCCGTTCGAACCGTGGTATCGAGCCACTTCGCGGTGGCCCACGGGACGCCGTCCGGCGCGCCGTTGACGAAGACGTGCGGCGAGCGCACGACGGTAACGCGAACGTCGCGATCGCCTTCGGACGAACGGATTTCGAGCGGTACGTCGCGGTACGGGTCGCACGCCGTGCCGCATTGCGCCCCGACCGACAGGGAAAGACCTCCCGCATTGGCGTCGACGTGCACCGTCGCCCCGCCGATGCCGCCGCCCGTTTGCGCCAACAGTGCGTAGTCTCCGGCGGCAGCCCCGGCTGGAACCGGAATATCCGCCACGAAGGCGCCGGCTTGGTCGAGGGTGACGTTCTGCTCGCCGATCGCGGTGGCTCCCAGACGCATGACCACGCTCACCGTTCCACTCGCCGGTCGCAGGACGTTTCCGCTGCGGACCCGCGCGAAGCCGACGACGCGCACCGTGTCGCCGGCGTGCACGACCGCCGAATCGGTACGAACGCCCACGACGACGTTCGAGACGGGCGCCTGGGGCAGGAGGCTCAGGAACGCATAGCTCGAGCCCCACTGGGCGAGCGCGAAGACGGGGCGAGGACGGGCGCTCCACTCCACGATTCCGCGCCGGTCCGTTTCGCGCTCGTCGAAGCGATTGCCGACGACGAACTGCACGCGCATGCCCGGAATCGCACGGCCGGTTCCCAGGTCGGCGCCGTAAACTAGCAGCTCCGACGAGGTTCCCTTGGCGAAGAGGCCGACTCGGGTCCGATTGATCCAGACTTGTTCTCCGACGTTTCCGCGACGAGCTTCGACGACGAAGAAGCCTTCGCGGTTTCCCAGGCGCACGTCGATCGTATTGGATTGAAACTGGTATCCGCCAGGCGGCACGTAGGAAAAGCTGACGACGGCGCGCCTCCCGCGCGTATCGATCGCACGAGCCCGCTCGTTCGATCCGGCGCTGAGTACGTCGGCCGGATCGACTTGATAGACGGAGAAGGCGACCGGCGCGCTCGAGTAGGTGTCCAACCGGATCGAAGTCGGCCTCCACGGCACGCTCGAGTCGCCGGCGAACAACGCGAAATACGCGTCGAGCTTGTGCAAGTCGACGATCGGCCGCTCGGCCGAAGCGACGGCGGGAGACATCGCAAAGCAAAGCAGCGCGGCTGCAAGGAATCGTCGGATAACCATGGGCCTACGCGGGCTTCGACGAAGATCGCAGCCACGGCCTGCGCTCTCCGAAGAGACGCCCGGGCAGGGCACTCGTGAGGGGCCGCGTAAGCTGTGGATGTGGACGAAACCGACTCGCAGGGGAACTTTACGTCAACCCCTTGCCGTTTCTGCGGTTGCGACGACGGCAACGCCGCCGGCTCGGCTGACGAAAAGCGGCACCTCCAGGTCGTCGTGGCCTGCGGCAAGTGCGGACATCCCTTCGTGGCCCTTTCACGTAACTAAAGAACCCGGAACCGCAGACAACAGGAATCTATGAACCACGCCCAATCACGCCTCCGAGCGGCAGCCCTCGCGACGATGTTTCTCCTCGGAACCGGTACCGCGTTCGCCGCGGCCACCCCGCCTCCGCACCCGGTGGCGCCGTTTCCTCATACCAAACTCCACACCGAGTTCGTCGTCGAGGTCAACAAGCAAGGCCAGGTCGTGCGCGTGAAGTCCGGCAAGTCGTGCAGCAACCTCATGTTCAACGCCCAGACCTACGGCAACGTCCTGCAGATGTGGATCCGGCATCCCGACGGAACGGCCGAAGTGGGCATGTACCGCGTAACCTACGACTACGATCCGGACGGCCACAAAGTCATGCGCTCGGTCGCCCTCATTTCGTCGGGTGGAAACTGGGGCAACGAAGAAGGCGCGGCCAACGAGATGATGGACATCGCGGCCCGCGAGGCCAAGAAAGGCGCACCCGCCGCAACGCCGACGCCGAAGCTGCCCGCGCTCAATCAGATCATCAACGTTCCGCCGGCCGCGCCGAGCTCGCCGCATCCGCGATAGCTCGTGGCGCGACGCCGCATACGCCCACCGCTGCCTCGCGCGTTGTTCAGCGACGAGGTCGCGGACCGCGCGCGCAGCTGTACCTCGAAAGACGGCTACCCAAGCGAGGCGCACGCCAGGGCCGTCGCGGCGATGAACGGCATGACGCTCAACGTCTATCCGTGCAAGTACTGCGGCTCGTGGCACCTCACGCGCAGGCGCGAACCTTTTCCGGAGTAGCGATGGGATACCATGCGCTTCGTTAGCTTCACGACCCCGGGCGATTCTCGCGAACGCCCGGGGATTCTCGAAGCCGACGGCGTGCGCTCCATACGTTGCGAGTCGCTGCGAGCGTACGTCGCCCTGGATCCGTCCGCCCGCCCCGCGCGGGAGTCCGGCGAGCGGCTCGGCCTCGATGCCGTCGAGATCACCGCTCCGATCCGGCCGTCGCGAAACGTGTTCTGCGTGGGACGCAACTATCTCGAACACGCTAAGGAAGGCGCGCGGGCCGCGGGACGCGAGCTCAAGCTCCCCGAGGTTCCAACCTTTTTCACCAAAACTCCGTCCGCGATCGCAGGTCCCGATGCGACCGTTCGATTTTCGTCTCACGTTTCCAACGAATACGATTTCGAGGCGGAGCTCGCGGTCGTGATCGGGACGCGCTGTAAGGACGTACGCGAACGAGACGCCGCCGGCGTCGTCTTCGGGTTCACGTGCTTGAACGATCTGACGGCGCGCGACCTTCAGCGCGCGCACCTGCAATGGTTCAAAGGGAAAAGTTTGGACGACAGCTGCCCGATCGGACCGTGCATCGTGAGCGCCGACGAAATCGGGAACGCACAGGCGCTCGAGATCGCGTTACGTCTCAACGGCGCGACGATGCAGAAGAGCAATACCTCGCAGATGATTTTTCCGATCGCAAGGCTGATCGCGGAACTGAGTAAAGGCATGACGCTCGAGCCGGGCGACGTGATCGCGACGGGTACGCCCGACGGGGTCGGCTTCGCGCGGACGCCTCCGCAGTTCTTGCACGACGGCGACGTCGTGGAAGTGGACATCGAAGGAATCGGCGTACTGCGCAATCGTATCGCGATTGCGTAACAGGAGGCGGCGCAAGCGCGCCGGAACGCCGCCTTCATGATTCTGGCCGTTCCGCACGAGGACGACTCCGACGAACGTCGGGTTGCGCTCGTACCCGAGACCGTTTCGCGCCTCGCGAAAAGCGGCGTTACCGTCCGAATCCAGCGCGGCGCCGGAGCGCAAGCGGCCTTCCTCGACGATGCTTACGAAAAGGCCGGCGCGACGCTCGTCGCCGATCTCGCCGAGCTGACGCGCGACGCGGACGCCGTTGCCACCGTCGGGCGCCCGAGCGAGGCGCTGCTGGCAACGCTCGAACCCGGGACGGTCGTCGTCGGATTCTTGCATCCGCTGGGCGACCCCGAATACGTAAAACGGCTCGCCGCCGCGGGCGTCACCGCCATGGCGGTCGAGTTGATTCCGCGCATCACGCGCGCGCAGTCCATGGATGCGCTTTCTTCCCAGAGCAACATCGCCGGTTACAAAGCCGTGCTGCTCGCCGCCGCCGCGCTGCCCAAGTTCTTTCCGATGCTCACCACCGCCGCGGGGACCATCCCGCCGGCAAAGGCGCTGATCCTCGGCGCGGGCGTGGCGGGTCTGCAGGCGATCGCTACGGCACGGCGTCTCGGAGCGGTCGTGAGCGGCTACGACGTGCGCGCCGTCGTTAAGGAGCAAGTGCAGTCGCTCGGCGCGACGTTCCTGGAATTTGATCTCGGCGCCGATGCCGAAGCCTCCGGCGGCTATGCAAAAGAGCTGACGCCCGAACAACAAGAACGGCAGCGCGTCTGGATGGTCGAGCAGATCGGCGCAAACGACGTCGTGATTACGACGGCCCTCGTCCCGGGGCGCCGCGCGCCGGTACTGGTCAGCGAGGACGCCGTCGCCGCGATGAAGCCGGGGAGCGTCATCGTCGACCTCGCCGCCGAAGCGGGAGGCAACTGCGCGCTTACCGTCCCCGGCGAAACGATCGTGTCGCCAAACGGCGTCACCATCATCGGAACCACGAATCTGGCCGGCACGCTGCCGTACCACGCAAGCCAGCTGTATTCGCGGAACCTGTTTGCGTTGCTCTCGCCGATGGTGAAGGACGGCGCGCTGGTGCTGGATCCCGAGGACGAGATCGTCGAGGGATGCTGCATCGTGCGCGACGGCAACGTGCTGCTCGGAGGAAGCCCATCGTGACCGACGTCGACCATCTGCTCGGCCTGCTGACGGTTCTGGTTCTGGCCGTGTTCGTCGGCTTCGAGGTCGTCTCGAAAGTTCCGACCACGCTCCACACGCCGCTGATGTCGGCAACCAACGCCATTCACGGGATCGTCCTCGTCGGCGCGATCGTCGTCGTCGCCGACGTGTTCCTCAAAGGCGGCGGAGCGACGCTCACGGTTCTCGCGATTCTCGCCGTGACGTTCGGCGCGATCAACGTCTTCGGCGGATTCGCCGTCACCGAACGCATGTTGCAGATGTTCCGTCGCAAGGAAGGCCCCGGCAAATGAGCGTGGCGATCGCGCTCGCCGATCTCGTCGCAATCTCGCTGTTCATCTTAGGCCTGCGGTACCTCAGCTCTCCACCGACCGCGCGCTTCGGCAACCGCCTGGCCGCCGCCGGCATGCTCATCGCCCTCATCGGCGTCGTCGTGCAGACGACCGGCGTGGGCTGGTGGGCGATCGCGATCGGCGTCGCGATCGGCGGCGCCGTCGGCGTCGTCGCGGCCCTCAAAGTTAAAATGACGGCGATGCCGCAAATGGTGGCGCTCTACAACGGGGCCGGCGGCGGCGCGGCCGCGCTGATCTCGTCGGTCGAGTTCTTCGTGCATTACGGCAACGCGCTCGATCCCGTGGTCGCCGTCTCCCTGGTTCTCTCCGGCATCATCGGCGCGGTCAGCCTCGCCGGTTCCATCATCGCGTTCTTGAAACTGCAAGAGCTCATGACGGGCCGCCCGGTCACCTATCCGGGACAGCAGTTCGTCAACGGCATTCTGCTCGTCGCCATTCTCGGGCTCGCGATTTGGTTCGTCGTCTCGCTGGGCTTACTTCCGGTGTGGGCGTTCGGCGCGTTGATGGCGGCGGCGCTGCTGCTCGGAGTCCTTTTCGTCATGCCGATCGGCGGCGCCGATATGCCGGTCGTGATCTCGCT
>PMFP01000051.1 GCA_003155175.1 Vulcanimicrobiota bacterium
ACGTCATCCGCTATCTCGTCGACGTGCTGGAGCGTCCGCAAAACGCATCGGCGATCTACGAGATCGGCGGTGCGGACGTGATGACGTACCGCGAGATGATGATGCGTTACGCTTCGGTGCGCGGCCTTTCGCGGCACATGCTGGTGGTGCCGTTCCTCACTCCTCGGCTCTCATCGTATTGGATCCATCTCGTCACGCCGATTCCGGCGAGCATCGCCCGGCCGCTCGTCGAGGGCTTGACCAATGAGGTCATCGTCAAGAACGACGGCGCGCGTTTTCGTCTCCAAGACCGCGGCGCTTACTTCGCGGTAACTTGACGGTGGACTTCGTCCAGATCTTCAATCGTGTTGAGCGTGACGGCGTCTTTGACGTGCTCGTGTTTGATATGGGCGGCGGCACGCATCTTGGACGCGAGCTCGTCGGAATGGTTGTATCCGCGAATCGCCGCGTTGTGTTTTTCGATCGTCGCTTTGTCGGTGATTCCGTGCGCGACCACCCAATCTTCGAACTGCGCGTACGTCGGCTTGTGCTCGCGCACGTACGCAATGGTCTTGTCACGATCCAGGCCGAGCGCCGAGAGCGTCATGCCGTCGAATCCGGCGCCGCACTCGTCGTAGCCCTCCGGAAGCTTGCCGGCGGCGGCGAGCGTCAGTTTCGTCCAGAGGCGGGGAAGGTGAATCGCACCCAGCGGTCCGGCCGTGCCGGAACTCACCATGGGAACAACGTGTCCGTTACCACTCATGAGGTTTGCTTCTCCTTGTGCAAGCGTTGTGCGTGTCGTGAGGTAAAGGTAAGTTCCGAGACGCCCGACTTATCGAGCTCCCCAAGGCCCAGTTCCTTCATTTTTTCGTATTGTTCGAACGTCGCTCGAGCCAGCGGAAGTTGAAGGTTCGCGTCGCGAGCGAGCGAGAGTGCGATCCCGGAGTCCTTCGCCGCGTGCTCCGCCGAGAAATAGGTGTCGTGGTCGCGATTTTGCATGTCCTCGCCGTCGGTGGCCAGCACGCGCGAGTTGGCGCCCGTCTGCGAGAAGACCTCGCGCAAAACGTCGAGGTCGAGTCCGAGCGCGTCTCCCAGGCCCAGGCCTTCCGCGAGGCCGGCGGTATTGACGTTCATGACCATGTTGACGAGCGCCTTGACTTGCGCGGCGGTACCCGCGGGACCGACGTACTTGAGCGACGCGCTCATCTTCTCGAGCATCGGCTTCACGCGCTCGAACGCGTCCTTGCGTCCGCCGCACATCAAATAGAGCTCGCCATTGCGGGCTTGCGGAATCGAGCTGGCCATGCAAGCCTCGATCGCCTGGGCTTTGCGCGATTCGGCCAAGGCTTCGATCTCGACGTGCACTTTCGGCGTTACCGTGGCGCAATTCACGAAGATCTTGCCTTCCGCGCCGTTCAGCAACGAATCGCCGCTCGTCGCAAAAATTTGGCGCATCGCCGCGTCGTCGCTAACGACGGTAATGACGACGTCGGAGAGCTCCGTCACTCGCGCGAGCGACGTCGTCGCCTCCGCGCCGACCTCCGACGCGATCTCCCGCGCCGATTCGGGCCGCGCGTCGTATGCGGCGACGACGTCGTACCCGACGTCCTTGAGACGACGCGCGATGTTCGCGCCCATGCGTCCGGTACCGACGATACCGATGTTGCGATCGTTGCTCACTCTAAGATTCCCCGGTGGTGAAGGCGTGCGTGATGTGCTCGCGAGTTTGCGGCGACGGGTAGGTTCACATAGACAGGGTGCGTGTTCCTACCGGCGAATGGCGCCTCACCTTGCCTATAGCCCACGTTCTCCTGGCGGCGCTCGTCGCCGCGGCGACCACAACGGAGATCCGCGTCGTAGACGGCTCCGGCAACGCCGTCTCCCAGGCTCGCGCCACCGCCGGCGGTGCCGTTTTCACGGCCGACGCGCGCGGCCGCATCTTCGTTACCGCGAACGGCGGCACGTCCCTGGTGGAGGCGCCCGGCTGTTCGGCAAAAACCGTCGAACTTTCGGCGCCGCGCGTCTCGGTGTCGCTTTCTTGCCGCCTGCCGGTCATCGGAAGCGTCCGCGTCGCCACCGGTTCGCTTCAGGCGCTTCATCAATTGCCGGTTCCCGCCTCCGTTCTGGACCGCGAGCAGATCGCCACCAACCCCGCGACGACCGCCGACGGTTTACTGCGCGTCATGCCCGGCGTGGATCGCAACCGCAGCAACAGCCTCTTTACCAACTACGGTCAAGTGCGCGTCTCGTTCACCGGTGCGGGCACCGATCGCGGACTCGTCCTGGTCGACGGCGTTCCGGCCCAGGACGGCTTCGGCGGCCAGATCAACTGGGCGCTGTATCCGACGCTCGACCTCACGCGCGCCGAACTGTTGCGCGGTGCGGGTTCGGCACTGTACGGCCCGGGCGCCGTCGGCGGAGTGCTGGCGCTTCAAAGCGTCGCGCCCCCGGGCCAATACGCCCCGTATCCGCAGGGACAACTCGTGATGCAAGGCGGAACGCATGCGTTCTCTCAGCTCTATGCGGGCGTTGCGACCTCGCTCTCGCCTAAACTCTCGATGTCGGTCTCTTCGCAAACTCAACGCCTGCAGTACGACGCGCTCGCGCCGGGCTACCAGGCCCCGAGCGACACCGAATCCCAAGCGCAGGCGAGCATGGCGTCGCTGCGCCTGCGATATGCCGCGTCGGATTCGGCGATCTTCGAATACGGCTACCGCGGCGCGTGGGATTATCAGCAAGAGGGGCGCCGGAACTACGACTTCTGGCGCCGCATGGCGCAGAACTCGCTGGCCTTCGACAGCCCGACGCCGCAAGCCAATCTTTCGGTGATCGAGTACGTGCGCAACGCCTTCGTGACCAATCGGGCCGATCAATTTCCCGCGGATCCGGGCGCGCTGCGCTACACGCAGTACGTCCCGACCAACGAAAGCGGCACGCTGGCGCAGTGGACGGTGGACGGCGGGCCGTCGTCGTTTTCGGTTCGCGCCGACGAGCGTTTCATCAACGGCGTGAGCGATCAGTACAACGGCAAGGGCGCCTTCACGGCATCGGGAAGCGGCACGCAAAACGTCGGCGGCATCGGGCTGCAGGAGACCTGGACCGTACCGCGCTTCGAGCTCGTTGCCGGAGCGCGCGCCGACCAGGAGAGTTTTGCCAACGGCGTGCTCTTTGCGGCGGGCGCGACGAAGGCCGCTCCCGCTGCGACCAATCGTGCGATCTCCCCGCGACTCGCGCTCCGCTACGATCTCTCCAAAGAACTGGCGTTCCGGATCTCGGGCGGATCCGGATTCCGGCCGCCCTTTCTCAACGAACTCGTGCGCGGCTACGTCATCGGGCCGATTACCTACCTGCCCAATCCGCGCCTGGTGCCCGAGCGGAGCGGGTCGTTCTCGAGCGGGCTGGATTGGACGCACGGAAACGCGCGCATCTCGTTCGACTTCATCCAGACCACCGTCAGCAACGCGATCATGTTTCGTACCGTCACGCCGAAGATCCAAGTACGCAGCAACGTGGATCGAACGCAAACCGACGGCGAGACGCTCACCTACACGCAGGGGCTCTCCCATTGCCTGCGCTTGACGGCATCGGGCACGGCGCAGAACCCACGCGTCACCGCCGGTACCGGCGCGATCGTTGGCAAGTATCTCGCGTACGTCCCTGCCGGCAGCGGCACGCTGGAACTCGACGGCGCCGTGGGCGCTCTGCAAGTCGGCCTGACCGGATCGTATTTGGGCAGCACCTACGCAGACGACCTCAACACGCAACCGCTGGGTACCGCGATCGTGGCGGGCGCGTCGGTGGCCGTGCCGCTGCCCGAGGGAACCCAGCTCGTCCTGAGCGGCGAGAACCTGACCGGCGCGCGCTATCTCTCGAGCATCGACCGCTACGGTCCGCCCACCGTGCTTTCGCTCAGCGTACGCGTTCCCGTTCACGCCCCTACGGCGAGCGCCGGTACGGCGCCATCCTGCGCCGCCATCAAGTAGCGCCGTAAAAAGCAAACGGACCCGGGATGTCCCGAGTCCGTTTTTCTTGCGATGTACGAGCGGCTAGAAGCTCTCGTCGTGTCCGTTTTCGACGAACGCGGGCTCCTCGTCGTCCTCGAACGCTGGAGCCTCCTCTTCGGCGACGTCCTCTTCTTCCTCGAGTTCGTAGCCTTGCAGTCCCTCGTCTTCGTCCGAGATCGTCTCTTCCTCTTCGACCGCGAACTCGTCGGCGGCTTCGGCCGCGACGCGCGGTAGCGGCGGCGCTTCCGGCAACGGTTCCGTGACCGAAATCGGTTTGCTGTCGTCGATCTCTTCCTCTTCTTCCTCTTCCTCGACTTCGGCCGCGGCTCCATCGAGTGCGCCGGCCGCCGAGGCTTCGGCAACCGCTTCGCGCGCGGCAAACGCCGTCTGCGAAACGACGGGCTGTTCGTCGCCCATGAGCAGACCGATCTCTTGCCGTTCGCGATCGCCCAGATCGTCGTCGGAGATCTTGATGTCGACCTCTTCGCGGTTCTCGGTGAGCACCTTGACGTCGAGCGCGAGCGATTGCAGCTCCTTGATGAGCACCTTGAAGGACTCCGGAACGCCCGGCTCCATCACGTTCTCGCCCTTGACGATCGCTTCGTAGGTCTTGACGCGTCCGACCACGTCGTCGGACTTCACGGTGAGCAACTCTTGGAGCGTGTAGGCGGCGCCGTACGCTTCGAGCGCCCACACCTCCAT
>PMFP01000028.1:0-3526 GCA_003155175.1 Vulcanimicrobiota bacterium
TGATCGTGCCGTTCTGCCCCTCGGCACTCGAGCCGTTGTCGCCCCAGATGTACAGGACGATCGTGTTGTCGCGGATGCCGAGTTCGTCGAGGCCGTCGAGGAGCTTCCCGGCCTGGGCGTCCGCGTGTTCCACGAATCCCGCGAAGACTTCCATGAGCCGCCGTTGGAAGGGGCGTTCGCTCTCCGGGATGCTCTCCCAGGACGGCATCGTCTCGGCGCGCGGCGTGAGCTGCGTCCCTTCCGGAATCCAGCCCAGTTCTTGCTGCCGCTTGAAGACGCGCTCGCGCATCGCGTCCCAACCGTCGTCGAACTGTCCCTTGTACTTGTCCGCCCATTCCTTGAAGATCTGGTGCGGCCCGTGTCCGGCCCCCGGCGCCCAATAGAGAAAGAACGGTTTGTCGGGTGAGAAGGCGCGGCGCCGCTTCATCCAGGTGAGAGCGCGATCCGCCATGTCTTCCGTCAGGTGATACGACTGGCTTCTAGGCGGCTCGATGGGCGTGAAATTTTCGAAGAGCCGCGGCTCCCACTGCGACGTCTCGCCCGCCAGAAAGCCGTAGAAATAATCGAACCCGATTCCCTCCCCGGTCGGCCAAAGCGTGAACGGTCCGGCGGCAGTGGTTTCCGTCGCCGGAGTGTTGTGCCACTTTCCGATTGCGGCGGTCCCGTATCCGTAGTAGCCGAGCACTTTAGCCATCGTCGCCGAGGTTCTGGGAATGACGCCCGTGTAGCCGTCGAAGTCCAGCGCGCGCTCCGCGATCGTTCCGCAGCCGACGCGCTGGTGGTTCCGCCCGGTCAACAGCGACGCGCGCGTCGGCGAACAGATTGCGGTCGTATGGAACGTGTTATAGCTGATGCCGCCGTTCGCCACGCGCGAGAGCGTCGGCGTCTTGATCGGGCCGCCGAACGTCTCCGCGAGACCAAAGCCCAGGTCGTCCATCAAGATGACGACGATATTGGGCGCATCGGCGGGCAGTCGCTGCGGCTGCTCGCGCCAAACCATCTTCGACTGCTGCAGCGTCTGCGCCGCAACGCTAGCCGACGGAACCGGGAGGAACGGAAGTATGGACCCATCGCTCGCGGGGTGCGTCATGGACGGTTTCTCCTTCATGGACCACTTCTTCCAAGCAGTAAAGCCAGGCTCGCGCCAAAGACGTTCGTGCTTCCGTTGACGTCGAGCGTGGTCGGCAAGAACTGAGCGCCGACGTTCGTGATGTTGACGAGGCCGGAGCCGAAGCCTGCGTATAAGAGGTTCACTTGCACGTGACGGCCCAGCAGTTGCGAAGCCTGCACGAACGGCGGTATTTTCCCGTTGGGCAGGACGATGGCGCCGGCCGCGATCAGAAAACTTCCCGGGGAGAGATACGTTCCGAGGAGCGTCGGCGAGAGCGTCGTCGTCCGGGAGCCGTCCTGCTGGAAGTTCTTTGCCGTCAGCGCGTACGTCAGGCCGAAACCGTCTGGAAGTCCCTTCGAGCCGATCATCTGCAAGGAATACACCGGTGCCGGCGCCGCGAGCGCCGGAGAGCCGGTGGGGAACTCGACGCCGGCGCCGATTGACGTCAAGATATGGTTCTTCAGATCGCGGCTGAACAGCCACTGCGCGCTGAAGCTCACGTCGGCGTCGCCGCTGAGGAGCGTCCCTTGCTTGGGATTGGTCACTTGAAGATACGAAGGCGGCACGATCGCGAGCTCCAGGTACGGCGCGATACCGGCGATGATGCTGCTTTGGGGCTGGAGCTCGGCATTGACCTTCGCCGGAATCACGATCGGCGCGCCGATCGCNNGCCGGAATGACGATCGGCGCTCCGATGGGCGTGATCGATCCGTTGACGTTGGCACTGGTGTATCCCCCGCCCACGATCGCTTCGCCGGGAAACGCCACGCAGGGGCTAATGCCCGACTTCTTGAGGAGTTCTTGCGGGCCGCCGCACGGGTCGAAGTTCTTCGGGAACCCCGCGCTCGCTGCGGCGGGCGGCGAGGACGGAGACGGCGACGCAACCTCATCCGCGGCGCCGGCCCGTGCGACGGCGAGCGCTGCGAGCAGCGCACCACAGGCGAACGCGACCGCAATCCGCACGCTACTGCTTGGCCAGGAACATCTGCATTTCGGCTTCGTGGTCCACGACATGCTCCCCGCTCACGTCCACGATGACGCGTTCGATGTCGCCGGTGAACCGGAACGGCGGCTCGTACTCCGGCGTGACGGAACTGCCCGTGTCCGCGCCCACCAGCATCGCGCCACCCTGCGCCAACCGAATCGGGGTCGTCACCGGCAGATCGCCGTGCCCCGCAATCTTTCCGTCGATCGAGAGCGTGACGGTGCCGGGCGTGCCCTTGCCGTTCTTCGGATCGGCTTTCCCGGTCGGGGCGAACTCTATGCTCAGGAAATGCCGGCCCGCTGGCACGTTCGATTCCGATTTGACGTAGAAATAGTCTAGCGCGAGATAGTTGTGGACGAAGCAGAGCTTCCCGTCCTGCACGTAGAGCGAGATGCCGCCGTCGTTCCCGCCCATGCTCAGCAGCACGCCTTCGGCTCCGTCTTTCGGCACGTTGACCTCGGCCGTAATCGAGTACGGGCGGTTGAGGATCTTCGGTGCCGCCGACGCCGGAATCGATTGGGTGCCCGGATAGAGCACGTAGCGCGAGCGATTGACGGCGATTTGCGGCCGCTCCTCGGCGATCCGCTGCACGCCCCGGCTGTCGATGGGAAGCACGTTGTACTTGCCCGCCTCGGTGTACCACATGCCGATCATCGCGATCAGGCGCGAGCGCTCTTTCTCGGCAAGATTGTTGGTCTCGGCCGGGTCCTCGTTGACGTTGTAGAGTTCCCAGCCCTTCGCGTCGAGTTCGGCGAGCATATCGTACGTGATCGGAACGCCCAGGCCCCGGCCGGATTCGACGAACGACGTGCCCGGCCAGGGGCAGACCGCCCGCCATCCGTCGTGATAGAGCGAGCGGTGGCCGAGCATCTCGAAGTATTGCGTCGTATGTTTCGACGGCGCTTTGGCCTCGTCGAACGTATGCGCGAGGCTGACGCCCTCGATGGGCGACTGCGTCACGCCGCGAATCGTTTCGGGCGCCTCGATGCCGAGCGCGTCCAGCACGGTCGGGACCATGTCGATGATGTGCGCGTACTGGTTGCGCACCTCGCCTCGCGCCTTGAAGCCTTTGGGCCAGTGGACGATGAACGGGTCGCTGGTTCCGCCGCGGTACGTCTCGCGCTTCCACCGCCGGAACGGCGTGTTGCCGGCGTAGGTCCAGCCCCACGGGAAGTGATTGAAGACCTTCGGTCCGCCGATCTCGTCGAGCGCGGCGAGATTGCCTTCGATCGTGTCGGGAACGTTGTTGAAGAACCGGCATTCGTTGATCGAGCCGTGCGGGCCGCCTTCGGCGCTGGAGCCGTTGTCCGAAACGAGCATGATCAGGGTGTTGTCGTACTCGCCGATCTTCTTCAAGAACTCGATGAGTTCGCCGATGTAGTGGTCGGTGTGCGTGAGGAAGCCGGCAAAGACTTCCATCATGCGCGCGT
>PMFP01000028.1:3586-3742 GCA_003155175.1 Vulcanimicrobiota bacterium
CGTGATGCGGCGAGTGCATCGCACCCAAGGCAAAATACAGGAAGAACGGCTTGTTAGGCGCGACCTGCTTGGCGTCGGCGATCATCGCCTCCGCCTTTTCGACGAGGTCGGGCGTTAGGTGATAGCCTTCTTCCGGCGTCTTCTCCGGCTCGGTCT
>PMFP01000070.1:0-2943 GCA_003155175.1 Vulcanimicrobiota bacterium
CGCCGCCCTTCTTGGCCAACTCTTCGAGATTGGGAAGCACCACCGTCATCAATTGCATGATGATGGACGCGTTGATGTACGGCGTGATGCCCATCGCGATGATGGAAAGCTTCTGCAGCGCGCCGCCCGAGAGAAAGCCGAGCAGGTTGTAGAACGTGCCGCTCTGCAGCACGGCCTGCCAACGCGCTTCGTTCACGTTGGGCAGTTGCACGTGGATCATGAACACGAACCAGGCAAACGCGAAGAACACGAAGCCGACGCGCTTGCGGATCTCCGGAACTAGGAGCGCCGCTCGGAGGTTGCTTAACACGAAGTTCTAGTTCTCGGCAATCTGCGCGCCGGCGGCCTTGAGCGCTTCGAGCGCGCTGCTGGAAAACGCGACGTCGCGGAAGCGCAGGCCCGATGGAATCTCGTTCCCGCTCTTGCTTCCGCCCAGGATTTTCACGCCGTCGAGCAAGGACTTGAGAATCCCCTTCTCTTTGAGCGATTCGGGCGTCACTTCGACCGAGACGTCCCAGGACGCGAGCTGGTGGAGGTTCACGACGGCTAGGCGCGAGCGGAAATGCCCGATGTCGCGCGCCTTCTGAGAATAGCCGCGCTTGTGCGGCAAGCGGCGCGCCCACGGCGTCTGGCCGCCTTCGAACGCGGGTCCCTTGCCGCCGCCCGAGCGCACGGTCTGACCCTTGCCGCCTTCGCCGCCGGTCTTGACCATGCCCGAGCCGTGCCCGCGGCCGATGCGCTGGCGCTTGGGCCACGAACCTTCGGCNNGGGGCCGCCTTCGCGCTGGACTTTGCACTCGCGGTTCCCTTGGATTTCTTCTCTGCCATAACGATCTTTCGTGTGGGTTGCGGCTACGCCGCGAAGATTTCTTTGACGGTCTTGCCGCGCAGCGCCGCGATCTGCTCGACCGTACGCAGCGAGCGCAGGCCTTCGATCGTGGCGAGCACGACGTTGATGGGATTGTTCGAGCCCAGCGACTTGGTCAGAATGTCGTGAATTCCGGCCAATTCCAGGACCGCGCGCATCGAGCCGCCGGCGATGACGCCGGTTCCCGGGGCGGCGGGCTTGAGCATCACGGACGCCGCGCCGACGACCTGGTGAACCGCGTGCGGAATGGTCTTCTCGACCATCGGCACGGTCACGAGATTCTTCTTGGCCGCTTCGACGGCTTTGCGGATCGCTTCGGGAACTTCGCCGGCTTTGCCGACGGCGAAACCGACTTTACCCTTGCGGTCGCCGACGACGACGAGCGCGCTAAAGCTGAAGCGCTTGCCGCCCTTGACGACCTTCGCGACGCGATTCACGCGCACGACGGTCTCTTCGAATCCACTGTTGTCGCGATCGCGACCCCCACGATAGTTCATTTAAAACTCCAGTCCCGCTTCGCGCGCCGCGTCGGCCAACGCCCGGACGCGTCCGTGATATTTGTAACCGCCGCGATCGAAGACGACCTGCGAAATGCCGGCCGACTTCGCCTTCTCGCCGATCGCCGAGCCGACGGCTTTGGCGGCCTCGACGTTGGTCTTGGAATCGAGCTTGCCCGAAATCGCACCGTCGCGAGTCGACACCGCGAGCAGCGTGTGTCCGGCGGAGTCGTCGACGATCGTCGCGTAGATGTGATGCAGCGTCCGGCGCACGAGCAAACGCGGGCGCTCCGGCGTGCCGGAGAGACGCTTGCGCAGACGCACGTGACGCGCGCGGCGCGCGTCGTCCTTGGAATTGCGCGCCATTACTTCTTACCAGCCTTCCCGGCCTTGCCGAGTTTCTTGCGCACGAGCTCGCCTTCGTAGCGGATGCCCTTGCCCTTATACGGCTCCGGCGGGCGCAGGTTACGGATCTCGGCGGCGACTTGACCGACTTGCTGCTTGTCGATGCCGTCGACGTGGATTTTGTTCTGCCCCTCGACCGACAACGACACGCCCTTGGGCGCGGCGAAGACGACCGGGTGCGAGTAGCCCAGCGTGAGGTTCAGCTTCTCGCCCGCCTTGGCGGCACGATAGCCGACGCCTTGGATCTCCAGGCTCTTGCGAAAGCCCTTGCTGACGCCTTCGACCATGTTGGCGATGAGCGAGCGCGTCAGACCGTGAGCCGAGCGCTGCGGTTTCCCGTCGCCCTTGCGCTCGACCAGCACGTTGCCGTCCTCGATCTTCACGACGACCGCCTGCGCGAGAATGTGCTGGCGAAGCTCGCCCTTGGGGCCCTTGACGTGCACTTCGTCCTCGCCCAGCGTGACGTTGACTCCGCTGGGAAGAGCGACCGGAAGTTTACCTATACGAGACATAACGTTCTTTCCTCGACCTACCAGACGTACGCAAGGACTTCACCCCCGACGCCGAGCTTCTTCGCTCGTTTGCCGGACATGATTCCCTGAGACGTCGACATGATCACCACGCCGAAACCGCCGAGCACGCGCGGGATCTCGGTTCTGCCCGTGTACACGCGCAGGCCGGGCCGCGAAATGCGACGGAGGCCGGTGATCGTCTTCTCTTTTTCGGGACCGTATTTGAGCTGAATCCGGATGGTGCCCTGAGGCCCCTCGCTGACCCGCTCGAATCCGTTGATGAAACCCTCGTCCTCGAGGATCTTCGCGATCGCCTGCTTCACGCGCGACGCCGGAACGTCGACCACTTTGAGGTTGGCCGTGTTCGCGTTGCGAATGCGGGTGAGCATATCGGCGATGGGATCGGTAATGGCAGCCACTCTACGATATCCCCCCTACCACGAAGCCTTGGTTACGCCGGGCACGACGCCGCGGTGCGCGTTCTCGCGGNNAGATGCGGCACATGGCGAACTTCCGCAGATAGCCGCGAGGCCGCCCGCAGAGCTTGCACCGGTTGTGCGCGCGCACGTCGAACTTTTGCTTGCGCTGCGATTTGACGATCAAACTCGTCTTAGC
Source organism: Vulcanimicrobiota bacterium (assembly GCA_003155175.1). Lineage (GTDB taxonomy): Bacteria > Vulcanimicrobiota > Vulcanimicrobiia > Vulcanimicrobiales > Vulcanimicrobiaceae > Hemerobacter > Hemerobacter limicola. The sequence goes on from PMFP01000070.1 coordinate 2,897, forward strand.
CATTAACCCTTACCTCTCAGTCCGGAGCTCGCCGAGGTTCCCTTTTG
>PMFP01000070.1:3058-3446 GCA_003155175.1 Vulcanimicrobiota bacterium
CGGCAGCCCGCGGAAGTCGCGGATACGCGGCAGCACGATGTTGAAGAGCTTGTCGAGGAAAACGTACATGCGCTCGCCCCGAAGCGTGACCTTCGCGCCGATGTTCATGCCCTCGCGCAATTTGAAGGCCGCGATCGACTTCTTCGCCTTGGTTACGACCGGCTTCTGGCCGCTGATCGCGACCAACTCGGCTACCGCGGCGTCGAGCGCCTTGGCGTTGACGATCGCCTCGCCGACGCTCATGTTGATGACCACCTTCTCCAACTTCGGAATTTGGTGGACGTTGGCGTAAGCGAATTTCTCCCGCAGCTGCCCGCGGATCTCGCCGTCGTATTTTTCTCTTAGTCGCGAAGCCACGATTACGCCCCCTTCGCCGATTCGCGCGCCG
>PMFP01000022.1 GCA_003155175.1 Vulcanimicrobiota bacterium
GTTCCGTGACCGCGGTCGCCGGTGCGGCCAGTTATTCGCTCGCGGACGGCAGCGTGGCCGCGGGTGCTTCGTGCAGCGTGTCGCTGACGGTTACCGCGGCCGCGCCGGGGGCCTACGTGAACGTGATTCCGGCCCGCGAATTGACGTCGCTGCAAGGTGCGACGAACGGCATTCCGGCACTCGCGACGCTGATCGTCACCGCCGCGCCGCCCGTGACGCTCGCGAAGGCCTTCGCGCCCTCGTCGGTCGTGGTCGGCGGAACGTCCGNNGCCGAACGCGTCCACGACGTGCGGGGCGGGAACCGTGACGGCGACCGCCGGCGCGACGACCTTCGCGCTCGTTAGCGGGAGCGTGGGCGCCGCCGCGAGTTGCACCGTCTCGGTGACGGTCGAGGGCGTGCTGCCGGGCTCGCACGTGAACACCGTTCCCGCGAATTCGGTGTCGAGCACGCAAGGCGCGACGAATTCGCTGCCGGCATCGGCGACGCTGACCGTCAGCGCTCCGGACGTGACGTTGAGCAAAGCCTTTACGCCGGCGATCATCAACCCCTCGGGCATCTCGACGCTGACGATTTCGGTCGCCAACACCGGGCCAAACGCCGTCAACCTCTCGGCGCTGGGTCTTGCGGATACGTTGCCGGCGAACGTGCGGATTGCGACCCTGCCGGATGCTTCCACCACCTGCGGCAGCGGCACCGTGTCGGCGGCGCCGGGCGGTTCGACGATTGACTTGACCGGCGGCAGCGTTGCGGCAAGCGCGACGTGCACGGTCTCGGTCAACGTCACGAGCGCGACGCTCGGCGCGCACGTCAATACGATTCCGGCCGGCAACGTGACCAGCGCGCAGGGCGCAACCAACGCATCCGCGGCCAGCGCGACGCTCACGGTGGAGAACGCACCGAACGTGACGCTCTCCAAGACGTTTACGCCGTCGTCCATCGTCAAGGGCCGTACGTCCGTTCTCGAGATCACCGTCGCGAATCAGGCCGCCGGGTCGGTGGCGCTGACGGGGCTGGCGCTCTCCGACACGCTGCCCGCGAACGTGACCATCGCAGCGACGCCGAACGCGTCCACCACCTGCGGCGCGGGAAGCGTCACGGCGGCCGCCGGCGGCACGGCGGTCGCGCTCTCGGGCGGAAGCGTTGGGGCTGCCGCGACGTGCACGATCTCGGTTGACGTCACGAGCGCGACGCTGGGATTACATCTCAACACGATCCCCGCCGGAGCGGTATCGAGCACGCAAGGCGCCACGAACGGCGCGCCCGCGGCGGCGACGCTCTCGGTCGTCAATCCGCCCGACGTGACGCTGAGCAAAGCGTTCGCGCCCGCGACGATCAACCCGTCGGGTATTTCCACGCTCACGATCTCCGTTGCGAACACTGCCGCCGGTTCGATCGATCTCTCCGCACTGGCGCTGAGCGACGCGCTGCCGGCAGGCGTGACGATCGCGGCCTCCCCCGGTGGATCGACGACGTGCGGAAGCGGAACGGTGACCGCGGTTGCGGGCGGTACGAGCGTCTCGCTCTCGGGCGGCAGCGTCGCCTCGGGCGCGACGTGCACGGTCTCCGTCAACGTGACCAGCGTGGCGGTGGGGGCGCATCTCAACACGATCCCCGCGGGCAACGTGACGACCGCTCAGGGCGCGAGCAACGGCTCGGCGGCGAGCGCAACGTTGACGGTGGAGAACGCGCCCGCAGTCGCGGTGACGAAGACGTTTACCCCGGCGTCCATCATCAAAGGCGCCACGTCCGTCCTGCAGATCACGATCTCGAATCGCGACGGCGCGGCGGTGGCGCTCACGGGCCTCGCTCTGACCGATACGCTTCCGGCCGGCGTCACGATCGCGACGACGCCGAACGCGTCCACAACGTGCGGACCCGGTACGGTGACGGCGGCGGCCGGCGGCCCGAGCGTCGCACTCTCGGGCGGCGCCGTCGCAGCGAACGCGACCTGCACGATCTCCGTTCAGGTCACGAGCACGACGCTCGGCGCGCACCTCAATACGATACCGGCCGGCGCGCTTACGAGCACGCAGGGCGCGACGAATCCCAATCCGGCGCCGGCGACGCTGACCGTGATCAACGCGCCGGGCGTCACGCTGAGCAAGACGTTCACGCCGGCGTCGATCGTCAAGGGCGGCACGTCGGCGCTGCGGATCACCGTTTCGAATCTGGCGGCGGGGTCGGTCGCGCTCACGGGCGTCGCGCTCGCCGATTCGCTTCCGGCCGGCGTGACGATCGCAGCCACGCCGAACGCGTCCACCACGTGCGGAGCCGGAACGGTGACGGCGGCTCCGGGCGGCGCCGGCGTTTCGCTCTCCGGCGGAAGCGTGGGGGCGGGCGCGACCTGCACGATTACGGTTGACGTCACGAGCGTCACGCTGGGCGCGCACCTCAACACGATACCGGCCGGCGCGTTTACGAGTGCCGAAGGCGCGACGAACGCGGCGCCGGCGTCTGCAACGCTGACCGTGATCAACGCACCCGGCGTGACCCTGTCCAAGGCGTTTACGCCGCCGGCGATCGTTACGGGCGGGCAGTCGCTCCTCACGATTACGGTCGCCAACACCGCGAGCGGCGCGGTCGCTCTGACGGCGCTCGGGCTCTCCGACGCGCTGCCGGCCGGCGTGACCATCGCGGCGAGCCCGGGCGGATCGACGACGTGCGGCGCGGGCAGCGTGACGGCCGTCTCGGGTGGAACGAGCGTCGCGCTCTCCGGCGGTTCCGTCGGCGCAAGTGCGACGTGTACGGTGAGCGTGAACGTGACCAGCTCGGTCTTGGGGACGCACGTGAACACGATTCCGCCCGGTAACGTAGCGAGCGCGGAGGGCGCGACCAACGCCGCTCCCGCGACGGCCGGCCTGGTCGTCTTCGTGCCGCACGTCACGCTAAGCAAGGTTTTCACGCCGGGCACGATCCATCCGCACGGGACGTCCACGATGACGATCTCGATCGCGAACACCGCAGCGGCCGCGATCGCGCTAACCGGCGTGTCGCTGACCGATTCGCTGCCTTCAGGCGTGAACGTCGCGCCGGTTCCGAACGCTTCGACGACCTGCGGAGCCGGCACCGTTGATGCCAGGGCGGGCGACACGAACGTTTCGCTCGGAGGCGGCAGCGTTGCGGCGGGCGCGACCTGCACGATTTCAGTGAACGTGACGAGCGGCAACGTCGGGACCTACGTCAACACGATACCGGCCGGCGCGCTCGCCAGCACGCAGGGCGCGAGCAACACCGCGCCGGCCACGGCGACGCTGACGGTCGTCAACGCCCCGAACGTCACGCTCTCCAAGGCGTTTACGCCGGCGGCGATCGTTTCGGGGGGCATTTCGACGCTCACCGTAACGATAGCCAATCCCGCCTCCGGCCAATTCCCGCTGACGGGCATCGCGCTCGCCGATACTCTGCCGTCCGGCGTGAAGATTGCGGCAGCGCCAAACGCTTCGACGACGTGCGGCGCCGGCACCGTGAGTGCGCTCGCGGGCGGCACGAGCTTCGGCCTCTCGGGCGGCAGCGTCGGATCCGGGGCGTCGTGCACGGTTTCGGTCAACGTCACGTCGGCGACGCCGGGCGACTACCTCAACACGATTCCTGCCGGCGAGATGACGAGCCTCGAAGGCGCGACCAACGCGAACCCAGCGACGGCGACGCTCACGGTGCGCGCCGCGCCTCCGGTCACGCTGACCAAAGCGTTCGCTCCGTCGTCCATCGCGCTCGACGGCNNCCGGCGGGCGTTGAAGTCGCCGCGACGCCGGGCGCATCCACGACGTGTGGATCCGGCATCGTGGACGCGCATGCCGGCGCGAGCAGCATCGGACTGAGCGCAGGCGCCGTCGCCGCGGATGCGACGTGCACCGTGAGCGTGCGCGTGACCGGGACGACGGCCGGAGCGCACGTGAACACGATTCCGTCCAATGCCGTGTCGAGCGCGCAGGGCGCTACCAATACGACGCCCGCGACGGCGACGCTGACCGTGCTCGCGCCGGGCGTGACGCTCAGCAAGGCGTTCGCGCCCTCGACGATTGCGCCGTCTGGGATCTCGCGCCTGACGATTTCCGTCGCCAACACCGCGAGCGGCGCGATCGCGCTGACGGCGATGTCGCTCACCGATACGCTTCCGTCCGGCGTGACGATCGCGACCGCGCCGGCCGCTTCGACGACGTGCGGAAGCGGAGCGGTGACCGCGCCCGCCGGCGGTGGCAGCGTTGCTTTGACGGGCGGCAGCGTCGGAGCGGGCGCGACGTGCACGATCGCGGTGAACGTGACGAGCGTCGTGGTCGGCGCGCACACCAACACGATTCCGGCCGGAGCGGTCGCGACGGCGCAGGGTGCGAGTAACGCCGCCCCGGCGACGGCCGTGCTCACGGTCGAAAACGCGCCGAACGTGACGCTCTCCAAAGCGTTCTCGCCGGCGGCGATCTTCCCGTCGGGCGTTTCGAGGCTGACGATCTCCGTTGCCAATACGGCGAGCGGAGCGCTTGCGCTGTCCGCCGTGTCGCTGACCGATACGCTGCCGGCCGGCGTGACGGTGGCCACGACGCCGAATGCGTCCACAACGTGCGGCGGTGGCACCGTGACGGCGGTTGCGGGCGGCGGCAGCGTTGCGCTGGGCGGCGGAAGCGTGGCGGCGGGTGCGACGTGTACGATCTCGGTCAACGTGACGAGCACGGTCGCGGGCGTGCACGCGAACACGATTCCGGCCGGTGCGTTTACCAGCGCGCAGGGCGCGACCAACGCGACGCCGGCGACCGCGGACCTGACCGTGAACGTTCCGCACGTGACGCTCGGCAAGGTCTTCACGCCGGGCACGATTCACCCCAACGGCACGTCCACGCTGACGATCTCCATCGGAAACACGGCGACCGGCGCCATCGCGCTGACCGGACTCTCGCTCACCGACGCGCTGCCTGCGGGCGTGAACGTCGCGGCCGTGCCCAACGCCTCGACGACGTGCGGCGCGGGCACCGTTGACGCGAAGGCCGGTGCCGCGAGCGTCGCGCTCGCGAGCGGGAGCGTCGGCGCGGGCGCGACGTGTACGCTGTCGGTGAACGTGACCAGCGCGAGCGCCGGGACGTACGTCAACACGATTCCGGCCGGCACGGTCACCAGTACGCAAGGCGCGAGCAATACCACTCCGGCCACGGCGACGCTCTCGGTGGTTGCGGCGCCCAACGTGACGATTGCAAAAACGTTCTCACCGGCCAAGATCCTGCGCCACGGCGTTTCGCAACTGACGATTTCGATCGTGAACGCCGCGCCGGGGGCGGCGGCGCTCACGGCGCTCGGTCTGGGCGACTCGCTGCCGACGGGCGTGAACGTCGCCGCCGTGCCGAACGCATCCACGACCTGCGGTTCGGGGACGGTTTCGGCGCCCGCGGGCGCGACGCACGTCGCACTGAGCGGCGGCGCGGTTGCGGCGGCGGCAACCTGCACGATCACCGTTGACGTGACGGCGGCGAGCGCCGGCTCCTACGTCAACACGATCCCGGCGAGCGACGTCACGAGCGCTCAAGGCGCGACGAATACGAACGCCGCGAGCGCTACGCTGACGGTCGAGGACGCGGGGCCGGTTACCGTGACCAAGGCGTTCTCACCCTCCCAGATCATCGCGTCCGGCGTTTCGGTCTTGACGATTACGGTTGCGAACACCGACCCGGCCGCGATCGCGCTCACGGGCGCCGGTTTGACCGACGCACTGCCGACCGGCGTAGAGGTCGCGCCGACGCCGAATGCCTCGACGACCTGTCCGCTGGGCACGGTTCGCGCGCTCCCCGGAACCGGAACCGTCGTCCTGTCGGGCGCGCAGATCGCGGCTGCTGCCACGTGCACCGTTACGGTCAGCGTGACGGCGGTGCGGACCGGAACGTTCGTCAACACCATTCCGGCCGGCGCCGTCACGAACGCGCAGGGTGCGAGCAATACGGTTCCGGCGACGGCGACGCTGACCGCGATCGCGCCCGGCGTCACGCTGAGCAAAGCGTTCTCGCCGGCGTCCATCGCGATCGACGGAACGTCGCTGCTGACCATCTCGATCGCGAACACGCAGGAGGGCGCGGTTGCGCTGACGGCGCTGGGCGTGACCGACACGCTTCCGAGAGGCGTTGAGGTTGCCGCCGCGCCGAACGCGACGACGACGTGCGGCGGCGCGGTCGCGGCGCCGGCGGGCGGTTCCACGATCGTCTTGAGCGGCGGGAACCTTGGCGCCGCCGCGACGTGTACCGTGAGCGTGCAGGTCACGGGCAAGACGACGGGGACGCACGTGAACGTCATTCCGGTCGGCTCGGTCACCAGCGCGCAAGGCACGACCAATACGAACGCCGCCGCCGCGACGCTGACCGTGCTGACGCAGAGCGTCACGCTGACCAAGACGTTCGAGCCGCAGACGATCGCGCCGGACGGGGTCACGCGCTTGACGATCTCGGTAGCGAACACGGGGCCGGGCGCGATCGCGCTCAGCGCGCTCTCGGTCACCGACACGTTGCCGGCCAACGTGACGGTCGCCGCGTCGCCCAGCGCTTCGACGACTTGCGGAGCGGGCACCGTCGGCGCGACGCCGGGCGGGACGAGCGTCTCGCTCACCGGCGGCAGCGTGGGCGCGGGCGCGACCTGCACGATCTCGGTCAACGCGACCGCCTCGGAACCGGGAACGTATACGAACACGATTCCGGCCGGCTCGGTCTCGACGCACGAAGGCGCGAGCAACGGGCAGCCTGCGGTCGCCGTCCTGCAACTGACCGGCCAGCACCTGAGCGTGACGAAGACCGCGTCGTCGCAAGTCGTCACGAGCGGCGACCGCGTGAATTACGCGATCGTGGTCTCGCCGCCGCCGTCTACGATCAACCTGGGCAAGACGACGATCGTGGATCAGCTGCCGCAGTACGAGATCTACGCACCGGGAACGTCGCGGATCAACGGCCACCCGCAAGAGCCCGTCGTCGCGGGCCGCACGCTGACGTGGACGCTGCCGGGTCTTCCGGCTCAAGTCACGATCGTCTACTCGACCGCGATCGGCGCGGGAGTCCCGCAGAACACGACGCTCACCAACACCGTGAACGTCACGTCGCAACCGGCCGGCGGAGGACGGCCGCTGACCGGCATCGCCACGGCCAGCGTGATGGCGGTTGCGAATTCGTTCGGCAACTGCTATCCGATCACGGGCCGCGTTTACGAGGACCTGATGGGCTCGGGCCGCTTCGAGGACGGCGACAAGGGCGTCGCGGGCGTGCGCATCTACATGGAAGACGGCGAGTCGGTGATGACCGACGAGTACGGCCGCTATAACTTCCCGTGCGTACGGCCGGGCATGCACGCGCTGCGCCTCGACGAAACGTCGCTGCCGGACGGCGTGCTGCCGTACGGCGACCACAACATCGACAGCGAGCGCAGCACGCGCCGTCTCATTCACGGCATCTTCGACGACACGATCATCCAGGACATCAATTTCGCGGTCAAGGGACCCGCCCAGGGCCAGTCGTCGCAGCAGCAACGCCGGAAGCGGCATCGTAAGGGGCGCTGACCCCCTAACAAGGTATATCGGTGCGAAAAACGTAGTAGGGGCGCGTGCCGTTGTAGCTCAGTGGTAGAGCACCCCCTTGGTAAGGGGGAGGTCACGAGTTCAATCCTCGTCAACGGCTCCATGTGAAGGCGTAACGTTAGCTTTGCCTAACGCCTGCGGGCCGGGCGGCCTATCCAAAAAGTTGTGAAAATCTTGCGAAGAAAACGTCCAGGCTCCTAGGGCGCCTCTTCTCAATAGAATCAAGGGGCGCCCGTAGGATTGCGGCATGGGAATGTATGATGACGGGCCCCGCGTTGTCATCTGGGAGATGACCCGGGCATGCGCGCTGGCCTGTAAACACTGCCGAGCCGAAGCGATCCCGAGACGCGATACGCGCGAACTCACCACGGACGAAGCCTTCAAACTCGTGGACGACGTAGCGGCGCAAGGGCGCTGCATCTTCATTCTTACGGGCGGCGACCCGTTCATGCGACCGGATCTCTTCGAGATCTCGGCCTATGCGGCCAGCCGCGACCTCAGCGTCGCGGTCTCCCCGAGCGGCACCGGGCGCGTCACCAAGGCGACGCTCGAGCGCCTCGCGGCATCGGGCTGCAAAAGCATCTCGCTGAGCATCGACGGGCCCGACGCGCAGGTGCACGACGCGTTCCGCGGCGTGAAGGGCACGTTCGACCGCACCGTCGGCGCGGCCGCGCTCGCGCGCGACGCCGGCATCAGCTTGCAGGTCAACACGACGATCGCGCGCCACAACCACACGCGCATCAAAGAGATGGCGGCGCTGGTGGAAAAGATGGACGCGGCCGTCTGGACGGCGTTTTTCCTCGTGCCGACCGGCCGCGCGCATCGCGACGACTGTTTGGATGCCGCCGGCTTCGAAGTCGCGTTCGCGGATTTGTTCGAAGTCTGGAAGACCTCGCCGTTCATGGTCAAGACGACCGAAGCGCCGCATTTCCGGCGCTACGTCGCGCAACATCTCCCGGACGTGCCGCTCGAAGAGCGCCCCAAGAACCACGAGTACTACTCCGTCCCGGCGATCGGCGACGGCAAAGGCTTCGTATTCATCTCGCACACCGGCGACGTCTGTCCCAGCGGCTTTCTCGAAATCGCGTGCGGCAACGTACGCCAGGACAACGTCCTGGAGATCTATCGCAAGGATCCCACGTTCCAGCGCCTGCGCGACGTCTCGCGCACGAACGGCAAGTGCGGCTTCTGCGACTACGGCGAGCTGTGCGGAGGATCGCGCGCCCGCGCGTACGGCTTTAGCGGCGACCCGTTCGGGCCCGAGCCGAGCTGCGCATACCTCTCGCCCGCGTTTCTCGAATCGCTGAAGAAGACCAAGAGCGCCGAAGGCGCGACCGCATGAGCGCCTCCCCGCAGGCCGCGAATTCCATGCGTATCCTGATGATCCAGCCCAACTATCACGCCGGCGGCGCGGAGATCGCCGGCAACTGGCCGCCGGGCTGGGCGGCCTACGTCGGCGGCGCGCTCAAGGGCGCGGGCTACGAGAACCGGCAATTCCTCGATGCGATGGCGTTCAACGTCGAGGACGACGAGCTGCGCGAGAAGATCCGAGCCGCCAAGCCGGACGTCGTGATGGCCACCGCCATCACGCCCATGATCTACAAGGCGCAGAACACCCTCAAGATCGCTAAAGAGGCCGCGCCGAACGCCGTCACGATTTTGGGCGGCATCCATCCGACGTTCATGTACGCACAAGTGCTCTCCGAAGCGCCGTGGATCGACTACATCGTCCGCGGCGAAGGCGAAGAGATCATCGTCGAGCTGATGAAGTCCATCGAAGCCGGCACCGACAAGCAAGACCGCGCCACGATCCAAGGCATCGCCTATCTGGAGGACGGCAAACTGGTCGCAACGCCGGCGCGCCCAGTGATCGCGAACCTCGACTCGCTCACGCCCGACTGGAGCCTGCTCCACTGGGACAAGTACATCTACATTCCGCTCAACACGCGCGTCGCGGTGCCGAATTTCGCGCGCGGGTGCCCGTTCACGTGTCGCTTCTGCTCGCAGTGGAAGTTCTGGCGTAAATACCGAACGCGCGACCCGAAGAAGTTCGTGGACGAGATCGAAACCCTCGTGCGCGACTACAAAGTCGGGTTCTTCATCCTCGCCGACGAAGAGCCGACCATCAATCGCAAGAAGTTCGTCGCGATGTGCGAGGAACTGATCGCGCGCAAGCTCCCGGTCTATTGGGGCATCAACACGCGCGTGACCGACATCTTGCGCGACGCCGACTTGCTCCCGCTCTACCGGAAAGCCGGCCTGCTGCACATTTCGCTCGGCACGGAAGCCGCGGCGCAGATGAAGCTCGATCTCTTCCGCAAGCAGACGACCATCGAGCAGAACAAGAAGGCGATCCAGCTGATCAAGAACGCGGGCATCGTCGCCGAAGCGCAGTTCATCATCGGACTCGAGGGAGAAACGAAGGAAACCATCGAGGAGACCTACCGGTACGCGCTGGACTGGAATCCCGACATGGCGAACTGGAACATGTACACGCCCTGGCCGTTCGCCGAGCTGTTCGAGGAGCTGGGCGACCGCGTCGAAGTGCGCGATTACTCGAAGTACAACTTCGTCACGCCGATCATGAAGCCCGACGAGATGGAGCGCGACGACGTTCTCAAAGGCGTCCTGCGAAACTACGGCCGCTTCTACATGCGCAAGGCGTTCTTGCAGTATCCGTTCATTCGCGGAGACAAGCTCAAACGGCGCTACATGCTCGGCTGCCTCAAGGCGTTCGCCAAGACGACGGCCACCAAGAAGTTCTACGATCTCGAACGGCTCAAAGTCCGCGGCCTCGGTACCGAGGTGGACTTCGGGTTCGACGAGAGCAAGGTGCTCAGCCGCGAGCAGATCGCCGCGCTCAAGACCGAGCGGCCCGAACTGGGAGCCGACGTGAACTTTGAGGGCCACGTGCCCGTCCCCGCAGGTCCGGTAGAGCACGATCTTCCCAGGCCTTGCTGATGAGCGCCGTGGCCGGTGCCGAGTCGGCGCTCATCGGACCCAACGCGATCATCCGCACCGTCGAGGCGTTGCGCGAGATCGCGGGCGCCGCGGCGACCGACGACCTCTTGACGGCGGCGCGCCTCGAACGCTATCGCGAGGAGTTTCCCGCGACGATGGTCGCCCAGGACGACGTGACCGCGCTCTATCGCGCGGTCCGCGAGCGGATCGACGAACCTGCGGCAAGCGAGGTCGCGCGACTTGCCGGCGTCAAGACGGCCGAGTATATCCTAGCAAATCGCATCCCCAAGCCCGCGCAGGCGGTGTTGCGCCTGTTGCCGGCTCGCCTCGCGTCGCCGGCGCTACTCTCGTCCATCAACCATCACACGTGGACGTTCGCCGGCAGCGGAACGGTCAGCATCGTTTCGCGGCCGACGCCGCGCATCGCGATCGAGGGCTGCCCGATCTGCCGCGGCACCGTGAGCGAGGCGCCGGCGTGTGCGTACTATACGGCGTCGTTCGAAGGGCTCTTCCGCGCGCTGGTGAGCGGTCGAACCCGCGTTACCGAGGTCGCGTGCGAAGCATCGGGCGCACCACAATGCACGTTCGAGATCGCCTTTTAGGATTCGTACCGTGACGCAACCCCAACGCATCATCGTCCTAGGCGCGGGCATCACGGGTCTCGCGGCGGCGCACCGCTGCCGCGAACTCGCGTCCGCGCAGGGCCGCGCCGTCGCCGTAACCGTGCTCGAACGCTCGGAGCGCGCCGGCGGCTGCATCGAGACGCTCTACGACGACGGATACATCGCGGAGACCGGTCCGGATTCTCTCGTCACCGAGAAACCGGCGGCGCTCGATTTGGCGAGGCGCCTCGGCCTGGAACGCGACGTGACGCCGATGCGGCCGGAATATCGCGGCGCGCGCGTCGTGCGGAGTGGCCGGCTGATCCCAATCCCCGACGACTTCAGGCTGTTCACGCCGACGTCGCTGGCCGGGCTGGTGCGAAGCCGCCTCTTCAGTCCGGCGGGGCTTTCGCGCGCGGCCGTCGAGCCGTTCGTTCCGCGCCGCCGCGACGACGGCGACGAAAGCCTCGCGTCCTTCGTCACGCGGCGCTTCGGAAGCGACGTATTGAACCGGCTCGCCCAGCCGCTCATCGGCGGCATCTACTGCGGCGATCCGAAGCGCTTGAGCATGCAGGCGACGATGCCGCAGATGCTCGCGTTGGAACGCAAGCATGGCAGCGTCGTGCTCGCGATGCGCTCGGCCTCGCGAAAAGCGCGCGGGGCTGCGCCGCCGCCACCGCGACTGGTGAGTTTGCGCGGCGGTTTGGGCACGCTCACGGCGGCGCTGGAACGCGAGCTGCGCGACTGCATCCAAACCTCGTCCGACGTGCGATCGCTGCGACGCACGGCCGGCGGTGACGGCTGGACCGTCGCGCTTGCGGACGGCCGCGAAATGGAAGCCGACGCGGTCGTCTGTGCGCTCCCGGCTTCGGCGAGCGCGCGGCTGCTCGCGGCGACTGCGCCCCGCCTCTCGGATTTGCTCGCATCCATCACGTACCACACGGCGGCGACCGTAACGATGGCGTACGCCGAGCGCGACGTCGCGGGCCTTCCGCGCTGCACGGGCTTCGTCGTGCCGCACGTCGAGGGGCGCAAGATTCTCTCCGCGACGTTCTCGAGTCAGAAGTATCCCGGCCGCGCCCCGGCCGGATACGCGCTCCTGCGCGCCTACATCGGCGGCGCGCTGCAGCCGTCGGTACCGAAGCTCGGCGACGACGAGATGGTGGACGTGGTGCGGTCGGAGTTTCGCGAGCTGCTCGGCATTACGGCGGAGCCGCTGTTTTCGATCGTGCGCCGCTGGCCGGGCGCGCTTCCCGAGTACGCCGTCGGGCACGTGGATCTCGTGGCGCAGATCTTCGGCGAGGTTTCGGCCATGGAGGGCTTCGCGCTGGCCGGATCGGCCTATCGCGGCGTCGGGATCGCGGACTGCATACGCGGCGGCGAGGAAGCCGCCCAAACGGTGCTTTCCTCCGCCCCGCGGCCCCCTGCGGCTTTGCGGCTTGACGAGGTGCGGAGCGCCGGAATACCATAGGGGTCGCTAGATCGACCGGGAGGTGTTTGTCATGCGCATCGGCATGAGTTCCGTTTTCTTCCTAGGGTTTTTGAGCGCGTCGCTATGCGCTGCGGGCGCCACCGGTACGGCGCGCATTCAGCAGGGCGACGGCTCGGTGAAAGTCTACAACAACGTGCGCATCGTCGTGCAGCACAAGACGATGTCCATTACGTCGAGCGACGGCAAGGGGACCATCGTCATCAGCAAAGCCGCCTGCACGCAGATCAACGACATGTACCGCTGCCTTCCGTATGCGGTGACGTTGGACCAAAACGGCCAGAGCATCCCGATCTCGCTTCAGAGCGGGACCGTGTGGCTGAATCCCACGACGGCCCAGCAGCAGCTGCCCCAGTCGGCAACGCAAGTCCAACCGCACGGCGTCGTGCTGTCGCTCCAAACCAAGAGAGGAACGTACGTGTCGCTGACCGGCACGGCGGACGTGTTAAGCAAATGAACGCACGACAGATGAGCGCGGCCTGCCTGGTTCTGGCGCTGCTTCCCATCGCGGCCGGCGCCCGCGGGTTCTCCGGCGGCGGCGGCGGAGGCTTCCGGGGAGGGGGCGGTGGAGATTTTTCGCGCGGCGGAGGCGGTGGCGGCTTCGACTTCCACAACGACGCGCCCGCATCGCACCCGCAGAGTTTCGACCATTCCAGCACGGGGCCGGCCGGCACCAGCCACTCGACGACGGCGACGAACACCGGAAACGGCTACAATCGCACGACGACCTCGAGCAACGGGAATTACAACCGGACGTCGAGCGGCAGCGCGAGCAACGGCCAGTACAACCACAGCAGCAGCGCTTCGAACGGCTACGCGAACCGCAGCGGCAGCACGAGCGCCAACGCCAATACCGGAAACTACAGCCACAACGGCAGCGGCAGCAACGGCACGGGCTCGTATAACACGAACACGAACGGAAACGCCTACAACCACACGTCGAGCACCAACACGAACGCGAGCAACGTCTACGGACAGTCGTATCACGGCGGAACCTACACGAACAACGGCTACGCTTATCACGGCGCGTACGGGAACCCGGGCTACTACGGCAACTACCACTACGTGGCCAATCCCGTCTACGGATCCTACGGGGCGTGGGGATGGAACGGCGGCGTTGCTTGGGACGCGGCGCCCTACTATTGGGGCGGCGGGTTCTGGGGNNGCGAACAGCCCGGGAGCGAAGCTGCTTTCGAGCTACAACTTGACGCAGACCCAGTGCGGACCGCCGGATCTGGTGGTGATCTACGGCCCGAACAACAGTCTGATCTGCGCGCAGCCGAACAACCTGGTATCGGCGGGAACGTACACCGTGGATTCGTCCAACCTGACGATCGTTTCGTATAATCCGAGCGCGTCGCAATAGCGGCGCCGGCTATCGACGGAGAACCCGGCGCCTATCGGCGCCGGGTTTTTTCTTTGGCGCCGTTCTGTACCGAGAGTTCCCAGCGATACCCGTCGGGGTCGTGGAACCACAGCCCGAGATGCGGCGAGCCGGGCGCTTCGGGCCCGATTTCGTCCCCCGGATCTTCCACGTCGATCCCGGCGCGTTCGAGCGACCTAAGCGCCGAGCGCAGCGCGGCCATGTCTTTGACGTGAAACGACATGTGGCCGATGGTCTTGGGACTGGGGCGGCCGCGATGCAGCACGATGGTTACGGCGTCGTTCGAAAGCCCGACGCCGCCGTCGTATCGAAAGATCTCGTCGAGATCGAAATGCGCGCTCCACCACGTGGCGCTGCGGTCCGGGTCGCGAACGGACAATCCGAAATGACCGACGGCGCCGAGCCGGACGCGCGCCGCCGTTCGCGGCGTCACGACATCGCGTCCGTCAGCTCGCGCACCTTGGCGCCGATGCGTGCGACGAGCACGTCGAGCGCGGCCGGGTCGAGATCGTCCAGGCGCGAGGTTACCGCGCCGAACGACATGCCGGATTTCCCCGAAACGGTAATGTGGATCTCAACGTTGTCGGCGCCCTTGGGCGCAACGGCGAACGAAAGACTGGGGTAACGGTCACGGTCGAAGGCTTCGCCCAATCGCCGCTCGAGCTGCGAGCGAACCTGGTCGAAGTTCATCGTTCCTGGCCCGTTACGCTTGCGCTCGCATGCGCTCGCGCATCTTCAGCGTCGGAACTTTTACGTCGCGGACCAAGCCGACGGCCCGCAGCCCGCGGATCACGAGCCAGATCGGGTCGAATTCGAACCAATCCAGGCCGATTCGTGCCGAGAATTGGAACGCGTGGTGGTTGTTGTGCCAGCCCTCGCCCCACGAGAGGATGGCGACCCACCAGTTGTTGCGCGAGAAGTCGTTGGTCTTATACGGGCGAACCCCGAACATGTGCGCGGCACTGTTGACCAGCCACGTCGAGTGATACATCAACACGAGCCGCACGAAAACGCCCCAGACCACGAACGACCATCCGCCCCACAGATAGAGCGCGAGGGCGAGCAGCAACTGAAACTGTACGTTGTTGCGGTCGAGGAACCGGTAGATCGGATCCGACGTGAGGTCCGGCGCGAGGCGCACTTTGCCGGCCTCGTCGGGAACGGCGCTGTTCTTTTTGAGAAGCCACTCGCAGTGCGCCCAGAAGAAGCCCTTGTCCGTGCCGTGCGGGTCGCCGTCGCGATCGGTCGCAGCGTGATGCTGGCGATGCGTCGCCACCCACGTGATCGGGCCGCCCTGCAGCGAGAGCGTGCCGAGAAACGCCATGAAATATTCGAGCGGCTTCCAGATGCGGAGTCCGCGATGCGTGAGCGCGCGGTGGAAGCACAGCGAAATGCCGATGGCCGACGTCAAGACGCACAGTCCGATCATCACGAACACCGCCGGCCAACTGAACAGAGCCGGAATAAACGCCGCGAGCGCGCCGACGTGAATGATCGTGAGGCCGATCGTGTTCGGCCAGTTGAAGCTGCGCCAGCCCTTTTCCGGTTCCGGCTTGAGCTCGTCCTGATAGGCAACCGCCATGTGAAATGCTACCCTTCCGTAGACGCGTTGGAAGTCTCGAGCACCTCTGTCAGGACGACGAGTGCCTGCTTCTTACTCGGGTACTTCGGTAAACGCCGCATCAACTCTTCCGCTGCGCTTCTACTCGCCGCGTGTAAGGCGCAGCTCATCGTGATCTTGGCGAAAACGATTGTCACTTCGTATCGGCCAGCTCGTCCTTCGACGGGCTCAGGACGACGCGTTTGGGCGCCGCCCTCGCCGGGCTCGTCCTTCGCCGGGCCGGACCCTTACGACGGGCTCAGGACGACAAAACGGGGGGAGCGCCCGTGACGGACCGGGGATCCGTCCTTCGACAAGGGTTGGGGGCGGCGTGCCTGGGTTCGGCGGGAGGGTGAGACTTTTGTCCTGTACGATTTGCCTTTGGGGGCCGGAGGTGGTAAAGTGAGCCGGTCGAGGGTCGAAATCGGTTACCATATCACGTGCTAGGCGAGTCGATTCCAAGAACAACCAACTTAACCCCGAGGAGTCCTCGTTTAGTATGTACCAAGACGAATTTCTGAACTGCGTCGATTGTTCGCGCCAGTTCACGTTCACGTCCGGCGAGCAAGAATTTTTTGCCGCTAAGGGCTTTCAGAACAAGCCGAACCGTTGTCCCGATTGTCGCGCTGCGCGTAAAGCACAGGGCGGCGGCCGTGGCGGCTTCGGCGGCGGTGGCGGCGGCCAGCGCGAAATGTTCCGCGCGACTTGCAGCCAGTGCGGCGGCGTGGCAGAAGTGCCGTTCCAACCGCGCGGCGACAAGCCCGTCTATTGCCGCGATTGCTTCAGCGGACGCTCGACCGCCCGCTAGAACAACCGGTTCGGCCGTAGGCTAGAACAACCGCAGCGCCGGAGGAGATTCGACTCGTTCGATCACCTCCGGCGTTTCGTTTTTCGGCGAGTTGACGAGCTTCGACACGTCGTAGAATTCCAAGTCGTCGTCGGGCAGCGCGCGAACGGTCAGCGCTCGCAAGCGCTCGATCGGCGTCTCGTCCGAGAGCCATTCGTCGTAGGTTGACGGCGCGAGAATGACCGGCTCCCGGTCGTGAACTTCCGCGAGCGCGCCGCGCGCCGCGCACGTGACGATCGCACAGCCCGCCTCCCAGATTCCGGCAAACGCAAACGGCTCGCGAGAACGCCGCACGACGCGCACGGGCGAGCGTTCGCCGTCCGCGTTGCGCCACTCGTAGTAGCCGTCGGCCGGAATCAAGCATCGCTGCGACCGGAAGGCGCGCCGGAACGACGGCTTGTCCGCGACCGATTCGCCGCGCGCGTTGATCGCAGCCGAGCCGGTGCGGCCGGTCGGCAGCCCCCACGGAAGCATCGTCAGCGACGACGGCTCGCGATTGGTGATCGTCGCGACCGGCTGCGACGGCGCGACGTTGTAGCGCGGCGGGTGCGCCGCGTCGTAGTCTTCGCTCAGAAGCAGGCGCGGGAACGCCCGGACCAGATCGGCTCGGCGCGCGAGCAGGGAGTAGCGACCGCACATGCCGGGCGGTTCGTCACCGCGGCTTCGCGGTTCCCGCAACGCCAGTGGATACGGGGAGGCCCGCTCCCGGCGCGCGAATCCACGGCGCGATGACGAAGAAGCCCCGCTGATGTTTTCGTACCTGGCCTACCAGTCGAACCTGATCGTCCTGGGCGTCCTGTTCTTCGTCGCGATCGCCGGATGCATCGTCGCCGGGACCTACGTCGGGAACCGCCAGGGCCGGACCCACGTCGAGACCGGGTTTACCGTTTCGCAGGCCGCCGTTCTCGGGTTGTCGGGCTTGATCTTGGCGTTCTCGTTCAATTCGGCCGCCGCTCGATTCGAGACCCGGCAGAGCCTCATCGGCGAGGAAGCGGGAGCCATCGAAACCGCCTATTTGCGCGCCGATCTCTTGCCAGCGAGCAAAGAGGCACCCTATCGCGAGGCGATGCGTGCCTACGTCAACCAGCGCATCGCCGAATACTCGCTCGGGGCGGATCAGATCGCGCTCCTGACCAGCTGGGAGCGAAACCGGGAAGCGCAGACCGCCCTTTGGAAGATCGGCTCGTCGACCGCCGAGAACGCTCCGCGCAACGTGGAGTTGGTCCTCGTGGTTCAGGCGCTCAACCAGATGTTCGATGCGGCCCAGGCAGAGGAGTCGGCGCTGCGGAACCGCGTGCCGGGATCCATCCTCGTGCTGGTCGTCATGGTTACCCTGATCAGCGCGTTCTTGGACGGTATCGGCTTTGCCGCCAGCGGCCGGCGGTTCGTCACGGGCGCGATGGTCGCCATTCTGCTCACGGTCGTCCTGACGACCATCTTCGATCTCGACCGGCCGCAGCAGGGCTTTGTGCGAGTCGATTTAACCGCCTTGAGGCTGCAGCTTCAAGAAATGCAATAGACCGCTTTTTTCAAGGAGTCTCCGATGAAGTTTACGGGTATCGCGCTCGCCGCCGGGGCGCTCTTGGCGACGCTCGGCGCGACGCCGGCGCCGGCGACGGTCACGCTGGTTGGGACGAATCTGTCGTTTTCGCAAATGCACGCGGCCTGCTCCGACGCGCTCGGCGGCGTGACGTTCTCGTCCGGCCACGTGCGCTTTATCTCGTCGTCTAACGGCACGGCGAGCAGCGACTCGGCTGCGACCGGAATCGAGACGATCTCGTTTGCCGGCGCGAGCGGCGCGGCGACGGCCGTCGCAAACGGCCACGACCGCACGGTCACGGCCCAGCACGTCGAGGTGCGGTCGCGCCGCAGCATCGCGTGCGTTTTCCCGGACAAATAGTCGACAAAGGTCCTGGGAGGAATGGACTAAGGAACTCCTAAGAAACCGCGTTAGGGGAGTCACTTCCCTTGCGGCGGGCAGGCTCGTTTAGCGACGGGTTGGTCCGCACCATGTTCGACGCTGGGCATGCGAGCGCTTGGTCGCTTTGCCCAGGTGCCTTGGGGGACAATTGAGTCGACCATCGTCCGCGCCCGCCATGGCGGCCTTTGTGCTTGCCATGCTTTCGTGCGCGCCGGCGTCGGCTACGCCGTCGGTTCCGGCGGCCGGCGTGC
>PMFP01000039.1 GCA_003155175.1 Vulcanimicrobiota bacterium
GACGCGTCCCGAAGCAACGCACGGAACGTCACCAGGTCCACCACTTCGACGTCGATCCGCTCGGTGACGTCGAGCTGCTGGGGCTGCGTCTTCTTCGCGCCGCGTGCCAGGAAGACGAAGGCGCGCGCGTCCGATCGCACGGGCTCGGCTCCGTACGTCGCGATCAGTTCGAACGCGCCGGCTTCGTAGCCGGTCTCTTCGAGCAGCTCGCGCCTGGCGCAGTCGGCCGGTTCTTCGCCCTCTTCGAGCGAACCGGCGGGCAGTTCGAGCACGATCGCGTCGGCGCCGTAGCGATACTGCCGAACCAGCACGACGCGCTGGTCGTCGGTGATGGGAACGATCAACACGAAGCCGTGCGATTCCCGAACGTAATAGTCTTTCACGATCGTGCCGTCGGGCAGTTCGACCTCGTCTTTGCGAATGCGAAGGTACGGCGACTCGATCGCGTAGCTCGAGGCGCGCACTCGCCAGACGGGTTTTTCCATACGGTAGGCTGTACCGGCCCGGCGCCGCGCTTCCTCCGCGCTAGGACCCGTTCGCCTCTCACCGAACGACGCGGCGCATGGAGAGGGTGGTCGTCGTGGGCGCCGGTGCGATGGGCGCCGGTATTGCGTTCGTCGCCGCGCGCGGCGGCTACGGCGTGGACCTCGTCGACACGGACCCCTCCGCGCGCGATCGCGCGATGGAGCGCGTTCGGCGCGATGCCGTGCGTGCGGGCGACGAATCGATCGTGCAGCGCGTGCGTCCGCTAAGCGCGGTGCCCGTGACCGGCGATGCGATCCTCGCGATCGAAGCCGTCCCCGAGCGAAGCGATCTCAAGCGCTCCGTCCTCGCGTCGTTGGCGGCCGCGCTCGGTCCCGGGACGCCGATCGCAAGCAATACGTCGTCGCTTTCGGTGACGGATCTTGCCGGCGCCGTCCCGCATCCGGACCGCGTGCTCGGCTTGCACTTTTTCAATCCTCCGGCTGCCATGAAACTCGTCGAGGTCGTGCGCGCCCAGCTGACGTCGGATGCCGCGCTCGATGCTGCGCTCGCGTTCGTGGATCGCATCGGCAAGACCGCGGTCGTCGCCGAAGACACGCCGGGCTTCATCGTCAACCGCGTCGCGCGGCCGTTCTATCTCCAATCCATGCGCGCGCTCGACCGCGGCATCGCGACCGTGGCGGAGCTCGACGCGCTCGCGCGCGGCGCCGGCTTTCGCATGGGTCCGTTCGAATTGATGGATCTCATCGGCCTGGACGTAAATCTGGCCACCAGCGAATCGGTCTACGAGCGAACGCACGCCGCGCGGCTCGCGCCGCTCGCGATGCAGCGGGAGATGGTCGCTCAAGGGCGGTTGGGCCGAAAGGCGTCCGCCGGCGGCTTCTACGAATACCGCGACGGCGATTACGCGCGCTTCACACCCGAACCGCACGCTCTCGACGAGAGCGCCGCCGAGTCCGAGCGGATCGCCGTCGTCGGCTTCGGCAACGCCGCCGCGGAACTCGTCGAACTCTTGGGACGCCGCTTCGACGACGTGCAACACGTCGAGCGCGACGACTTGCTCGACGAACTGGACGTCGAAACGACGATCGCGATTGACGCGGGCGACGGAACCTCCGATCGCGGCGACGTCGTCGCGAGTCTGGACGGGCTTCTTGGTCCGGAGACCGTGATTCTCGTCGACGCCTACGCGACGGCGCTGGGTCCGTGCGCCGCACGGATGCGTCATCCCGGTCGACTGATCGGCTATGGCATTCTCGGCTCGCTCGAAGCGCAAAGCGTCGTCGAGGTCGTCGACTCCGACGCGGCTTCCGACGAGGCGCTCGCGCTCGCGCAAGAGCTTTTCGGCGCGCTCGACAGGGCCGTCGTGCTCGTCGAAGACGTTCCGGGATTGTTCCTGGGTCGCACCGTCGGATCCATCGTGAACGAAGCGATGATTGCGGTGCAGGAGGGCGTGGCCTGCGCCGACGACGTGGACGTCGCGATGCGTTTGGGAACGAACTACCCGGTGGGGCCGATCGCGTGGGGCCGCGAGATCGGCGGCGCCCGCATCTCGCGCGTGCTGCGCGCGCTGGCGGCGGCGGAAGGCGAGGAGTTCGGCCCGCATCGGTCGCTCTGGCTGCTCGACGCGGACGACGAAGAATCCGCGGATCCGATCCCCGAGCCTTCCGTCGCCCCCACGCTGCCGGGATGACGAACTCGCGCGAGGTCTGGATCGTGGATGCGGTCCGCACGCCGATCGGGCGGCACGGCGGCGCGCTCTCGATGATTCGCCCGGACGATTTGGCGGCGCGCGCCGTCGAGGCGCTCGTGCGAAGAACCGGCGTCGCGCCCGAGCGCGTCGACGACGTGTATTTCGGCGCCGCCAACCAGAGCGGCGAAGACAACCGCAACGTGGCGCGCATGGCGTCGCTGCTCGCGGGCCTGGGTACCGGCATTCCCGGCGTGACCGTCAATCGTTTGTGCGGTTCGGGGTTGCAGGCGATCAATTCGGCCGCGCAAGCCATCGCGTGGGGAGAAGGCGACGCGATGGTTGCCGGCGGCGTCGAATCCATGACGCGCGCTCCGTACGTCACGACCAAAGCCGAGCGCGCTTTCGGGCGCGCGCAGCAGACGTTCGACACGACGCTGGGCTGGCGGATGGTCAATCCGAAGATGCCCGAGGAATGGACGGTGACGCTCGGGCGTACCGCCGAGAACGTCGCTCGCGCCTACGGCGTATCGCGCGCCGATCAAGACGCCTTTGCTTACGATTCGCAGATGAAATGCAAGGCGGCGGTCGCGCGCGGCGCGTTTGCGGACGAACTGGTTCCGGTCGGCGATTGTGCCGCCGACGAGCCGCCGCGCCCGAACGTCACGATCGAGGCGCTGGCCGCTCTCGAGCCCGCGTTCCTGGCCGGCGGCACCGTAACGGCGGGAAACTCGTCCGGCATCAACGACGGCGCGGCCGCGTTGCTGCTCTGCGAAGCGCGAACCGGGCGCGAAGCCGGTCTGCGTCCGCTCGCGCGCGTCGTCGCGTGCGCGAGCGCGGGCGTCGCTCCGGACGTCATGGGGATCGGACCGGTACCCGCGGTGCGCAAGGCGCTGACCAAGGCGGGCGTTTCCGCGGACGATCTCGATCTCATCGAGATCAACGAGGCCTTCGCCGCGCAGGCGCTGGCTTGCATTAAAGAGCTGCGGCTCGATCCGGCAAAGACCAACGTGAACGGCGGTGCGATCGCTCTGGGCCACCCGCTCGGCGCGAGCGGGGCGCGCATCGCGACGACGCTGCTTCACGAATTGCGCCGCCGTGGCGGACGTTACGCGCTGGCGACGATGTGCGTCGGCGTCGGCCAAGGCATCGCAACCATCTTCGAACGAACGGAGTAGACCAACACGATGAGCGCAGGAACCACGGTCCCGGAGAACACGCAGCTCTTGATCGGCGCCGCGCCGCGCGACGCGGCGAGCGGCGCCACCTACGAAGACCGAAACCCGGCCACGGGCGCCGTNNTCCATGCCGGCAAGCCGCCGCGCGAAAATCTTGTACAAGATCGCGCAACTGATCGGCGAGCGCGCCGACGAACTCATCTTGACCGAAGTTCGCGACAACGGGAAGACGATCGCGACGGCCAAGGGCGAACTCGGCGCGATCGTGGACTGCTTCGAATTCTACGCCGGAGCGGCTACCAAGAACTACGGCGCGACGCTGCCGCCGCCGATCGCGACCTACCTTGCGAGTACGGTTCGCGAGCCCGCCGGCGTCGTCGCGGCGATCGTTCCGTGGAATTTTCCGCTGCTGCTCGCGTCGTGGAAAGTCGCGCCCGCGCTCGCGGCCGGTTGCACCGTCGTTTTAAAACCGGCGCCGTCCACGCCGCTCACGGCCCTGGCGCTGGGGCGCATCGCGCTTGAAGCCGGACTGCCGGAAGGCGTGCTCAACGTGCTCACGGGCTCGACGCGCGAACTCGGCCAGGCGCTGGTCGAGCATCCGCTCGTGGACAAAGTTGCGTTTACCGGCAGTACCGCGACCGGCAAGATCGTCGCCGCGACCGCGGCGAAAACGATCAAACGCGTCACCTTGGAACTGGGCGGAAAGTCGCCGTCGGTGGTCTTCGACGACGCCGACGTGGACGCGGCCGTCGCCGGCGCGCTGTACGGGATCTATTACAACGCGGGACAGACGTGCGAAGCGCGGTCTCGTATCTTGCTGCACGCCGCGATCTACGATCGTTTCGTCGAATCGTTCGTCGACAAGGCCAGACAACTGCGCGTCGGCGATCCCGAAGATCCGCTCACGCACGTCGGCGCTATTTCGCTGCCCGAGCAGTTCGAAAAGATACGCTCGTACTGCGAGATCGCGTCGAACGAGGGTGCGCGCGCGCTCGCCGGCGGCTCGGCCGCGCATCCCGGCGGCGCGAACGCCGGCGGCACGTTTTGGGAGGCGACGGCGTACGAGGCCGAGGTCGGCCACCGCGTTGCGCGGGAGGAGATTTTCGGTCCGGTTGCCGCGTTCGTGCGTTTCAAGGACGAAGCCGAGGCGATCGCGATGGCCAACGACTCGGAATACGGTCTCTCGGCGAGCGTGTGGTCCACGAACGTCGGACGCGCCAACCGCGTCGCGCGCGCGATTCGCGCCGGAACGGTCGCGATCAACACGCCGTACGCCGTCTTTCCCGGCGTTCCGTTCGGCGGCTACAAACAGTCCGGTTACGGACGCGAGCTCGGTATGGAAACGATGGCGCTCTACAGCGAAACCAAGAGCGTCCTGACCTATATCGGCGAAAAACCGATCAACCCGTTCGGCCTCTGAGGCCGCGGGCCGCCCCTCGAACTAGCTTCCCAGCGTAATGCCGCTCTGCCACTGGTTGGTGCAGATCGAGGTCCGCAGCGCCGGCGTCGGGTTGAAATACCAGCAGTAGGCAACGGCTGGGACGAGATTCTTGAAGGTCGTCTGGCCGAAGCTGTTGGTGACCTGCGACGTGATCGGCGTGCCGATCGTGCCGTTGTTCGACGTCGTTTCATAGACCGTCACGCCGGGCTTGTAATTGCCTTGGAAAAACGCGGTCAGGAGCGTCGTCGTGATGCCCGGGTTGGCGGAAAACGTCGGCGTGGGAGTCGGCGACGGCGTCGGCCCCGTGCTGGGGTTGGTGTTGCCGCTGTTGCACGCGGCGAGTGCGAGCGCGAGAAGCGCGCCGGCGATCAAGATCCGTTTGGGCATGGCGCCATCGGTTCGACGTGCCATCGCTCGCCTCCGGCTGCCCGAAAATAGCGCAGCGATTTTGCCTCCAAAAGAGCGTAATACGAGCGAAAGACCATTGCGGCTTGCGTGCCGGGCCAATGCGCTCCGATGAGCTCGCTGGGAAGACCGGGGTCGAGGTAGGTAAATTTCCGGTAATCGTTGACCAGGCGCAGCCTCTCAACGAACGCTTGCTCGTCCGTCAGGTGACCGCCGCTGCGTTCGGCTTCTAAACGGTTCCGGTACTCCGCATCGAACGCCCGGTATGCGGTGGCGATGGCCGCAAGGTCCCAGCACCGCTCGAGCAGCTCGCGGTCCGTCTGCGTCCCCTCGTACTGCGCCACGAAAAGGTCCACGCTCGCCGCGGTTCCCGACGTTTCGGCCACCGCTCGCGCCGCGGCGAGGCCGTCGTTCGGTGAGATCCAGATGGATGGCGCGAGCGGAGCCCAGCCAAGGACGGCGAGCTCCTTCCTTAGACGGTCTCTCGATTCGCGGCGGCCTTCGGCGATGCCGTAGACGATCATCCGCCATCGCCCGTCCCATTCGATCACCGGACCGTATATGCGGGGGCTTACCTCTTCGATCCGACGCCGGCCGCGCTCGGTCACGGAATAATAGGCTCGCTTGCCTTGTTTCGAGGCTTCGAGCCAACCCTGCCGGGATATCCGCGAGACGGCCTGGCGGACGGCGGCCTCGGAGAGGCCGAACGGCGCCATCAGCCGCACCAGGCTGCCGAGCCAGAGCGACCCGGCCGGATCGAGCCGGTGAACGACGTCGCCGTACAGTGTAAAAATCAGCGACGTGGGGCGTGCGACGGGCCGCGGATCCAAGCTTGACATCACCTCTTTGCGGCCATAGTATAACGATGTTTTCACGAATTGCAAGAAAACTGTCATAAATCTGGAGGCCCGCCTTGGCTCGCATCGCAACGTTCGACGACTGGATCGACCTGCTCAAGGACTGGCAGCAAGACATCGGCCTGGATCGCGACCTGATCGAGCGCTTCATGCCCGGCTACGAATTCGAAGCCAAGTACGGTGCCCTCGAGACGCCCGAGATTTTCTTTGGGGACTTCCGGGGAGAGCGGCGCTGGGAGAAAGTGCGGGAGATCCCCGACCAGCGCATGCGCGACGCGGTTTTGAACATGGTCGTCTTTCAGGGCGACACGGAATTTGCGTCCAACGAGCAGCAGCGGTTCCTGGTCAACAACGCGCCCAGCGAGTACGATCTCGCCTCACTCGTTCGCATCATGGTCGAAGAGACGCGCCACGGCTACCAGATGTGCCATTTGCTGGTCGAACACTTCGGCAGCGAGGGAAAGATCGAGGCGCAGAAGATGCTCGAGCGCCGCGCCTTCGGAAAGAAGAACCGCCTGCTCAACGCGTTCAACGAAGACGTCACGCATTGGCTCGACTTCTTCGCCTACACCAACTTCATGGATCGTGACGGAAAATTTCAGCTCACGATGCTCTCGCACTCCGGTTTCGCGCCGCTCGCCCAGTCCATGGGACCGATGCTCAAGGAAGAAGCCTTCCACATGGGCACCGGCATCACGGGATTGCGCCGCATCGCCAAGGCCGGCGTCATCCCCGTTCCGCTCCAGCAGAAGTACTACAACAAGTGGATCTCGGGTTCGCTCGATCTGTTCGGCACGGATCATTCGGGGTCGGCGCAGTGGGCGTACGCGTGGGGCATCAAGGGCCGCGTAGACGAAGACAAGACGCCGGACGTGGCCGATCGCGAGCATCTGAACGAAAACGCCCGCCAGAAGTTCTACGACGAGGTCCAGACGACGGTGGATCGCGTCAACGAGGTCAACGCGAGCGAGACCAAACTGTACGTTCCCGACATGCGGTTCAACCGCAAGATCGGGCAGTACAAGGACGAGCGCTACGCCGTGGACGGTCGCAAGTTGACGGAGGCCGAATGGGAGGCCTACGCTCCGACGGTGCTCCCGTCGCCGGCCGACGACGCCGAGCTCGCGGGCTATTTCAAAGACTCGAACTGGATCGCGCCGAAGGGCAATCTTTCGAACAACTAACTCACCGGATAGGGGACGACGATGGCGAGCAACGGCGCGGCGACGCAGCACACGGCATTCGGACGGGAGGCGCGCCCGTTCGAGGGCAAGCGCGTAATCAACTCTTGGAAGGACGGTCACGTGGCGTTCGTCGAGATGGACGATCCGCCGGCCAACACGTACACGCACGAGATGATGCGCCAGCTCGACGAAGCGATTCTCGACGCGCGCTTCGATCAGGACGTGGAAGTCATCGTCATCACCGGCAAGGGCGAGAAGTTCTTTTCGGCTGGCGCCAACATCGGCATGCTCAACGAAGTTACGCCGGAATTCAAGTACATGTTCTGCCTGCACGCCAACGAGACGCTGCAGCGCCTCGAACAGACACCCAAGCTGGTCATCGCGGCGCTCAACGGGCACTGCGTCGGCGGCGGCTTCGAAATCGCAATGGCGTGCGACCTGCGCATCGCGCGCAAGGACGCCGGCAAGATCGGGCTCCCCGAAGTCGCGCTCGGCGTGCTCCCCGGAACCGGCGGCACGCAGCGGCTCGCGCGTCTGGTCGGAAAGTCGCGGGCGATCGAATTGATGGTGACCGGTAAGACGGTCAGCTACGAACAAGCGCTGGACTGGGGCGTCGTGAACGATCTGTTCGAGGGAACGGCCGAAGAGTTCCGCGCGCAGATCGCCGACTACGCCAAACAGTTCTGCACGCCCAACAAGGCTCCGATGGCGGTCGGTCACATCAAGCGCAGCGTCCAGAGCGGCGCCGATCTCTCGCTCCAGGACGGCCTCGCGCTCGAGCGCGAGCTCCAATCGCTCCTCTTCAAGAGCCAAGACGCGAAAGAAGGCCTCGCCGCCTACAACGAAAAGCGCATCGCGAAGTTTACGAACAAATAGCTCGTCCTTCGCCGGGCTCAGGATGACATGAGGCTTGCTTAGGGCATGTCCACGCGATACAAGTCAACGCCGTCGAGCCAGAGGCGCTGGGCTTTGCCGCCCGTTATCGTATCGAAGCGGATCCGGGAGACGCCCAGGCCGAACGAGCCGTCCGGTTTTGGAACGAGCGGGGTGTCGCCGTCCAGCGTCAGGTCTCCCTTGACCACGACGACGCGCGTAACGCTGGGCTCGCCGAAAAACGTGTTCTCATACCGTCCGGTATACGCATCGTAGCTCGCCGGATGCGGCCAGTGCGTCGGACCGCGGTAATTCGCGCCGGCAAAGAACTCGGAGCCGTTCGTAAAGTCCACGACTTTCTTTGAGGAGTCGCGTTCGAACTCGATCTCGTAGAGCGTGAGCGCGGGATCGTCGGTCCAGAACGAATCCTCCCCGCGCGAAACAAGCGCGTAGCTTCTGCCGCGGTCCGCGAGCGCCAGACGCGAGCCGTTCGCCGTCACCGCGAGCGCTCGCCCGCCGGGCCCGGCGTACGATCCGGCGTAGTCCGCCGCACCGGTCACGTCGGCGGGATTCGCGGGAGGCGCGGGGGCGGGCGGAAGAGTTGCGCCGATGCTTTGCGCTCGCAAGACCGTCATCGCGTAGCGCACGATCGCGCAGGGGTGCAGCGGCGCCTCGACGAGGTTCGACATCGCGATCGCGCCGAAGCCGCGCGTGAGATTCATCTGCATGCAGGCGGTGTAGCCCGAAATTCCGCCGGTGTGCCCGATCAGATGGTCGCCGTCCGTATTGAAGATGGAGAGCCCGTAGCCGTATTGACGGTAGAAGTCGGGCCACTCGGCGAGCTCGACGCCGGCCGACCCGGCGGTCTTGCCGTTCGAAAAGCGATCCGGCGTCGTCATGGCCGCGAACGTTTTCTCGGAAATGAGTCGCTTGCCGTCCGCGGTCGTGCCGCCGTTTAAGAAGAAGCGCATGTAGCGCGCCATGTCTTCCGGATTCGAAATCACGGAACCGGCCGGATCTTCGAAATCGAAGCGCTGCGCCGGAATCAAAGCCGGGTTCGGGGGCGTGGCGCGATCGAGATCGCGGATGATGTAGCCGACCGCCGCGTCGTCCATGTTCTGGGGCGTAAAAACCGCGGAACTGGCGGTCATTCCGATCGGCGCGAAGACCTCGCTGGAGACGGCGTCCTCCCACGGACGGCCTTCTACCAATTTCACGATTGCGCCGACGGTGCCGAAACCGTCGTTCGAATACGACCAGGCGGTGCCGGGCGTGAAGAGCACGCGTGCTTGCGCGAGCGACGCGACGTCGAATCCGTATGCGACGGCGGCGTAGTCGTCCGGCGTTCCGGCCGTGTGTGAGAGCAGTTGGTGAACGAGAATCGGCGTCGTCGCGCCGTGGATCGAAAACCACGGCAGGTAGCGCGTCACCGGCGCGTCGAGCGCGACGCGCCCGCGGTCCACGTCTTGCAGCAGGGCGAGCGCGGTCATGGATTTGGAGATCGAGCCCACCGGGAAGCGCGTCGTCTCCGTGACCGGCGTCTTCGCNNGTGATCGCAACCGACATTCCGGGTGCGCCCTGTTCGGCCAGTGCGCGCGGCGCATAGGCGCGGATAGCGGCCAGCGCGTCTTCCATCGAGGGCGCGGCCGGCGGCGCGGCGAGGGCCGCAGCCGGGAATGCGATCGCGAACGCGGTCGCGGCGGCCAGCAGTCTAGAAGAGCGAGAGTTGCGCATGGTTCTCCAAGTATTCCGCATCGACGCCAAGGCGGCGCAGGCGATGCACGAAGTCGCGACGGCCGTGGAAGAGCAAGACCTTGCGCGGTTGCGCCCGCTCGACGTAGGCGAGCAGACCGGGATAGTCGGCATGGTCCGAGAGCGGGAAGGCGCGGTCCGCGCCGTAGCGATAGTGGGCGCTTGCGTCCAGCGCCCATCCGGTTAGCACCGCGGTTCGCGCGCGCCGCCGTCCGAACGAACGCGGGAGCGCCCTCGCCGACGGCGGCCAGATCAGCGCGTGGTTCCCGCGAAACGAGGCCGCGTCGTAACGTTGGTACTCCGGCAACGCCACGCCGCAGCGAACGTACGCGTCCGAGATCGCGGCGACGGCGGAATGCACCGCGATCGGGATTCCCGCGCTGCCGAGGATCGCCATCGCCTCCTGCGCCTTGCCGAGCGAATAGGCGAAGAAGACCGGAACGGCGTCCGTCTCGAGCGCGAGCCGGGCGAAGCGAGCGATCTCCTCGGCGACTTCGTCCCGCGGCGGAAAGACGTAGTGCGGGCGTCCGAACGTGCACTCCATGAGCACGACGTCGCAGCGCTTGACTTCGGCCGGCTCGGCCGTGAACGACGGCGCTAGGCTGAAGTCGCCGGTGTAGACGAATCGCCCGCGCTCGCCCTCGACGAGCAGTTGCGAGCTGCCGAGCACGTGCCCCGCCGAAAAAAGCGTCAAGCGGTGGTCGCGCTCGTCCCACGGCTCGTTGTAGGCGCGCTCTTCGAACTCCACGCGCCGGCGGAAGCGCACGCGGCAGAGGCCGGCCGTGCCCGGCGTCGCGACGACGACGCCGTGTTCGCGGGCGTGGTCGGAGTGGCCGTGCGAGACGTAACAGCGTTCCCGCGCGCGCATCGAGTCTATCCACAGGTCGATCGCCTCGACGCGAAGCGCGTTCTCAGCCAGCGAGAACATTGTTCGGTGTTTTCGGTCCGGGAACGAGGATTCATTCGGACCGGCTCTAACGAGGGGCTTAATTGGCCGTTAATGGAGGTGTCTTGATGCGCTTCTTGCGTTCCGCGGTGTGCCTCTCGTTCGTCGCTGCGCTTGCCTTCGCACCTCTCCCCGGCCTAGCGGGCACCACCGGCAGCATCACCGGCGTCGTCAAGGATACGGCGACCGGCGCGCCCATGGCGGGCGTGACGATCACGGTAACGAGTCCGTCGCAGCGCTCCACCGTGCAGAGCGACGCGTCCGGCACATATCTCTTCCTCTCCCTGGCGCCCGACACGTACACGATCGAGGCGGAGAAGACCGGATTTCAGCCCATCAGCATCTCCGGCATCGTCGTCTTCGCCGACCAAACCCAGGCCGTCGCGCTGCATCTCGAAAAGAGCCTCAAGACCATCGCGAACGTCACGTCCCGATCGGGACTGAATCCTGTTCGCGCGGGCACGGGAACCGACGTTTATTCCGTCGGTACGGCGGCGGCGGCAGCCGCGGCCCCGATCGGCGGTGGCGGATCGCTCAACAGCATCTATTCGGCCATCGCCTCCATGCCGGGTTCGTACGTTCCCCCGAACCAAGTCGGCGTTAACCAGACCGTGTACATCCGCGGCGGATACTACGATCAGATCGGGTTTGAATACGACGGCGTACCCGTCAACCGTTCGTTCGACAACTATCCGGCCAGCTCGGAAAGCACGATCGGACAACAGGAACTCGAGATTTATACCGGCGGGGGCGGCGCGGATTCGAACGCGACCGGCCTCTCGGGCTTCATCAACCAGGTCATAAAGACCGGAACCTATCCCGGAACCGGAACCGCGGGCCTGGCGCTGGGGAGCCCGACGTTCTACCACGACTTGCGCGGCGAGGTGGGCGGCTCCACGCCGGATCGCCTGTTTTCCTACTATGCAGGCCTGAGCGGGACCGATCAGGCGTTCCGGTACTTCGACCAGTTCAACGGCGCGAGTATCGTGGACCAAGTTCCGTACGGCTATTGGCCGGGCCACATCACGACCTACCTGCCGTTCTGGCCGGCCGTCTATCCTAGTTGCAATAACGACGGTACGTACACGAATCCGGCCGTAAACAACAACCTGGTTTCGAGCGATCCGGGATGTTTCGGCTCGTACAGCACGTCCTACGCCCAGCCCGCGACGGTGGACGGACGGGAAGCCATCGCCAACGTCCACTTCGGAATCCCGCACAAGCACGACTCGGGGAAAGACGACGTTCAGGCGCTGTTCATGTCGTCCGCGAACTTCACGCAATATTACAGCAGCGTCAACGACGCAGGTCCGCTCGGGATCGGCCTGGTCAACGACGGCCTGCAAGGGTCGCCGCCAGATTTTTACGGCGGAAACACGAACCAATGGCCCGATTTCTACACGTTCCCGGGTACTACGTCGTGGCTTGCGAGCGGGAGTACCGCGCCGATCGCCTACCTTTATCCCGGTTCGCCCAGGCAGCGCTGCGCAAACGTGGTCGGCGTCTCAGGCGCGTGCCCGGTCAACGCCAACGGCAACCAGGTTACGGTGCAGATACCCGACAACTTTCGCGACGGCCGTTGGGACATCGCGAGCATCTTCAAGTTGCAGTACCAGAAGAACATCGGCAGTCGGGCGTACGTGCGCCTCTTCGGGTATACGTTCTACTCCAACACCAACGAGGCGACGCCCAACGGCTACGGCAACAACGTCTCGCTCGGCATTTCGAACTACGACTACGAGGTCGGGTCGCACACGCGCGGCCTGGAACTGCAGTTTGCCGATCAGCTGAACAGCAGCAACACGCTCTCAGGAATGGCTTCCTACATGACGGCGAACACGCTGCGTTATTACAATCACAACTACTTCAACGGATCGGGCCAGCAAACCACCAACTTCACCAACGGTTCCCAGTGCTTCGCGACGACCGGCGGACCGGGCATCGATCCGAATTCGAATTACACGGCCGGCGCTCCGGCCCCGTGCAACGACCCGATCACGCAAGGCACCTTTGGAAGTCCCTACGGCTCGTTCGCGGGCCAGAGCCCGTGCACCGACGGCGAACTCGCTCCGAGTACGGCGGCTTGCAAGTCGGGCGCCGCGTTGCTTCTCACGTACCTCGGCAATACCGCCGACGTCAACACGGTCACGCCGAAACTCTCGGACTTCTCTTTGACCGACGAGTTTCGCCCCAACGACAAGATCTACATCAACGCAAGCTTGCGCTACGAATACGATCTCTACGGACTCGCGGATACCAATTCGCCCGAGAAGAACTTCTGGTTCGCCGCCGCGCAAAAGGAGTTTTGCGTCAATCCCGTTACCCGCAATCCGCTATTCGTTCCGCAACCGCCGCAGAGCATCTCGTTGTTCCAGCCGTACGTCGCGTTCAACTGCCCCATCGATACGTCGCTGGGAACGCCGATTCAAACCGTACACCCGGACGGTACCGACGGAATTCTCCTGACGAACAACTATCCGTCCACGTATTCGCAGTCGTACGTCGAGCCTCGTTTTTCGGCAACCTATACGGTCAATCCCAATACGGTCCTAAGGGTCTCGGCCGGTCGCTACGCGCAACAACCGCAGAACTACGAAATTCAATACAACAGCGCCGAGCCGAATCTGGCGTCCGAGCTGCTGGGCTTCATACCGTTCGGGTTTTCGTCGCCGCTGCACCAAGCGCAAGCGCAGTTCTCCTGGAACTACGATGCATCGTACGAGCACCAGTTCCCCGGCACGAACATGGCGATGAAAATTACGCCGTACTATCGTTGGGCTACGAACCAACTTTACGAAAGCGTCAACCTCCCAAGCTTGGGCGTTTCTCCTTCGTTCAACGCCGGCACGCAGCGCGTGGACGGCGTTGAGTTCGAATTCACGAAAGGAGACTTCAGCAAGGACGGCCTGGCCGGGATCTTCTCGTATACCTACACGAACTCTGCCGAAAAGTGGGGCAACTACCCGAACAGCACGGTCGGTCCGATCGACAACTACATCCAGGACATTCAGCAGTACAACGCGCTCACGAAGGCGGGCGGCGGAGCGAAGTGTTACATCAACAACTTCTATAACTCCGCGGGCAACCCCGCCCAGGTCTTGCCGGACCCGACGTGCGCGGGACTGCCGAACTTCAACTCCCCGATCGCCAATCCGTATTACGCGTCGAGCCCGCAGCCGCTGTTGAACCGCAACGGCTGGTATCAGCCGGGTCTCGATTTCCCGTACGTCTCGCCCAACACGTTCTCGCTCATCTTGAATTACCATCACAAGCGCTGGGCGGTTACGCCGGCCATGACGCTTTCGGAGGGAACGACGTACGGTACGCCCGCCGACGTTCTCGGCCTCGACCCGCGGAGCTGCACCGCCAATCAGGGCAGCCTCGGCATACCGACCAGCGCGCCGCTCAACGCGGACTACACGTCGTGCGGCTCGGCCATCACGTCCAACGGCACGCAACCCGGAAATCTCTACATTCCGAATCCCAAAACCGGCGCGTTCGACGGCTTCGGCCAGTTCCGCCAGCCCTGGCAGTTCAATTTGGGTTTGCAACTCTCGTACGACGTCACCCCGACGCTCAAGGCGAACTTCATCCTGACGAACTTGGTCAATCAGTGTTTTGGCGGATCCAGCACGCCGTGGTCTAAGATGTATCCGCCCAGCAGCGTGTTCTGCGGGTATACCTCGAACACGTTCTACAACGGCGGAAACTTCTACAACGGCAACAGTCCGTACGACGTCGCCGCGAACGGCGTTCGAGAGAATCCATATTTCTCGCAACCGTTCGTCCCGTCTTACGGCGATCCCAACTCGGGCAACTATCCGATGCCGATCAATCTCTTCGTCTCTCTGAGCCTGCGCGTCTAGCGGTGCGCCGCGTCGCGGCATCGGCTCTGTTCGTCGTCGTGCTCGCTTTCACCGGCGCCGCCGCATTCGCCGCGACGTTCTCGCTGGACGCCATGAACCGGCTGGCGGAGATTTCGAGTGCCGCCATCTCGCCTGACGGCGCGCGCATCGCGTACGTCGTCGAGCGTCCGGATCTGGCGAAGAACGGCTACGACGACGAGCTCTGGATCTACACCGTCGCCGACGGCAGCCGCCGTAGGGTTCCAGGTTCGCGCTCGTCGTACGCTTCGCTCGCGTGGTCGCCCGACGGAGCGCGGCTTGCGTTTCTTTCGGGCGATCCCGCGGGCGGCGATCGCGTCTACGTCGTGGACCCGCAAAGCGGCGTCGAAAAGGCCGCCGGCCTGCCGAGCAGCGCCGACGTGCTCGATTTCGCGTGGCGTCCGGACGGTTCGGCGATCGCCTTTGTGCGCCGCGACGTACCACCGGTCGCCTCGGGTGCGGCGCATTTCGAAGACGCCTTCGAAGTGACGGACAATGCCTATCTGTCGACGGAGGCCGCGCAGCCGGCGCATCTGTGGCTGGCCGATCTCGCCGGCGGCGAACGCCGCCTGACGCAAGGTCCGTGGAGCGTCGAGGACACGGCAATCTCGTGGTCGCCGGACGGCTCGAAACTGCTGTACCTGCGAGCGCGAGACGGCGTCCTCGCATCGCAGAGCCGCGGTCTCGTCTTCGCTCTCGACGTCGCTTCGGGCGACTCGCGGCAGCTCACGCCGCACGGTGGATTTCAGGATCAGGCGCTCTATTCGCCCGACGGCGCAAGCGTGCTCTATCTCTACCAGCGCGGCGGCGATCCGATGAATCTCGAAGACGCGATGACGATCGCTTCCGACGGCACGGGCGATCGCGACGTGACGCAGCCGCTCGATCGTTTCGTGGACGCTGCCGCGTGGCTGCCGGACGGCTCGCTGCTGATCAAGACGTACGACGGGACGGCGGGGCCGCTGTTCGTGCAGCCTCTCGACGGACCCGCGCGCCGATTGCCGCTCGGACCGGTCGTGGACGCGGTCATCGCCCCGCAGGGCAGCGTCGCGCGCAACGGTGCCGTCGCTTTCGTGGGAACCGAGACGGGACGCCCCGACGAACTGTACTATCTCGGGCCCGGCGCTTCCGGGCCGCAACGCATTACCGACGTGAATGCTGAGGTGGCCGCGCTGCAGCTGGGACGCGTGACCGAAGTCCGGTGGACGGGTCCGAACGGCTTTGCCGAAGACGGCGTCCTGACGTATCCGCCCGGCTACGTGCCGGGGAAGAAGTATCCGCTCGTGCTGCGGATTCACGGCGGTCCGACCGAATCGTCCGAGGCCAAATTCGAGCCGTTCTATCAACTCGCCGCGTCGCACGGCTACCTCGTCTTCGCACCCAATTATCGCGGCAGCAACAATCTCGGCAACGCCTACGTGCGCGCCATCTACAACGACGCGAGCGTCGGGCCGGGGCGCGACGTCATGGCGGGCGTGCGCGCGGTCGAGAAGTTGGGCATCGTGGACGAATCGCGGCTCGCGGTTTCCGGGTGGTCGTACGGCGGCCAGATGACGTCGTGGATGATCGGGCACTATCCAATCTGGCGCGCGGCGGTGACCGGTGCGGCCGTCAACGACCTGGTCGTGGACTACGCGATCGCCGACGACATCGACGCCGATCGCGACTTCATGTCGCCCCCGCCGTACTCGGGCGGCATGCCCGCGTACAGGATGCAGTCGCCGATCACGTACTACAAGTCCATCCACACGCCGTTGCTTCTCCTGGGCAACGTCTACGACGTGCGCGTGCCAATCGTCGAGCAGTACGAGATGTACCACGCGCTGCGCGACAACCACGTCCCGGTCGAGTTCTACGCCTATCCCACCGGAGGCCATCTGCCGAGCGGCCCGGTGCGTTTGGCCGACGCGTACCGGCGCTGGCTCGACTGGTTCGACCGTTACTTGAAATGACCGTCGAGGAATCGCGCGATGGGTAAGCGTACGGGCGAACGATGATACGATGCCTCGCCGCCGCCGCTTTCGCGACCGTTCTCGTGTTTGGCGCTCCGGCGACCGGACGCGCCGCCGCAGCCGAGCCGATCTTCCGGGATTGCACCGTCACCGTGTTCCCGCCGATCGGCGTCTACGCGCCGAGCGGACACTTGGGAGGCCCGGGGCTGCTCCTGAGCGGCGCCGGCGAAAGCGACGTCCCGCCGCGCGCCTTTACGTGGATGCACCGCCAACTCTTCGGCGACGTGGCCGCGCGCAGAGGCAACTTGGTCGTGCTGCGCGCGTATTACACCAGTGCGGAAGACAAGCCGTTCTACGAGAAGGCGGGCTTCTCGTCGGTGCAGACCATACGCATTCCGCCGTGCGCGTCGCGCGCCGCCGTGGACGCCGTCGCGCCGATCGTAGGCCGCTCCGACGCCGTTTTCTTTGCCGGCGGCGATCAAGCCGACTACGTGCAGTGGAAGGGCTCGAAGCTGATCGAAGCCGTCAAGGGCGTCTTCGCGCGCGGCGGCATCGTCGGCGGGGGCAGCGCGGGACTCGCGGTTCAAGGCGCCGTCATCTACGACTCGGTCGCGGCCGACGCGATGAGTACCGAGACGCACACGGCGGACGCCGTAAAGAATCCGATGGAGCACCGCATCAGTTTCACGACCGGCTTCTTCGCGTGGCCGCCGCTGGCGGGCACGATCACCGATACGCACTACGCGGTGCGCGACCGGCTCGGGCGCTCGGTCGTCTTTCTTGCGCGCATCTTACACGACGGCGTGCTTCCCGGCGCTAAGACGATCTATGCACTTGGCATCGACGAGGGCAGCGCCGTCGTCGTGGGAACAGACGGAATGGGAACGGTGCTCAATTCGGAAGGCTCGAAGGGCGCGTATCTGTTGCGCGCGACGGCCTTGCCGGACCTCACGTACGGAAAGCCGATCGTCTATACCGTCCAGATCTCGCACGTCAAACGCGAGGGAGAACGCTTCGATCTCCTTCACAAGCAGACGTCCGATCCGTGGTATACGGTGACCGTTGACGGAAGCAAGTCGCCGGTCTATTCGCCGGAGCCATACTGATGCGTTCGTTGCGCCTGCTGTGCGCCGCCGGCGCGATCGCGCTCCTGGCGTCCGGCTGCACTTCGGGAACTCGCGGGAACAACGGCGACACGGTGGTGGTCGCGCAGCAGTGGGAGCCGATGTCCCTCAATCCGATGCTGGAGAACGGCACGTCGTCCACCGAATGGGGATTGCTGCTGTTTCAGTACCTCGTGAAGTTCGACGACACCGGGCAGATGATCGGCGACGCGGCGACGCAAGTTCCGTCGCTCACGAACGGCGGCATCAGCCCGGACGGGCGCACCGTGACCT
Source organism: Vulcanimicrobiota bacterium (assembly GCA_003155175.1). GTDB lineage: Bacteria > Vulcanimicrobiota > Vulcanimicrobiia > Vulcanimicrobiales > Vulcanimicrobiaceae > Hemerobacter > Hemerobacter limicola. Next base: position 18,043 of record PMFP01000039.1, read on the forward strand.
ATCACCTGCGCAAGAACCTGCGCTTTGCCGACGGCGTGCCGCTCACGGCGCGCGACTGCGTCTGGTCGATCGGGGCGGTGCTCAACCCCGACAACAACGCGCAGAGCCGATACGGCTACGACCGCGTCGTCAGCGCCCAAGCGCCCGATCCGTATACGCTGGTGCTGCATCTCAAGGAGCCGTTCGGTCCGCTGATGACGCTCGTACTGGCGCCCCAGGGCTTCCCGATTCTTCCCGAGCACGTGCTCTCGCGCTATCACGACATCAACCACGTCGATTTCAACCAGCACCCGATCGGATCGGGTCCCTACGTCGTGACGCAGTGGAATCGCGGCGACCGCGTCGAGATGCGGCCCAACCCGTATTACTATCGCGGCGCTCCCAAGATTCCGCATCTGATCGTCCGTTTCGTTCCGGACACGAATACGGCGATCAACCTGCTGCACACGCGCGAAGCCGACGGATTTTTTGACAACCAAGACCGCGAAACGTATCCGGAATTGCGCCAGATTCCCGGAATCGTCACGACGGCCACGCCGATGAACGCGGTCGGAGCTATCATCTTCAATACGCAGGATCCGCTGACGTCCGACGCGCGCGTCAGACACGCGCTCGCCGAAGCGATGAACGTGCCGGCGATGGTGGAGAAAACGTATCGCGGCGCGGAGCCGCCCAGCGGCGCCGGACGAGGCCTGTTCATCTGGGCTTACTCGCCGGCGGACTATCCGGATATTCCTTACGATCCCAAGCACGCGGCGCAACTGCTCGACCAAGCCGGTTGGAAGATGGGGACCGACGGCGTGCGCCACAAGGACGGCCGGACGCTGGACTTGCTGTTCATCATTCAAGCGCAGACGCCGGGAGACCAGATCATCGGCAACTTCGTCGCGGATGCCGAGCGACAGGTCGGCGTTCGCGTGACGCTCAAGCAGTTCAACATCACGCAGTTCGTCGCGCCCTCGAACTTGGGCGGTCCCGTCTACGGCGGCAAGTTCCAGATGGCGCTCTATCCGTTCGTGAACGGCGACGACCCCGATACGACCGACCAGTTCGCGTGCGATCGCGTTCCTCCCAAGGGCTACAACAAATCGCGGATCTGCGAGCCGGCGATCGACGCGCTGCTCGAGCAGGGGCGATCCACCTTCGACATCCCGCGCCGCAAGGTGGTCTACGCGCAGCTCCAGCGCGTCCTCTACGCGCAGCTTCCGATCGCGCTGATCTACCAGCGCCGCCAAATCAATAGCTTTTCGTCGCGGATCAAGAATCAGACCACGTCGCTGTCGGGGGCCTTCTGGAACGCGGGCGCCTGGACGCTGGCCGCGCCGTAGGGCGCCGGCCGGGCCGCTGCAGCCAATCGGCGCGCCTCGCGGTCTTACTGGTACCGAAAGAGCCCCTCGCCGCATAGGAGTCCTCATGGCTCGCATATACGAGAATCTCGCCGACACGGTCGGCAACACGCCGCTGGTAAAGATCCCGCGCCTGAACAAGGGCCTGCCGGGCACCGTCCTGGTGAAGATGGAATCGTTCAATCCCGCCGGGTCGGTCAAGGACCGCATCGGCGTTTCGATGATCGAAGCCGCCGAGCGTGACGGACGGCTGCGTCCCAACTCGGTGATCGTCGAACCGACCAGCGGAAACACGGGGATCGCGCTGGCGTTCGTTGCGGCCGCAAAAGGCTATCCGATCATCCTGGTCATGCCCGACACGATGACGATCGAACGCCGCAATCTGCTCAAGGCCTACGGCGCGCAAGTCGTGCTGACGCCGGGCGCCGAGGGCATGAAGGGCGCGATCGCGCGTGCCGGTGAGATTCAGAAGAGCGACCCGGCAAAATATTTCATGCCGCAGCAGTTCGACAATCCGGCCAACCCGGAGATCCACCGGCGCACGACGGCCGAAGAAATCTGGCGGGACACCGACGGCGCGGTGGACGCGTTCGTCGCGATGGTCGGGACGGGCGGCACGATCACCGGCGTCGGCCAAGTGCTCAAGGAGCGTAAGCCCGGCGTGAAGATCGTCGCCGGCGAACCCGACGCGTCGCCGGTGCTCTCCGGCGGAACGCCCGCGCCCCACAAGATCCAGGGAACCGGAACCGGCTTCATTCCCAGCGTGCTCGACACCAAGGTTTACGACGAAGTGATTCGCGTGACCGACTCCGACGCGATTGCGACGGCGCGCCGCGCGGCGCGCGAAGAAGGCATGCTCGTCGGCATCTCGGCCGGCGCCAACATCTGGGCGGCGCTGCAACTCGCCGCGCGTCCGGAGATGAAAGGCAAGATCATCGTGACGGTCGGCTGCGATACCGGCGAGCGGTATCTCTCCAATCCGGTGTTCTCCGAACAAGAGCTCAACGTCGTCGAGCCCGCGCTCGTTTGACGCTCCTCCGGGGCGAACCGTTCGTCGCAGTCGCGCGCGGCGACGTCGTGGAATCCGTCCACGACGTCGCCGCCTGTGCGACCGACGTGCATGGGAAGATCCTGTTCGCTTTGGGAACGATCGACGTTCCCGTCTATCTGCGATCCTCGGCCAAGCCGTTCATCGCCGCGGCGGCGATTCGCGAAGGCGTCGCCGAGCGTTTTCACCTCGAGCCCAAAGAGATCGCCGTGATGGCCGCCTCGCACGACGGCGAACCGTATCACGTCGATGCGGTGCGCTCGATTCTCGCAAAAATCGGCATTGACGAATCGGCGCTGCTGTGCGGACCGCACGCTCCGTACAATCCCGATGCCGCGCGCGCCTTGGAAGACGCGCACGTTCCCTTCACGGCCGTGCACAACAATTGTTCCGGGAAGCACGCCGGTATTCTCGCGCTGTGCAAGACGTTGGGCGCCGACCCGGCGACGTATCTGGAAGCCTCGAATCCCGCGCAGCGCAAGATTCTCGCGCTCTGCGCGCGCGCGTCTGACGAGGATCCCGCGACGTGGCCGCTGGGCGTGGACGGCTGCGGCATTCCCGTCTACGCCACGCCCCTAAGGAAGGCGGCGCTGGCTTTCGCTCGCCTGGCCACGCTTGAGGGTTTGGAACCGGAAGACGCGAGCGCGCTCGAAATGGTGCGCCGCGCGATGATCGCGTATCCGGAATACGTCTCGGGAACCGGCGACTTGGATGCTGAAGTGATGCACGCCGGCGCCGGCGACATCGCGTGCAAATCGGGGGCGGAGGGCGTCTTTGCCGCAGCTTGGCTATCGCGCGGGGCCGGCCTGGCTGTGAAAGTCGTGGACGGCGCCTCGCGGGCCCGGCCGCCGGCCTCGATCGCTATTTTAGCCCGCCTGGGCGCGCTAGATCCGCGCGCTGCGCCAAAACTTGCGGCGCTCGAGCGGCCGGTTGTGTATAATCGGGCGGGTAGGGCGGTCGGAGCGATCCGGCCCCTGCCCTAATTTTTGCGCCGCCGCCTTCACCGAAGAATTTGGAGAACGATACCAGCGTGTCCGACTATTTGAGCTGCCTGCGCGAACGCGTCCTCGTGTTCGACGGTGCGATGGGTACCCAGCTCATGGATCTCGAGCTCACGCCCGAGGACTTCGGCGGCGCGCGCTATCAAGGCTGCAACGAGGCTCTCGTCTTGTTCCGGCCGGACATCGTCCAGCGCATCCACGAGCAATATCTCGAAGCGGGCGCCGACGTCCTCGAGACCGACAGCTTCACTGCATCGCGCCTCAAACTCGACGAATACGAACTCGGAGATCGCACGGCCGAAGTGAATCGCCGCTCGGCCGAGCTCGCGCGCGCCGCGTGCGACGCGTACTCCACGCCCGATCGTCCGCGCTTCGTCGCCGGTTCGATGGGCCCGACGGGCATGCTCGTCTCGTCGTCGGATCCTTCGCTCTCCAAGATCGACTTCGAGCAACTGGCGGAGATTTACGGCGAGCAGGCACGCCATCTCGTCGGAGGCGGGGTGGATTTCTTGCTGCTCGAGACGATGCAGGACTTGCTCGAGCTCAAGGCCGCGATCGCCGGCATCCGTCGCGAATTCGCAAAGGGCTTGCGCCGCGTGCCGATTCAAGCGCAACCGACGCTGATCACCGAGGGCCGGATGCTGCTCGGTACCGACGTGCGCGCGATCGTCTCCGTGCTCGACGCGTTGCGCGTGGACGTGATGGGGCTGAACTGCTCGACGGGACCGGCGCAAATGCGCGACTCGATTCGCTACATGTGCGAAAACGCGCGTTGTTTCGTAAGCGTCGTCCCTAACGCGGGGTTGCCGCTGATGGGCCCGCGCGGCGAGACCATCTATCCGGAGAAGCCCGACGAACTCGCATCGGAGCTCGCAAGCTTCGTGCGCGAGTTCGGCGTGAACGTGGTCGGCGGCTGTTGCGGTTCCACGCCCGCGCACATCGCGGCCATTCGCGCCGCGGTGGACGCCATCGATCTGAGCGACACGCCCTGGCCAAACCGTCCGTCGAACGAGCCCGGCGCGCAGTTCGTCGCCTCGGCCATGACGGCGGCCTCGCTCGAACAAGAGCCGCGCCCGCTCATCGTCGGCGAACGCATCAACAGTCAGGGCTCGCGCAAGATCAAACGCCTGCTGCTCGCCGACGACTACGACGAGATTTCGCTCGTCGCGCGCGAGCAGGTCGAAGGCGGCGCCCACGTCCTGGACGTCTGCTGCGCGCTCACCGAGCGAGTGGACGAAGACGTGCAGATGCGCGAAGTCGTGCGCAAGCTCGCGCAGTCGGTCGAAGCGCCGCTGATGATCGACTCGACCGAGCCGCGTGTGGTCGAAGTCGCGCTACAGAACTATCCGGGACGCGCGATCGTCAATTCCGTGCACCTCGAGGCGGGCCGGGCGAAGATGGACGTCGTGCTGCCGCTCGCGGTCGAACACGGCGCCGCGGTCGTCGCGCTGACCATAGACGAAGTGGGCATGGCCAAGACGGTCGAGCGCAAGCTCGAAGTCGCCAAACGCATTTACGACATCGTCGTCGGCGAGTACGGCATCCCGCCGGGAGCGCTCATCTTCGACGACCTCACGTTTACGCTGGCGACCGGGGACCCGGAATTCGCGGATTCGGCGGTCGCGACGATCGAGGGCATCCGCACGATCAAGCGCGAGCTTCCGGGCGTGCTCACGTCGCTGGGCGTGTCCAACGTTTCGTTCGGCCTCAAGCCGGCCGCGCGCGCGGCGCTCAATTCCGTTTTTCTGCACCACTGCGTCGAAGCCGGACTCGACTGCGCGCTCGTGCATCCCAAAGACATCACGCCGTATTTCGAACTCGACGCGGACGTGCGCGAACTGTGCGACGATCTGGTCATGAACCGCCGCCCCGACGCGCTGGCCCGCTTCATCGAACGCTTCGAGAGCGAGAGCGTCCGCCAAGACGCTGCGGTCACGGAAGATTCCGAAGAGGGCTTGCCCGTCGCCGAGCGGATTCACAACGCGATCCTGCGGCGCCGCAAAGACGGCATCGAGGCCAAGATCGACCTCGCGCTGCAAGAGCGCAGCCCGGTGGACGTGCTCAACGAGATTCTGCTGCCCGCCATGAAGGACGTCGGCGACCGGTTCGGCCGCGGCGAACTCATTCTGCCGTTCGTGCTGCAGTCGGCCGAAGTGATGAAGAAGGCGGTCGCGCATCTCGAACAGTTCCTGGAACGCAAGGAAGGCGCGACCAAGGGAACCGTCGTGCTCGCGACCGTATTCGGCGACGTGCACGACATCGGGAAGAACCTCGTCAACACGATCCTGACCAACAACGGCTACACCGTGCACGATCTCGGCAAGCAAGTGCCGATGAACGTGATCCTCGAGAAAGCCGTCGAAGTCAAAGCAGACGCCATCGGCCTCTCCGCGCTGCTCGTCTCGACCAGCAAGCAGATGCCGATCTGCGTGCAAGAGCAGGACGCGCGCGGCCTGAAATTCCCGGTCATCGTCGGCGGCGCGGCGATCAACCGCGACTTCGGACGTCGCATCGTGCTGCTCGACGACGGCGCACGCTTCTTCGAACCCGGTCTCTTCTACGCCAAGGACGCGTTCGAAGGTCTCGAACTCATGGACACGCTCACGTCCGGTCCGGAGCGCCGCAGCGAACTCGTCGAGCGCTTGCGCACCGAGTCGTTCGCGCAGCGCGACCGCGTTCCCGCGCCGGGCAACGGCGCGCCGAAGACGTTGATCATCTCGGATATCAAGGATCAGCCGGCCGACGTGCCGCTGCCGCCATTTTGGGGAGCGCGAACCCTGGACGACATCGCACTGGAGGAGATCTGGCCGCACTACGATCTGCGCAGCCTCTACCGGCTCTCGTGGGGCGCCGCCAACGCGAAGGGCGACGCGTTCGACACGCTCGTGCGCGAAGAGTTCGAACCGCGCCTGGAACGCTACCGCCGCGAGTCCGCGCAGGAAGGCTGGCTGCAGCCGCGCGCCGTGTACGGGTATTTTCCGGCGGCCGGCGTCGGCAACGACGCGATCATCTACGATCCGGAGGATCCGTCGCGGGAGATCGCGCGGTTCGAGTTTGCGCGACAGCCCGGCGGAGAGCATCTGAGCCTCGCAGATTATTTGCGCGAGCCGGAAGAGGGCCGCGGCATCGACGTCGTCGCGCTTCAGCTGGTGACGGTCGGTACGCGTGCCGGCGAGATGACGGAAAAGCTTCAGGCTGCGGGCGACTACGGCGAGTCGTATTTCGTGCACGGATTCTCGGTGCAAGCCGCCGAGGCGCTCGCCGAAGCGACGCACCACCGCATCCGCCGCGAGCTTGGAATTCCGGCCGATCGCGGCAAGCGTTACTCATGGGGCTACGGCGCTTGCCCCGACCTGTCACAACACGAAACGCTCTTCCGGTTACTCGACGTGGAGAACCGGATCGGCGCAACGCTGACGAGTGCCTACCAAATCGTGCCCGAACAGTCCACGGCGGCGATCGTCATCCATCACCCCCGAGCCAGCTACTTTAACGCCGCCGCCGTCCGCGAGGTAACCGCGGTCTAAAGCCGCACCCGAAAAGCGACGCTGATGCGCGCGTCTACGGGATCGTGCGTCTTGGGGATTCCGTGGTCGTAGGTCCGCTGAGTGGCGTAACTCATCACGAGCAGACTGCCGGGCTCGAGATCGAGATCGAGATTTCGGCGTGGCGCCGTTTTACTGCGGATGGTCATGCGGCGCGTGCTGCCGAGCGAGAGCAGCGCGATCGGGTAGCCCGGGCGCAGTTCGTTGAGGTGGTCGTTGTGCGGGGAGACGCTGTCGCGGCCGTCGCGGTAGAGGTTGAGCCCGATGCTGGTGAACGGCATCTCGCAAGCCGCCTCCACGATCGAGCGCATTTCCGGGACGACGCCCGGCTGCGTCGCGTCGGCGGGATATGCGGCGACCAGGCGCGGCACGTCCACTTCGCGGTCGTACATCACGCGGCGCTCGCTGCGCCAGGGCGCTTGCGCGAGCAGCGATTCGAACCAACGCCGTTGCGTCGCGTCGTCCACCAGGTTGGGCCGGTACGTGATGCGCCCCGTCCGATCGTCGACTAAGACCCGGACGTCGTTCGCGAACAGATCGAGCTGAGCCACACTCTCTTGTACCCGCCGGACCGCGGGAAAGCTTCGGGCCGGCGGTTCCAACAGGCCAGTCCGGACGCCGGGAATAACTAGCCCCCATGCTTTCACGCTCGCTCGTCTTGCGGCTCTGCGCGGCCGCGCCGCTGGCCTTTGCGCTCGCCGCCTGCTCGTCCAATGCTTCGACCGCGTCGTCTTCGGCGGCGCAGGCGCCGGCCGGAAACGCCGTCAAGATCGGCATAGACCTGCCGCTGTCCGGCGCGGATTCTTCCGTCGGCCGCAGCACGCTCAACGGGATGCTGCTCGCGATCGAGCAGGCCAACGCCAAAGGCCTTCCGGGCGGCGTCACGCTGCAGCCCGATCAGCTCGACGACGCGGTTCAGGGCGTGCACAGCCCGCAGCAAGGCGTTGCGAACGCGCGCACGTTCATCTCCGACGACGGCGTGCTCGTCATGCTCGGGCCCTACAACTCCAACGTCGCCGCGGCGCAGATTCCCGTGACCAACGCGGCCGGTCTCGCGCAAATCAGCGCCTCCACGGTGAGCGACGGGCTCACGCTGGGCGACGACGCCAAGAACCTGCGGCGCGCCAACCCCACGACGAACACCTTCTTCCGCGTGAGCACGACGGATTCGCGCCAGGGCGCGGCCGCGGCGCGTTTCGCCCGGCAGCTGGGGAAGAAGACCGTCTACATCATTGACGACAACGAGACGTATGGGCTCGACCTGGCAAACGTCTTTGAGAAAGATTTCACGCAGCTCGGCGGGACGGTTATCGGTCACGACCACATAGACAAGGGCACGCAAGACTTCAAGGCGCTGCTGACCAAGATCGCGGCGACCAAGCCCGACCTGATCTTCTACGGCGGCACGACCAGCACGGGCGCCGGTCTCATTCGCCAGCAGATGTTCGACGAGGGCCTCGGCAATACGGCGTTCATGGGCGGCGACGGCATTCCGGACATCGCGACCGTGGCGGGGCCTCGTGCCGACGGAACGTACTACACGGTCGCCGCACCCAACGCCGATAAACTGCTTTCGGCGCGCCAGTTCGTGCGCGACTACGAAGCGCGCTTTCACGAGCCGATCGGACCCTACAGCGCGAACGCGTACGCCGCGACGCAGGTCGCGATCGCCGCGATCGCTGCGGCGACCAAAGAGAACGGCGGAAAAGTCCCGACCCGCGCGCAAGTCCTGGCACAGATCGCCAAGACGAACGCGCTGTCGACGCCGATCGGCCCGGTTGGTTTCGACGCGGGCGGGGACGTGCTCGAGCCGGTCGTCTCGCTCTACACCATAAAGAACGGCCAACCGGTCTTTATCAGTCAGCAGAGCGTTTCGAAGTAGCCGGCCGGACGCGGAATGCACGAGTTTCTCGCGCAGCTCGTTAACGGGATTTCGCTGGGCGGGATCTACGCGCTCATCGCCATCGGCTACACGATGGTCTACGGCATCGCCGAACTCATCAACTTCGCGCACGGCGACGTCTACACGCTGGGGACGTTCGTTGCGCTGGCGATCTTCGGCGCGCTCGGCATCTCGGGCGAGCTGCACGGCATCGCGCTGGTCGTAGACAGCGGACTCGCTCTGATCGGCGCGGCCGTCTGCTGCGGGCTCATCGGCATGGCGATGGAGCGTCTGGCTTACCGCCGCTTGCGCAACGCGCCTCGGCTCGCGCCGCTGATCACCGCCATCGGCGTCTCGTTCATCCTCCAGAATCTGATGCAGCTCTGGAAGGGCTCGGCGCCGATTCCGTTTCCGGCCGTGCTGCCCAACCCGCGCTTCGATCTCGGTCCGGTCTCGATCACGGCGCAGCAGATCGCGGTCGTCGCGCTGGCCGTCGCAGCGATGTTCGCGTTGCAGATCGTCGTCACGCGAACGCGCACCGGCGCCGCGATGCGCGCCGTCGCGCAAGACCGGCAGGCCGCCTCGCTGATGGGCGTGGACGTGGATCGCACGATCGCGATTACGTTTCTCATCGCCGGCCTGCTTGCGGGCGTCGGCGGATTCGTCTCGGGCGTCTACTATCAGTCGACGTGGTTCCTCAACGGCTTCTCCGCCGGACTCAAAGCGTTCACCGCCGCCGTCTTAGGAGGCATCGGCAACATCGCCGGCGCCATGCTGGGCGGATTTTTGATCGGCATCATCGAGTCGTTCGCGACCTGGCTGATCGGCGGCCAGTGGAGCAACGTGACGGTGTTCGCCATCCTCATTCTCGTGCTCGTGCTCAAGCCGTCGGGGCTTCTGGGCGAACGCGTGCCCGAGAAAGTCTAACCCGTGGTCTACGCGATCGCCGCGATCGTCATCGCGTTCGCCGTGGCGATCGACCGCGTCCGGACCAAGCGCACGAAACTGCTCTTGCTGGCAGGGCTCGCGGTGCTGCTCGCGGTCGCGCCGCGCCTCGGCGGAAGCGACGCGTCGGTCAACGCGCTCGTGGACATCGGCATTTACGTCGTGCTTGCGCTGGGCCTCAACGTCGTCGTCGGCTTCGCGGGCCTCCTCGACCTCGGATACGCGGCGTTCTTCGCCATCGGCGCCTACACGTACGCGATGCTGGCCAGCCCGCAATTCGGTTTGCATCTGCCGTTCTGGGTGCTGCTCTTTTTGGCAGCCGCGCTCGCCTCGCTCTTCGGCATCGTCTTAGGCGCGCCGACGCTGCGCTTGCGGGGCGATTACCTCGCCATCGTCACGCTCGGTTTCGGGGAAATCGTGCCGCAAGTCTTTCAGAACCTGACCAAGTATACAGGCGGCCCGAACGGCATTGGCGCGCTCGACGTTCCGACGTTCTTCGGCATTCCGTTCGGCCAAAGCGCGCTGCCGTATTACTACGTCACGCTGGCGGCGATCGCGCTCACGCTCTTGCTAACCAACAACTTGCGCGCGAGCCGTCTCGGCCGCGCATGGATGGCGATCCGCGAGGACCAGCTGGCCGCGGCGCACGCCGGGATCGACACCACGCGCAGCAAGCTCGCGGCGTTCGCCCTCGGCGCGTCCTTCTCGGGCTTTGCCGGCGTGATCTTTGCCGCGAAGCTGAGCCTCGTCTCGCCGGACCTCTTCCAATTCCAGGTCAGCGTTCTGGTCGTTTCGATGCTGGTGCTGGGCGGTATGGGCAACATTCCGGGCGTCGTCGTCGGCGCCGTGCTGCTGGGACTCCTCAACGGTACCGTGCTGCCGCAACTCGATACGATCGCGACCGACGTGCTGCACGTCCACGCGGACCTCACGCAGGCGAGTTTCCTCATCTACGGCGTCATCTTGGTCGGACTCATGCTATTTCGCCCGGAGGGACTGCTGCCCGATCGGGAGCGGCGCGCCGAAATGCACGCCGCGCCGAACGAGGTCGTCTAGGTGGGCGCGCCGATCCTGGAGATTCGCGGCGTCAGCAAACGCTTCGGAAAGCTCGCCGCCGTCGACGATCTCTCGCTTTCGGTTCAGACCGGAGCGATCTTCGGCATCATCGGCCCCAACGGCGCGGGAAAATCCACGCTCTTCAATCTCGTCAGCGGCGTCTCGCGGCCGGACTCGGGCGAGATCCTCTTCGACGGCGTGGACGTCGCGGGCTGGCACAGCGACGCGATCGCGCGCGCCGGCATCGGACGCACGTTCCAGAACTTGCGGCTCTTCGGGTATTTGAGCGCGCGCGAGAACGTGATGATCGGCGGCCACGCGCGCCTGAAGGCCACGCTCTTCGATTCGTTGCTGAACACGCCGCGCGCGCGGCGCGAGGAGCGCGCGGCGCTCTCGCGCGCCGACGAATTGCTCGCGCGGTTCGATCTGGCGGCCGACGCCGACCGGTTCGCGCGCAACCTGCCGTACGGCGGTCAGCGCCGCTTGGAAATCGCGCGCGCGCTGGCCGGTCAACCGCAACTGCTTCTTCTCGACGAACCGGCCGCCGGTGCCAACGCTGCGGAAAAGCGCGCGTTGGTGGATCTGGTTCGCGCGATCAACGCGGCCGGCACGACCGTGGTCCTGATCGAACACGACATGGGCGTGGTCATGGAGCTGTGCCACCGCATCGCGGTGCTCGACTACGGCGTGAAGATCGCCGAGGGCGACGGTGCCGAAGTGCGCGCGAATCCGCGCGTGATCGAAGCCTATCTCGGCACGCCGGATGCTTGAAGTCCGGGACCTCGACGTACGCTACGGAGGGATCCGCGCGCTCCGCGGCATCTCGCTGAATGTCGAGGAGGGCGAAATCGTCGCGCTTCTGGGCGCGAACGGCGCGGGGAAGACGACGACGCTGCGGGCGATCAGCGGCTTGGTCCGGGCGACGTCGGGCCAGATTCGCTTCCTCGGGAGCAGCGTGACGGGCATGCGGCCGGACGCGATCGCCCGGCTCGGTTTGGGGCACGTCCCGGAAGGCCGGCGCGTCTTCGCGCGCATGAGCGTGCGCGAGAATCTCGAGATGGGCGCGTATGCAGTCCGCTCCGCAGCCGCAATCCGCGACCGCATGGACGAGGCGCTCGCAATTTTTCCTCGCTTGCGCGAACGCTTCGACCAGCCGGCGGGCACGCTTTCGGGCGGCGAGCAGNNGGCGACGTGCTCGGCGCCGGCGAAGGCTGGGCGAAGTCGATCCTGTTCAACGGCCGGGCACGTGCGGAGTTCGAGGCGTTTTTCGCGCGCCCGCAGACCTTCACGCTCGGCGTGTGCAACGGCTGCCAGATGTTGTCGGCGCTCAAGGAATTGGTGCCGGGTGCGGCGGACTGGCCGCGATTCGTGCGCAACCGCTCGGAACAGTACGAAGCGCGCCTCTGCCTGGTACGCATACCCGAATCCCGGTCGGTGCTGTTGACGGGCATGCACGGCTCGATCCTGCCGGTGGCCGTCGCGCACGGCGAAGGCCGCGCCGAATTCGAGGAACGCGGACCGGACGCGGGGGCGCTCGCGCAGCAGGGCCTCGTGACCCTGCAGTACGTCGACAACCACGAGAACACGGCCGTGCGCCACCCGTTCAATCCGAACGGCTCGCCGCTCGGACTGGCCGGCCTGTGCAGCGCCGACGGACGGGTGACCTCGCTGATGCCGCACCCGGAACGCGTCTTTCGGACGGTCCAGAATTCCTGGGCACCGGCGGACTGGCGGGAAGACGGGGGTTGGATGCGCCTGTTCCGCAACGCCCGGGTATTTCTCGGCTAGCGCCGTGCTACGCTGCCCTCAAAGAGCGATTGGCCGCCATACCCGCCGGAGCTTGCGTGGACGCGATCCTCGAGACTCAGAACCTGGTGAAGGAGTTCAAGGGGTTCGTCGCGGTCGACGGCGTCAACCTGCGCGTGCGGCGCGGGGAGATCCACGCATTGATCGGTCCGAACGGCGCCGGCAAGACCACCGTCTTCAACATGCTCACCAAATTCCTGCAGCCGACCTCGGGAGCGATCTATTTCCGCGGTGAGAACATCACCGCCGAGGGGCCGGCGGACATCGCCCGCCGCGGCATCGTGCGCTCGTTCCAGATCTGCGCCGTCTTCGCGCATCTGACGGTGCTCGAGAACGTGCGCGTGGCGCTGCAGCGCTGCCTCGGCAGCTCATTTTACTTCTGGCGCTCGGAGAAGAGCCTGGCGAAGCTCGATGGCCGGGCGCTCGAGCTGCTCGCCCAGGTGGGCCTCAAGGAGTGGTCGGCGACGCCCGCGGCGGAGCTCTCCTACGGGCGCAAGCGCGCGCTGGAGCTTGCGACCACGCTGGCACAGGAGCCGCAGATCATGCTGCTCGATGAGCCCACCCAGGGCATGGGGCACGAGGATGTGTCGCGCGTCACGCGGCTCATCAAGCAGGTTGCGGCGGACCGCACCGTTCTTCTGGTGGAGCACAATATGAGCGTGGTGTCCTCCATCGCCGATACCATTTCCGTGCTGCAGCGGGGACGGGTCATCGCCGCGGGACCGTATGCGCAGGTGTCGAAGGATCCGCAGGTCATCGAAGCGTACATGGGCGGCACGGGCGCCGCGCCGGCGGAGCTGCGCTGATGGCGCGCGAATTGCTGTCGATCGCCGATCTTCAGGCCTGGTATGGCGAGTCGCACATCCTGCATGGCGTGGATTTCAGCGTGCAGGAGGGCGAGGTGGTCACCTTGCTCGGCCGCAACGGCGCCGGACGCACCACCACCCTGCGGGCCATCATGGGACTGGTCGGCGCACGCACCGGCTCGATCCGGATCGCCGGCGCCGAGACGGTGCATCTCGCGCCGCACCGGATCGCGCGCATCGGTATCGGCTATTGTCCCGAGGAGCGGGGCATATTCTCGACGCTGTCCGTCGAGGAGAACCTGCTGCTGCCGCCGCGCCTCGACGCCGGGCGCGCCATGAGCGTCGGGGAGATCTACGCGATGTTTCCCAATCTGAGCGAGCGCACCGCCAGCTCCGGCACGAGCCTGTCCGGCGGCGAGCAGCAGATGCTCGCGATCGGCCGCGCCCTGATGAGCGCGCCGCGCTTGGTGCTGCTCGACGAACCGTCGCTCGGGCTCTCGCCGCTGCTCGTGCAGACGATCTTCGGCGTGCTTCGGACGCTGCACGAACGCGGCGCGACCATGCTGCTCGTGGAGCAGAATGCGCGCGCCGCGCTCAAGATCGCCGGACGCGGTTACGTTTTAGAGAACGGTTCGATCGCCCGCGAAGACACGGCGGCCAACCTTCTCGACGATCCCGCCGTCGTCGCCGCCTACCTCGGCGCGTAGTGCGGCGCTACCACGTTCGCATACCCGGCGCGAGATACGCGGGATGCGTAAGCATCTCGTGCATGGGGCCGGCGTAGGCGAGCAAGGCGAACAGCAGCGCGACCGCTCCCCAGCGCCAGAGATGCTGAAGCATCGCGGGCGTCGGAACGCTTTCGGGCTCGGGCTCCGCGAATTCCGCGGTCATGTCTTCGGTCTTCTGGTTGGCGAACAGCGTGCCGACCGCAACCGCGACGAAGAGCATGATGCTGATGAAGAGGATGAAGCCGCCCGCCGCCGAGAGCATCATCGCGGGCTCCCAATTCGGGATCGGCATGCCGACGTAGGAGACGTTCGCCGTCCGGCGCGGCGCGCCGAGCAGCCCCGCGTAGTGCAGCGAGAGCGACATGATGAGCATGCCGACGAACCAGAGTCGCGTCTGCCATAGCGCCCAGCCCGGTTTCCAGAGCGCGCGTCCGGTCAGCCGCGGAATCATCCAGTACGCGCATCCCAGGAACGTCAGCGCCGCGGGGCCGCCGACGGTCACGTGGAAGTGTCCGACGATCCAGACCGTGTTGTGAACCAGCATGTCCATCGAGTACGACGCGTTGATCAGACCGCCGAAGCCGCCGAGGATGAAGAGCAGCATGCCGTAGCCCGCGCCGCTGAAGACGGGATCTCCCCACGGCAGCGATTTCACGGTGTCGATGAAACCGGTTCGGCCGGCGCGGCGCGCCGCCATTTCGAACGAGGCGAAGACGGCGAAGGCGGTGAGGAACGACGGCACCGCGACGCCGTACGTGAGCACCGTGTGGAGCATCTTCCACTTCGTCGAGATACCGGGCTCCATGAACTCGTGATGGATGCCGACCGGGGTCGAGAGCAGCAGCAGCATGATGAACGTCAGACGCGTGAGCGCGTCGCTGAAGACCTTGCCGCCGTAACGCGTCGGAACGATCGTGTACCACACGATGTACGCGCCCATGATCCAAAAATAGACGAGCGGATGGCCGAAGTACCAGAAGAAGAGGCGCGTCATCATGACGTCGATGCCGGGCGTCCATCCCATGGACCACGGAATCAGAAGGCACATTTCCGCGACGACGCCGATCGTGGCGATGATCCACATCAGGAACGTGGATGCCGCCAAGAAGACCGGCAACGGCAGCGGCTCTCCGGGATGCTGCTTGCGGAAATAGGCGACGTTCTCCAAGACTTCGTAGGCGACGATCCAGGTGCCGGCGACCAGAATCGTTGCGCCGAGATAGAAGAACGGACTTGCCTTAAGCGGGGCGTAGAACGTGTAGAGCACGGTCGCGTCGCCCATAAGAATCGTCACGGCGGCCATCGCCGTGCCGACGAGCATGACGGTCCAACCCAGCCATCCGGCGGTCGTCTTACGATCGCGCGGAATGGAACGGTAGGTGACGAAGAGCGAGAGTCCGGTGATGAAGAACGTCGTGAAGACGAGCGCCATCAGCACGCCGTGCAGCGTCAGGATGCGATAGTAGTCGAACCAGGCCGGAGCCGAGACGACGCCGGCGCGCGAAAAGCCTTGAAAAACGCCGAAGATCGCTCCCAAGCAGATCGCGGCGGTCGAGGTGTAGAGATGCGCGATGACGACCCGGTTTTCGGCGCGCATCGTTTGCATGGCGGTCATTTTATTGCACCACGATCTTTCCCGCCATGTCTTGATGACCGATTCCGCAGTATTCGTTGCAGACCAAGAAGTAGGTGCCGGGCGTGCGGAACGTGTGCGACATCATATTGACCCAGCCGGGGATCGCCATCATGTTGACGGCCGTCTGCGTGATCGCGAAGCCGTGAATGACGTCGGGGCTCGTCACGTAAAACGTGACCGTGCTCCCCGCCGGGACGGTTATGGACGAAGGCGCGAACGCAAAGATGTGCGCGACGAAGTAGGCCTCGTACGACCCATCGTGCAGTTTGTGCAAGCCCGGGTGGTCGAAGGGCGGCGTGCTCGCAACCTTGGCCGGATCGAGCTGCTGCATGCCCGAAGGCGGATTGATGCCGTCCGCGAACGCCGCGAACGCAATCGTCGCGAGAAAGATGAAGAGCATGCCGATGCCGAAGGTCAGCCACCAGCGCTCGTATTTATGGATATGCATTTACCAGCGCGACCTCAGGAGAAAATACATGGCGAACCAGCCGACGAAAAACGCGACTCCCATGACCATAACGAACCAGAGCGTTCCCGGAAGCGGAACGTCCTCGGTCGAGTGCTTTGCCATCAAAACCCTTCCAAAGAGAGACTCACGCCCTAGCGCGTGAAGAAGTGCGCGCGAGCTTCTTTGGCTTGCTCGCGTTTGACCGAATCGGTCACGTCCGCCGTAAGGCGGTGAAGAAATCCTTCGAGGCTTCGCTTGGCGACGCCGTGCATCACGGTGGCGTCAACGGCGCTTCCAAGCGGTCCGAGCGGCGGGTCGTAGCGGCCTTGCAGCCACAATTCCGTGCAGCTGGCGCCGAGCGGGTTTGGAGCCACGAAGCCTTCGAACCGCGGGAACAGGCCCCCCAGGCTTTCGGCTTCGACCGAGAGTGCAAATTGCGAGGGCGGCTCTCCGGTCGTGGGATTGCCGTCGAGGTGGACGCGTACCGAAACGCTGCCGGTCGCGGGCACGTGGAGGCCGGTGAAGTCGATCGTCAGGGCGAGCTTTTCGTAGGGCGGCCGATTCTCCGCCATCGCTTCGAGCGTCTGTTGCATGGCGGGGCGCACCAGCGCGTACGGGAGCTCGATCTGGTCGTAAATCTCGATGTCAGGCATCGTGTTTCATCGCCTCCTGGGCGTGATACGAGCGCTCCATGTCCGCACCGATTTCGCGAAGCAGCTCGCGAGCGGTGGCGGAAGCGATCCGCGCGCCGGCGATCGCGTCGAAGGCTGCGCCGGCAAATCCGAGCGGCGGCTTGTACTCACCCTCCAACTCGAGGATGCACGTCGTGTAAACCTCGTCGCTGCGCACGGTCATCGTGCCGTCGAAATCGGGATACGGACCACCGTCGCGCGGCGTCCAATGCACCGTGAAGACTTGGTCGAAGTGCATCGGATCCGTGCCGCGGCCGTACGTAACGACGACGTTCTTCTCGATCTTCCCCTTGTTGTCGGGCCCGACGGGAAGGCGGAGCATGATGACCCTCGTCCCCCCGCCGTCGACGGCCGGCTGGATGGTCTTCTCCAAATACGTGCGTCCAATTTGCAAAGGACACTTTACGATCCAGCGCTCGTAAATGTGGGTCATGGCGCGAGTCTAGCGCAGGCTCGGGAATATCGAGAGAAACCGCCTTCCCCAGTTCTTCTTAGGACTTTCGTGGGAGGTTCCCGGAACGGCCGCTAACATGGTGGCATGTTCGATCACATGCTCGTCCCGATCGACGGCTCCCCCTGCTCGCAGGACGCGCTCGACCGGGCGCTGGCCTTGGCGGCCATCCTCAAGTCGCGCGTGACCATCTGCCATGTGGTGGACGAGTCGAAAAACGCCTCGATGCTCGTCTACGCCTCCGGCGAGATCGTCCAGGAGTGGTACGAGATGCTGCGCCACGACGCTCAGGAACTCGTCGGCGCGGCCGTCGCCCGCGCCACGAATCAGGGCATCGCCGCCGACCTACGCGTCCTCGGGGGCGATCCCTCCGACGCCATCGCGGCCTGCGCTGCCGATGCCGGCGCGGACCTCATCGTCATCGGCAGCCACGGCCGAAGCGGCTTGCCCCGTCTCTTCCTTGGAAGCGTCGCCGAGGGCGTACTCAGGAAGTCACCCGTTCCGGTGCTCGTGATTCGCGAGGCGCGCGCGCCGGCTTCCGCCGATTCGGCGAAGGCAGACGAGCACGCAGGCCCGGGCGCGACTGGCGGTCCGGCGCGGACGGCGGGCGCATGAACGCTCTGGATGAAACGACGATCGTCGACTGCGTCTTCAGCCAAGCAATCGGCTACGTCGAGCGCTTCTTCGAAGAGCATGCCGACCTTGAATTACGCGGACTCGGCATCATTTCGACGCGAGTCGACGCGAACAGCCATTTGGCAATCGATGCGTCCGATACGACGCGACGCCACGACGCCGTAAGCCTCACGTGGGAGGCGGCACCGGGTCTTCCGCTGCCCAGCTTCTCCGGCCACATCCGCGCTAGGCCCCATTTCGCGCAGACGGAGCTACGCCTCGAAGGGCACTACAAGCCTCCGCTCGGTCCCGTCGGAGAGGCCTTCGACGTCATCGCCGGCCACGCGATCGCTGCGGGTACGGGGCGCGAATTGCTGCTGGCCGTAAAACGGTTCGTCGAAAGCCGGCGCAACGCCGATCGCGCGCGCTATCCGTCCGACGCGGAACTCAACGCCGAAAACGCCGCCCCGCCGAACGCTCCCGAATAGCGTCGAAGCGCGTGCCCGGGCCGGACGGGGCCGCCCCGGGCACGCCAAAGGGGCAAAGCGGGGGGGCTTCGTCGAACGCCTTAATCGTGCCCAAACGAATCATGGTCGTGGACGACGAGGTGCAGATCGGGGACGTTCTGCGCAGTTACTTGGTGCGGGACGGCTTCGACGTCGCCATGCAGACCAACGTTCGCGACGCCATCGCCCAGCTCGAAAGCGACGCGCCGGACCTCATGATTCTCGACGTCACGCTCCCCGACGGGAGCGGTTTCGACATTCTCAAAGCCGGGCGCGCGCGCAGCGTCCCGGCGATCATGCTGACCGCGCGGGGCGACGAAGTGGATCGCATCGTCGGTCTGGAACTGGGCGCGGACGATTACATTTCCAAGCCGTTCTCGCCCCGTGAAGTCATGGCGCGCGTTCGAGCGGTGCTGCGGCGCACCGAGGACGCGACGCCCGGAGCCGCCGCACAGCCGGGCCACCTCCACGTGGACGATCTCGACATCGACCAGGCGGCGCACGAAGTGCGCGTCGCGGGAAAGCCGGCGAACCTGACGCCCTCGGAGTTCCGCATTCTCGCGACCTTGGCGCAATCGCCGGGGCGGGTCTTCACGCGCGCGCAACTCCTCGATCGCATCGGCGACGACGGCTCCATCTTCGAAAGAACGCTCGACCGGCACGTCAACAACTTGCGAAAGAAAATCGAACGCGATCCCGCGACGCCTTCACGCATCCTCACCGTATACGGCATCGGCTACAAACTGAGTCGCGACGATGGCTGAAACCGAAGACGTCCTGCACGCGCTCGACTTGGCGATGGCCGGGGATTGGCCGCGCGCGCGCGCGGCGATCCAGGACGCGGAAGGGCCCATCGCAGGACGCCTCGCGATTCTCTTGCGCGACATCGAGTGCGCCGAGGCCGCCTCCGAACGCAAGATCAAAGAGTTCCGGCACGAGATCGGCAACGCCCTCTCGATCGCGCAGGCCAACATCGAGGGACTGATCGACGGCGCGCTCGAGGCCACGCCGGCGCGCTACGCGGGCATCTACGAGGCGTTGCGCGACGCCGATTATCTGCTCGACGATTTGCGACGGGCGCCTCGCGACCGCACGAATTCGACGATCGTGATCGATACGTTCGACATCTGCGGCCTGCTGAAGGCACAGTGCGCGGCGATCCAAGGGCTGGCCGAGGCCAAGGACGTCCGCATTCTCTACGACCCGTGCGGACGTCCGCACGACGACTGCTCGCATTTTCGGGGCGACGCGACGCGCGTCGATCAGGTCTTGCGAAACGTGCTGATCAACGCCGTGAGGTACACGCCGCCCGGCGGTTTGGTGGACATCTCGTGCCGGCACAAGGATGCCGAGCTGTCTATCTCCGTGCGAGACTCGGGGCCGGGAATCGCGCCCGGCGATCTGCCGCACATCTTCGAAGAGGGATTCCGCTCCAACTCCGCGCCCGCGGCCGGCAGCGGGCTCGGCTTGAACGTGGTCGAGACGTTGCTCAAAGCGCTCGGCGGCAACGCGCGGGTCGCCAACCGCGACGGTGCGGGCGCGACCTTCATCGTCAGTCTCCCCGCGACGCCATTGCCGGTCTGACGCGTCTCGCCCACTGGGCGCGAACGCTCGGCCCCGGCCTCGTCACCGGCGCTTCCGACGACGACCCCTCCGGCATCGCAACCTACTCGATCGCCGGCGCGACGACCGGCTATTCGATGTTGTGGACGGCGATCGTGACCGCTCCGATGATGGCGGTCCTCATGGGCATGTGCGCGCGCGTCGGGTTGATTACGGGCGAAGGGCTGATCGTCGGGCTCAAACGCATCTTCCCCGCTTGGAGCGTCTTCGCGCTGATCGCGCTGCTCGTCGCCGCGAACACGCTCAACATCGCCGCGGACTATTCGGGCATGGCCGCGGTGATGCAATTGATCGCGCCCGGTCCGCAGGCGCTCTGGCTGGTCGTCTTCGCGGCCGTCATGGTGTACGGCGAGATTTTCTTTTCGTACCGGACGTTTGCCGGCGTCGTAAAGTTCTTGTGCCTTTCGCTGCTGGCATACGTGGCGACGGCGTTCATCGTTCATCCGCCGTGGCTCCACGTGCTGTTCTCGGCGTTCGTGCCGGCGTTCCGCTGGGATGCGACCTGGCTCATGACGCTGCTCGGCGTCTTGGGCACGACCATCACGCCGTATCTCTTTATCTGGCAGGCGTCCATGTACGTCGAGGAAGACCTTGAAGACAAAGGCTCTCCCAGACCTTCGGCCCGTCGCGTGAAGGCCGACGTCGCCGACGTTCACGCCGACGTCAATACGGGCATGATCTATTCCAACGCGATGACGTTTTTCATCATCGTGACGACGGCCGCGACGCTGGGGACGCACCACGTCGCGATCGCGACCGCTGCCGACGCCGCGGCCGCTCTCGAACCGCTTGCCGGCCACTACGCCTCGCTTCTCTTCACGCTGGGCGTCGTGGGAACGGGACTGCTCGCCATTCCGGTCATGGCGGGCGCCTCGGCGTACGCCCTTGCCGACTTCTACGGGTCGGCAGGCTCCTTAGCAAAAAGGCCGCGCCAGGCGCCGCTGTTCTACGCGGTCATCGCGGTCGGGTTGATCTTGGGCGTTGCGATGTCGCTCGTGCACCTCGATGCGATCAAATTGCTGTACTACTCGGCGGTCTTCAACGGGATCGCCGTCGTGCCGTTGATCTACTTCGTGATCCGGCTCGCGTGCTCGAAGAAAATCCTGGGAGCGTGGGTCGCCTCGACCGCGGCGCGTACGGTGGCGTGGATGGCGTTCGCGCTGATGCTGCTCTCCGCGCTCGCGCTGCCGCTATCGTGGTTCTCGGCCGCGCGTTGACGCCGGTCGTGCGTTAGGCCGCGGCGGCTCCGACCGGACCGCCGAACACCATAGTGCCGCCGACCATCGTTCCGATGATGTCGAACGTTTCGTTCCAAATCGAGAGGTCGGCGCGAAAACCGCTCGCGACGCGTCCCATGTCGCGGTCGTGGTTGATGAGCTTTGCCGGGGCGTACGTTGCGGCAACGATCGCCTGCGCGAACGACACGTTCGCGAACGACATGTAGTTGCGTACGGCTTGGTCGATGCGCAGCGCGCTTCCGGCGATCGTGCCGTCTTGCGACCGCATCACGCCGCCCTTAACGTGATATCCTTCGTCGGCGGGCGGCATGAGGTCGGTGGCGAGCACGATGCGCTCCCCGAGCGTGCGATAGAGCAAGTCCACCATCGGCGGCGAGACGTGATGACCGTCGCAGATCAGTTGCACGAACGTACGGCGGTCTTGAATGAACGCCGCCAGTAGCGACGGGTCGCGATGGTCGAGTGGGGGCATCGCGTTGAACGCGTGGGTCAGCGAGCGAAAACCTAGGCCGATCGCCAGCATGCCCTCGCGGTAGCGCGCCGAGGTGTGTCCCGCCGAGCATGTTACGCCGTGATCCAGAAAGACGCGCGTGGCGTCTGCGACGCCCTCGACTTCGGGCGCCATCGTTACCATGAGGCAGGCGCCCCGGCTCGCGTCGATCATCTCTTTGGCCCGCTCCGGCGTCGCGTGCATCAGCCATTCGGCGCGGTGCACGCGACGAAATTTCGGATTGAGGAACGGCCCCTCGAAGTGAATGCCGAGGCAGCGCGCGCCCAGCGGGCCGGTCTCTTCGAGATCGTGCGCCGCTTCGACGATGTCCGACGCCGCATGCAGCATGGATTCGTACGGCGCGGTCATCACCGATGCGACGAATCCGGTCCCGCCCATCTTCGCGTAGTCTTGCG
Source organism: Vulcanimicrobiota bacterium (assembly GCA_003155175.1). Lineage (GTDB taxonomy): Bacteria > Vulcanimicrobiota > Vulcanimicrobiia > Vulcanimicrobiales > Vulcanimicrobiaceae > Hemerobacter > Hemerobacter limicola. The sequence continues at coordinate 40,321 of PMFP01000039.1, forward strand.
CGGCGGGCGCGACGGCGTTGCCGTGATCCCGATTGAACAGAAACTCGCCGACCCCGTTGGTGTGCACGTCGATGAGGCCCGGGGCGATCGTGCTGCCCGGCGGCAACGGGTAGTCGGTAGGTCCACCAGCCGGGAGCACGCCCTCGATTCGGCCGTCAACCACGGTCAGACGCCCGTACGTTGAGGTCGCATCGCCGACGGCGATGAAGGCGGGGCCTAGCGTAAATCGGTCGGTCGTAGGAGCCTCCTGCGCGCAGCGCCGCTCGTCCTTTCGACGGGTCCCACGCTAGCGCCCCTTGCCGAAGAGCCGGACGAGGAGACCGGGTTTTCCGGCATCGGGCGGACCTTGGGAAGCCGAGACCGGCGCCCGCTCCTTGGCCGAGCGCGCGAGCCGGTCCAAGCGCGCCATGTGAGTCTCCGCGTGCGCTTCGAGGGTGGATCGGAGCGCGTCCATTTCGTTCCAGCCGGCGGGTGCGCGTCGCTGCGCGAGCGCTTGCGCGTACTCGTGCGCCGAGACCGTGAAGATCCGCGCGGCGCCGAGGTTGCGCTCTTTGAGGTAGCTCGCGGCGAGTTCCACGACGCGCCGGCGCTCGCCGGCCGTTTCGTTGTCGGCAATCGTGTGCGCGAAGAGCATTGGCCTTCCGAACTCCGCGACGCGCCCGAAGACGCCGAGTTCTCGTTCGGAGAGCTGACGGGAGAACAGACACAGGACCTCGCTCGCGTGCGATGCGGCGACGACGTTGACGTCCTCGGCGGCCGGGTCGCCGGAATCGAACGCCGGAACGTGCACGAGAACGAGCTCGCGCGGAAGCGACCACGGAACCAACGCGAGGACCGGCGTGCCGGCCGCGGCTGCCGCAAGCGACGCGAATGGGATTTCGTTCCAAAGGCCTTCGTCGTTGAGCGCGAATGCCTGCTCGCGATCGCCGTACCGCACGTGAATGGGAAAGCGCGCGCTGCCCGCCGCGTCGTCGGAAAGCACGTTCTTGCCGGCGAACGCGTTGATGAGGCTGCTCTTGCCGCGCCGCAACGCACCGAGGATCGCAACGCGCCAGCGCTCGGGCCGCAGGCCGCGATCGTAGGCGTGCGGATCGAACGCGGGCTCGGCGTGCGCCGCTCGTACGGCCGGCGAGCCGGGGTCGGCCGCCTCGATCTCCGGGGCGTGGCCCAAGAAGCCGGCGATCGCGTGCTCGACTCCTGCGAGGCCGCCGTTCAACGCTTCCTTCCGTGCCGACAGGCGCGCGACGGCGTCCCGGCGGTCGCCGGTTTCGTGCGCGCGAATGGCGCGCTCGATGCTGCCGGTCTCCGCGTCGCGTTTGGCGACCGCGGCTTGCGCCAGCTCCTCCGAAAGTGCGCCGTAGGGCTTCGCCAAGGCAGCTCCGATGCGACCGGTAAAGCGCGCGACCTCCGCACGCAGTTCGGGGAATATTTCCGCGCGCAAATCGGCGATCAGTTCGCGCTTCATGTACGCGTTCGCGGGCGGAGTCGAGAAGCGTAGCGCGATCTCGTGAACGAGCGCCGTTGCCAAGGTCCCGACCGCATCGAGCACGATCGCCGCCGCGATCGCATCGGCCACGTCGCCGCGCCACAAACTCGTGCCGGGCTCGGCGTCGAATGCGCTCGCCGCCGCTTCGGAAAGGTCGAAGCGAAACGGCGCGATCGATCGCGCGCGCTCGACCGCCGCGCTCAGGTCCGCGGCGGCTCCGCGCGCGGTGCCCGCCGCGAAGACGTGGACGACCGCGGCGACGACGCGGTCCACCAGCACGTGCAAGCGTGCCCGGTCGCGCAAGCGGGCGACGTCGGCCGTATCGAAGGCCTGGCTCAGCGCGCGCTCCAGATCTGCGGCGAGCGCCGCGGTTCGATCGTCGAGGAGCGCGCGCGTTTCGGACGCGCGGGCGGCGAGCGAGTTCCGCTCGGCTCGGGCGGCGAGATCGACGGCGTCCAATTCGGGAACGACCTCGCCCCGGCGTTCGCGTAAGGCGTCCGCGGGCAGCGCGAGCATCTCGGCGTCGGCGTCGATGCGCGCGATTTCGTCCGCGACCGCAGAGCGCGTCGCCTCTCCGGCACGGCGCAGCCGCGCGCGCCCGGTGTGCCCGATGAGCGAAGCGTCGAGCGCGGCGAGGAACTGCTCGAAGCGGCTGGCTTCGACGAGCGCCGCATCCGCGTCGAGCGTACCTTCGGCGTACGCGCGCGCGGACAGCGCGTAGACGTACGTACCCGGCGCGTGTACCGCCGCCAGGCGCGCGATCCGGTCGTGGGCGTGCTCCCAAGCCGCGCGCCCGTCGGTTTGTCTCTGCTGCAAGAGATCGATCTTGGTCTGCACGACGAAGATCGAGTCGACGTGCCCTCGGACGATTTCCAAAAACGCCGCGTCGCCTTCTGCGAACGGTTGCTGCGAATCGATGAGGTAGAGCACCGCGTCCGCCGACGGCAAGAAGTGCAGCGTAGCTCGCCGGTGCGCGGGATTGATCGAGGCTAGGCCCGGCGTATCGGCGAGCACGAAGCCGCGCTCGAGAAAAGGAGAGCTGGTTTCGACGACGACGCGAGCCGGTGCGTCGCGCTCGTCCTTGACGGCGTCGTGGATCTTGCCCGCGTCGCCGGCGCCGACGGCGATGAAGCGATTGAGCGCGTCCAGCGGGATTCGCTCGGTGCGTCCCGATTCGTACACCGCGGTTGCGGTCTCCACGGCGCCGTAGTCGATTTCGGTGATCGTTGCGGTGGACGGGTTGATGTCCACCGCTAAGAGACCGGCGATCCGCCGGCCGGCCGGCGTCTCTTCGTAACGGAAGCGCCCGAGCAGGGCATTGAGCAGAAACGACTTCCCCGTCGAGAACTCGCCGACGACGGCGAGCACGAACTTGCCGCGCTCGAGCCGCAGCCGAGCCGCGCGAAGAGCCGCGCCGCCGCGCTCTCCGACCGCGTCCTCGAGGGCCAGCATGCGCGCGACGACGTCGTTGCGCGTCGCCTCGTACCGGCGCATCGCGCCGGCGTCAACCCTGCTCAAATCGGGCGCGCCGTCGTTTCTACGTCCGGATGAGCGCGAGCGCGCGGTCGCGCTCGCGCTCCATGATCTCGCGCGAGTCGCCTTCGACGTTGAGCCGCAGCAGCGGTTCGGTGTTCGAAGGGCGGACGTTCATCCACCAGTCCGGGTAGGAGATGGTGACGCCGTCTAGCCGGTCGATCTTGGCGCCGGCGTACGCGCGCTCGACGTCGGCCATCTTGGCGCGCGCGTCACGAACGGTCGCGTTGATCTCGCCGGAACGAAAGCGCGTGTCGATGGGCGCGATCACGCGGCTCACGGGTTCGTCCGCTTCGCTAAAAACTTCCAGGCACTGCATCAGGGCGATCATGCCCGAATCCGCGTACCAGTTATCCTTGAAGTAGAAATGGCCGCTGTGCTCGCCGCCGAACTGGATGTCGCGCTCGCGCATCGTCGCCTTGATCATCGAATGCCCGACGCGCGAGCGAACCGGCTCGCCGCCGGCGCGCTCGATCAATTCGGGAAGGCTTCGGCTGCAGATCAGATTGTAGAGGATGCGCGCGCCGGGACGATGCTTGAGCGTGCTGAGCGCGACGAGCGCGGTGACGGTGCTGCCGTCGATCAGCTCGGCGTTCTCGTCCACCAGAAACATGCGGTCGGCGTCGCCGTCGAACGCCACGCCGAGATCGCAGTCGTGTTTCTTGACCGCGGCCTGCAGGTCGGCCATGTTCTCGGGCTCGATGGGACTCGCGGGATGGTTCGGAAAGTTGCCGTCCAGCTCGAAATACAGTGGGACGACCTCGCACGGCAAGTGCTTGAAAACGTGCGGTACCGTCGCGCCGGCCATGCCGTTGCCGGCGTCGATCGCGATCTTGAACGGTTTGATCTTGGTCCGATCCACGAACGAAAGGCAGTGCTCGCCGAAGTCGTCCAGGACGGATGCCTGCGAGACCGTTCCCGGTTTCGCAGCCGCCGGCGGCAGGTCGCCGGCGGCGATGCGATCGCGAATTTCCGAAAGCCCCGTGTCCAGAGAGATCGCCTCGGCGAACGCGCGGGTCATCTTCATGCCGTTGTATCGCGCCGGGTTGTGGGAGGCGGTGATCATCACGCCTCCGTCAAAGCCGTATTTGCCGACGGCGAAATAGAGTGCGTCGGTGGAGACCAGCCCGACGTCGACGACGTCGGCTCCCGCCTCGCAGGCGCCCCGCGCGAATCCTTCAAAGAGACGTTCTCCCGACGGCCGCATGTCTCGACCGACGACCACACGTTTGGCCTGCAGGAGAGGCGCGAAGCAGCGCCCGACCCGGTACGCGAGATCCTCGTTGAGCTCTGACGGATAAATCCCGCGGATGTCGTAGGACTTAAAGATTCCAAGATCGAGCGCTGGCATGTCTGGAATCAGGTTCGGAGGCCCCGATGGCTGCCCCTACGGCGATACGTGAATAACCGTCTGCCGCCCGCACGCATTACAGGCGTGCTGATTTTGACTGCGTTCTTGACGATCACGCTCGCGCTTGCCGTGCAGGGCGCGTACGTCACGCACCAGCGAATCGCGGCCACGTTTCGCCATCAGGCCAACATCGAACGCGCGCAGCTCGCGCTCGAAAGCCTGCAACGCTTGCAGATCGACGAAGAAGATTCGCTCCGCGGTTACCGCACGACGGGCGACTCTTTTTACGTGGGCCAGTACCAGCACGCGGTCGATCAGTTTACCGTTACCGAGTCGGCGCTGCGCGAACGGCTCATGGCCGAGGGGTTGAAGCGCGACGAGGCGCTCTTGGAGCAATACAATCGTCTTCAATCGCAGTGGCGGACCGAGATCGCCCAGCCGCAGCTGACCGATCCGGGGAGCCAGAATCTGGCGCAGCTCGACAAGCGGACGAAAGTCTTTTCCGACTACGAGAACAGCGCGGTCGTCGAGCTCCGCGGCATGCTCGCCGATACCGACGAGGCGGGCGCCCGCAGCACGCAAGATCAGATCGACCGGATGCTGTACAGTCGCGCCATCTGGCTGCTCGTGTTCGGACTCTTGGCGATCCTGTTCAACGCCTACCGTTCGCAGCTCAACTGGCAGCTCGAGGAGGAACGTACGACGACGCGGATCCTGCAGCGCGCGTTCCGCAGCGAACACGCGCCGCTCCCGAACACCGTCATCGGCACCGCGTATCTTTCGGCCAGCAGCCATATGGCGGTCGGCGGCGACTTTTACGACGTCTTTCGGCTCTCCGACACGCGCGCGCTCGTGCTGATCGCCGACGTCAGCGGAAAAGGCATCGATGCGGCCGTCCTGACGGCGTTCATCAAGTTCACGATCCGGGCGATCGCCCTTCGGACGCAAGACCCCTCCGAGATCCTCAGTCAGTTCAACGAAGCGTTCAAGCACGAGGTCGACAACCCGAGCCTCTTCGTCTCGATGTTCGTCGGCGTCTTGAACACCGACGTCGGGAACATGGTCTACGCGAGCGCCGGTCACGATACGGCGTTCGTGCGGCGGCCGCTGCACGTGGACCAGCTCGAGGTGACGGGCCCGGTTCTCGGCGTCATGGACGCGCCCTTCGGCAACCGTACCGTCGAACTGCACGAGGGCGACGTGATCGTGCTGGCCACCGACGGCCTGACGGAGTCGCGCGACTCGCACGGCGACTTGTTGACGGACTCGGGCGCGCTGCGGCTGATTCTCGAAAGTTCGCCCGAACCGCAGCGCTTGGCCGACGAACTGGTCGCGCGCGTCCGAAAGTTCGCGCGCAACAAAGCGCTCGACGATCTGGCGGTGCTGGTGATTCGCATGTATCCGCCCAAGGCGACCGATGCGCCCCGGTAGCCGCGCGATCGCGCTCGGCATGGCGTTCTCGCTGCTGTTGGCGGCTTGGTCGGTCGCGGCCGCGCGCGCCGCGTGCGTCGTGCAGCACGGTGACCGCGTCGTGCTCTACGGAACGGCCGACGACCCCGACGTCTTCGTGTGGGATTCGCGCGTGCATCTGCGGACGTATCACTCCGGCTCGCTGCAGTTGGCGGAGCAGCTCATGACCTTCGCGACGCTCGTGCCGCCCGGAACGCGCGCGATCGCGGGAAGCTGCTTGCCGCGAATGGTGGACGCCCGCGATCGCGGCGACGTCGAGGATGCCGTCGCCGTCCGGATCCTGGACGGTCCGCTTGCCGGCCGGTACGGCTGGGTGCTGGGCGGAGACATCCGCGGCGTCTACCACACGCTCTCCGGCCCCGCGCCGACGCCGACCCCGGCTCACCACGGGCCGCGCCGCTAGCGCGAGGTTGCCGGAAAGACGCGGATGCCGCCGGCCGTCCGAACGGTTTCCATCGGAAGGCCATACGCCGCTTCGAGAACGTCGGGTCGAAAGACCGATTCGGCATCTCCGGACGCGAGCAGCCGTCCGTCTCCCAGCAGCAAAATGCGATCGGCGTGCGCGGCCGCTTCGTTGAGATCGTGCAGCACGCAGACGACGCTCTTCCCCTGCCTCGCGAGATCGTGCAGCAGCGCGAGAATCTCGTGCGCGACGCGGACGTCGAGGTGGCTGGTCGGCTCGTCGAGGAGCAGGACCGGGGTCTCTTGCGCGAGCCCGAGCGCGATGAAGATCCGTTGCCGCTCTCCGCTCGAGAGCGTACCGAGGAGGCGGTCCGCGTACGCATCCATCCGCACCTCCGCCAGCGCCCGTTCGACCGCGTCGCGATCCGCAGGCGTCGCGCTCCACTCCCACCACTCGTGATGCGGGTAGCGCCCGATCGCGACGACGTCGCGAACGCTGAGCGCGTCGGTCAGCGCGTCGTCGGCGGTGACGAACGCAATGCGGCGTGCGCGCGCGGCCGCGGTCAAGCTTGCAACGTCGGCGTCGTCGACGCGGATGCTTCCGCGCTCGACCGGATGCATCGCTGCGAGCGCGCGCAGCAACGTCGTCTTGCCGACGCCGTTGGGGCCGAGAACCGCGACGATCTCCGACTCCGCGATGCCGAAATCGAGGCCGGCGAGTAAGAGGCGTCCGGCGATGGAGACGTCGACGCCGCGTACCGCAATCACGCCGCGCGCTCGCGATTGAGGTAGAGATAGAGAAATGCGGGAACGCCGATAAACGCCAGTAGAACGCCGATGGGCAGCTCGCCGGGCGCCACGATGGTGCGCGCGACGGCGTCGGCCAGAATGCAGAGCGCGGCGCCGGCGAAGGCGCAGGCGGGCAGCAGCGGGCGTGCGTCGGATCCGACGACGCGCCGCGCTACGTGCGGTACGATCAATCCCACAAAGCCGACGATTCCCGCCAGCGCGACGCTGGCGGCCGCGAGCAGCGACGACGAACCCAGGATGACCCACTGCGCGCGCGCGACGTCCACGCCGACCGCCCGGGCGCGCACGTCGCCGACGCGCAGCGCGTTGAGCGCCGGCGCGACGGACGCCGCGCCGATCATGCCCAGCGCGACGTAGGGCGTCGCGGCAAGCAAGTCGCTCCACGTTCTTCCCGCCATCGAGCCCGCCAGCCACGACACGATCGACGCGGCATAGTTCTCCGATTGCGCGCGCGCCAGCGCGAGCGAGAGAAAGGCCGAGAAGAGAGCCGAGAGGGAGATGCCCGCGAGGATCAACCGGTTGACGTCGATGCCGCTGCCGCGCCGCGCCAGCGCCGCGACGAAAACGGCCGTCGCCAAACCGGCGACGAAGCCCAGACTCGGCGCGATCGCGGGCGAAACGCCGGCGATCACCGCGAGGACGATTGCGGTCGCCGCCCCCGCGCTTACGCCGGTGATATAGGGGTCCACGATCGGATTGCGCAGCATCCCCTGAAGCAGCGCGCCGGCGACCGCCAGACACGCTCCGACGACCGCCGCGATGCACACGCGCGGAAGGCGCAGCTGCCAGACGATCGTTGCCACCGGTCCGCCTTCGTGCGCGTGGGTCAGTGCGTGCGCGACCTGTCCGACGCTCAGCTGCGTACCTCCGACCAGCAAACCGATTCCGGCTGCGAAGAGCGCGACCGCGAACAGGGCGGCCAGGCGGAGGGCCATGCGCTAGGTTCGAAGTTCCAACGCGAAGGAACGCCCGGGCATCGGGTACGCGTAGTACGGCGCCGACGGCGCGCTCCAGGTTCCGATCTGCGAGTAGCGTTCGTTGCCGAGATTGTAGCCGCGTAGCGTCAAGACGAGTTTGGGCGCGATGCGATAGCCGACGTGCGCGTTGACGGTCGTAAATCCGACCGGCTGGTCGAAGGCGGGCAGCGCCGGATCGAGGACGCCGCGCCGTCCTTGCGTCGTCGCGGAGATTCCGATGCCGTCGAAGCGATCGGCGGGCGCCGCGACGTAGTCGAACGCGAGCGTCGCCGCTACGGCCGGCCCGCGCCCGCTGATGCGGGTCTGCGTTTCGAGGTCCTCGGCGCGATAGAGGTTGGTGACGTCCAGGGAGGTCGTGTACCCGTGGAACGGGCGCGTCTTCACCGCGAGCGTGAAGCCTTGCAGCAACGCGTGGCCGATGTTCTCGGGTGCGAAGGTGACGGGACTGTCCACGATGAGGTTCGTCCCCGCCGTCGTAAACCACGTGAGGCTCACGCCGCCGGCGAGGCTCGGCGCCTGGAGCGTCGCGTCGCCGACGCGGGTGCGCTCGGGCTGCAGATGCGGATTGCTGAATCCGGGATAGTACAGCTCCTCGGCGGTCGGAGCGCGGAACGCCGTCGCGGCATTCAGTTTCAACTCGAGCGCGGGGCCGAGCCGCACCAGAGCGCCGAGCGACGGCGAGTACGCGCCGCCCTGCGCGCCGTCGTTCTCGCCTCGCAGGCCTGCGTAGACCTCGGCGTCTTTCCCGGCGGTGATCTGAGCCTGCGCGTAGGCGGCAACCTGAGAATACGCCGCGGTCGCGATCTGCGGCAGCTGGTCGACCGCGTACGGAATGCCGCTGTCGACGCGCGTGTTTCCGCGGGTGAGATCCACGCCGTAGACCACGCGCGCGTCGTCGTTCCCGACGTCGTCGCGCAAGCCGACCATCGTCTTGGAGTCTTGCGAGAGCGAGGCTCCCGGATTTTTGCTCGGCGCGTTAAAGCAGTTTGGATCGACCGGCGCATTGCAAGTAAAGCCGAGGTCGAGCGACGAGACGCCGATTTGCAGCGTCTGCACGGAGCCCTTCGACGCGTGGGAGAGCGTGAGACGGCCGTCGCGCTGGAGATTGGATTGTTCGCTGGTTGGTGAGAAAAACGGCTGCGCTCCCGGCGCGCCGAGAGCGTTGGAGACCAGGCTGCCGGTGAGGCTCGCCTCGATGGCGCCGATGCGGTGCGCGTAGTGCAGGCCGATCGTGTTGAACGAGGCCTGCGAGTTCCCGCGAACCGTTCCGTCCGGGAGCCCGAAGGCGTTGCTCGCGTACGAACGCGAGTACGAGACGTACGGCGTGTTGAAGGCGTAGTGCTGCGTGTCGAACGAGCCGGACGAAACGCTCGCTCCGAGCGAGGGCGCGGCGTTGGTGATGATGTTGATGACGCCGCCGATGGACCCCGATCCGTACAGCGTCGAACCGCCGCCTTCGACGACTTCGATTCGCGAGACGCCGTTGGTTCCGATCTGTTCGAGGTCCACGCCGTCGATCTGACTGCCCGCGATCGGCATGCCGTCGAGCAACACCAGCACCTGCGGCGTCGAGCTGCCGCGAATGCTGACGGTCGTAAGTGCGCCGAACGAACCGTAGCGCGAAAGGCTGACGCCGGGAAGCGTTTCCACCGCATCCGCCACGGTGCGATAGCCCTCGCGCGCGATCGTTGCCGCCGTCACGACGAACGTCGTGCGTATGCTGCGCCGCGCGGATTCGGCGCTGCGGTCGCTAGTGTAGACGCGGGCGATCTCGGGGATGGGCGTTGGGGACGGCGACGTCGTCGGCGCGGGAGCCGCCGATGCGGCCGCCGCCGAGAAAACAACGAGCGCTGCGGATACCGCGAGCGCGCGCAAGACCGAACGAACCGGCATAGACAATCCTTCCCTTTTCGCGAGGTGGATCGAGGAAAAGCTTGATGCCCGGTATCCTGACTTGCGGATCGTAGCCGTGGTGCTCAGGCGCCTTCCCATCGCGCTCGGCGACAGTGACGTACGAGCGGCTCCCCGCTTACAGTGGCGCGACCGTGCCGGCATTCCACCGGCTTCCCGCGCAAAAAGCCCGTAAGGCTGCTGTTAGGGGCGCCCCGTGCGCGCTCCTGGGGGACCCGAGGCGATAGTCGCGTACACGGCAGCGATGCGCCGCGCCGTCTGTCTCGCCGTGCTCCTGATCGCGACGGGCCTCGCCGGTTGCGCCGGGCCGTCGCCCCGCAGCAACGGGCCCGCGGCGGCTCGTCCGGCGTCGCGCGTCGTCGCCCTGGTCCCCTCGCTCGGCGGCGATCTGTTCGCGATCGGTGCCGGACCGGCGGTCGTGGGCGTTTCGGCGTACACGGACGTTCCCGCGTCGCCGGCGTTGCCGCGCGTCTCGGACAGCTCGTCGGTGGATGCCGAGAAGATCGTGGCGCTGCGGCCCGATCTCGTCGTCGGGATTCCGGCCCAAGCGCGTCAGGTCGAATCGCTGCAACGCGCCGGCGTGCGGGTCGTGCTGATGCGGGACGACCGGTACGAAGACATCTTCGCGAACTTGGCGGAGCTCGGCGCACTTACCGGGCGCTCGCCGCAAGCCGCGGCGACGATCGCGCGATTAAGGGCGCAAACCGCCGAGTTGCAGGCGCGTACGCGATCGTTCAAACGAAAGCCCTCGGTGTTCGTCGCGTTCGGGACCGGTCCGATTTGGACGGCGGGTTCCGGCTCCTACATCGCCACGCTGATCGCGCTGGCCGGCGGGCGAAATGCCGCGGACGATTTGCACCAAGCGTGGGGCGAGTACGGCGCGGAGTCGCTCCTGCGCGCGCAGCCCGACGTCATCGTGAGCGACCCGTCCGTCCACCTGGAGTCCGCGCTCGGCCGGGAACCGTGGCGGAGCTTGCGCGCCGTGCGCGAAGGTCGCGTCTACGTCGTCGAACCCGCTTCGATCCTGGAGCAACCGGGAACGCACTACACGGAAGGGCTCCAGTGGCTGATCGACCGTCTCGTACCGCTCGCGTCGTAGCGAAACCCGGAACCCGCGCCGTCGTCGTCGCCGTGGATACGGACGACGCGAGGCGTCCGCTCGAGCCCGAACTCTTGGAATTCGAGGCGCTGGCCGAGGCAGCGGGCGCTTCGATCGTCGAGCGCGTCGTACAGAAGCGCGATGCGGTGGATGCCGCGACGCTGGTCGGATCGGGCAAAGCGCGCGAGATCGCCGAACTGGCCAAGACGCTCGACGCGCAGGTGCTGCTGGTGCTCAACGACGTCCGCCCGCGCCAGCGCAAGAACCTGGAAAAGATCGTTACGATTCCAATCGTGGACCGCACCATGCTGATCCTCGACGTGTTCGCGCGCCACGCGCGCAGCCGTGAGGGCAAGCTCCAAGTCGAGCTCGCGCAGCTGCGGTACCGTCAATCCAATCTCATCGGCGCGGGCGCGGATCTCTCTCGCCTGGGCGGCGGCATCGGGACGCGCGGTCCCGGCGAAACCAAGCTCGAGGTGGATCGCCGCCGCATTCAAGAGCGCATCACCGTGCTCAACCGACATTTGACCGACGTCCGCCGGCAGCGGGCGACTCGCCGCGCCGCGCCGCATCGGGAACCGCTGGCCGCGCTGGTCGGATATACCAACGTCGGCAAATCGTCGTTGCTCAACGCGCTCTCGCGCGCCGACGCGCTGGTGGCCGACCAGCCCTTCGCGACGCTCGATCCCACCACGCGCCGCGTCTATCTCGGCCCGGGGCGATACGCGCGGCTGAGCGACACGGTCGGCTTCATTACCGACTTGCCTAAGGATCTCGTCAATGCGTTCCGCGCGACGCTCGAGGAGCTGCGTGACGCGGATCTGCTCGTTCACGTGTTGGATGCGTCCAACCCCGACTGGCCGCGCCAACGCATCGCCGTGGACGCGATCCTTCACGAGCTCGAGCTCGACGCCAAACCGCGCCTGATCGTCTTCAACAAGGCCGACCTCGTCGCGGAGAGCCCGCACGAAACCGGGGCGATCGTCGCGAGCGCCCGCACCGGGCTGGGAATCGCGGCGATCCGCGAGCGAATCGGCGAGGGCCTAGCCGCGCCGGCAGACCAGGAGAAGACAGGCGCGCTCGCGGAACCGTGAACCCCCTCGTGAAACCCCTTGCGAAATCCACCGCGTTTCTCACGGCCATGGCCTGTTTGACGGCTCTGTGCGGCTGCGCGACGCACTACGCCGACGACCCGCTGGTCGCTTCCGCTCGCGGACTCCACCGGTCGGTCGTGCTGCTGACGATGAACGTGCCGGCGGAGAAAAAACACGCTCCGCCCGATCAAGAGTACGCAACCGGCGTCGTCGTCGCGAGCGGAAAGTGGGGCAGCGACGTGCTCACGGTTCAACACGCCGTCGATCACGCGTCCGACCTTCACGTGACCGTGGATAACAAAACGAAATTGAACGCCGACGTCGTCGCGCAGGACAAAGATCAAGACGTCGCGCTGTTGCGCACCAGGGAGCCGAATCTGCCGGTTGCCGTGCTGGGTTCGTCCAAAGACCTCGACCGCCAGCTCGGCCGGGAGCTCGGCCTGCTCGGCTATCCGGTGCCCGACGACTTCGACGACGAGGGCCTCGACTTGGCGACGTCGCTGGCGACCGGGAATCTCTCGGCCTCGCGCAACGACGCGATCGAGGTGACGATGCCGATCGTTCCCGGGTACAGCGGGGGCCCGATCTTCCTGGCCGATACCGGCGAGATCATCGCTCTGGCCGACTCGCGATTCGACGACGAGCGCAGCATCGGGTTCGGCGTTCCGATCGACGACGCGAAGCGCTTCCTCCATCAATACGATGGCGCGCACGGCTTCTGAGTTGCCGCCGGGCTCGCCCGCGCGAGGCTAGGAAGCAAGACGTGGCGGCAGCGCTAGCGCTCGTCCTGATCCTGGGCGCAACGGTCGTCCTTACGGCGATCGCCAAGCGCCTGGACATCCCGTATCCGGTCGCCTTCGTCGTCGGCGGAATCGCGCTTGCGTTCGTGCCCGACCTGCCGCGCCCGCATCTCTCGCCGGACTTCATCTTTCTGCTGGTGCTGCCGCCGCTGCTCTTTAGCGGCGGCTGGTCGACGGATTGGTTCGAGTTCAAGCGCAACGCGCGTCCGATTTTTTTCCTTGCTTTCGGTCTGGTGATCTTTACGACGGTGATCGTCGCCGCGGTGACGCACGCGATGATCCCCGGCTTCACGTGGCCGATCGCGTTCGTCCTCGGCGCGATCGTATCGCCACCGGACGCGGTCGCGGCCGAAGCGGTTTTCGAACGAGTCCCGATCGCGCGCCGCATCTTGGCCATCCTGAGCGGAGAAAGTTTGGTCAACGACGCGACCGCGCTGGTCATTTACCGGTTTGCGGTCGCCGCGGTCGTCACCGGCTCGTTTTCGCTCGCGCAAGCCGGCGTGGCGTTCGTCTTGGTTTCTATCGGAGGCATTCTCGTCGGCCTGGCCTCAGCGTGGGTCCTCCTCGCGCTCATGCGACAGTTGATCGCGCGCGATCTCGACGACCCGACGATCTCGAACGTGGTCGCCTTGCTGGCGCCGTTTGCCGCCTACCTTCCGGCCGAAGCCATGCACGTCTCGGGCGTGCTCGCGGCCGTGAGCGCCGGCATTTACAGCAGCCGGCACGCGCACGAGATCTTCCGCTCGGGAGGGCGCCTCGTTGCGGGCGGGGTCTGGTCGGTGCTTACGTTCTTGCTTAACGCCTTCGTCTTCCTGATGATCGGACTGCAGCTTCCCGACATCGTTCACGGCCTCGTGCGGTCGCCGCAGCGCTATCTCATGGACGCGGCCGTCGTGAGCGTGCTCGTCATCGTATTGCGGATCGTGTGGGTGTTCCCGGCGACGTACCTGCCCCGATTGCTCTCGAAAAGAATCGCGCGGGAGGATCCCGTTCCGCGAATCGGAGCGGTCGCGATCATTTCTTGGGCGGGCATGCGCGGGATCGTTTCGCTGGCGGCGGCGCTCGCGCTGCCCTATCGCGACGCCGCCGGACAACCGTTCGCGGCGCGCGACGAAATTCTGTTCCTCACGTTTTGCGTCATCGTCGCGACGCTGGTCGTGCAGGGCGTGACGCTCGCTCCGCTGTCGCGCCTGTTCGATGCGACCGATCAGAGTTCGATGGCGCACCTCGAAGCGTCGGTTCGGATTCAGGCGCTCGAAGCCGGCATCGCACAGCTGCACGCGCTCGAATCCGGCTTCAGCGGGACGCTCGAGTGGGAGATCACGGGACGGCTCTTAGGCGAATATTCGCGGAGAATCGAGTACCTCAAGGGCCATTTCGACGGCGACGAGCACGGCGAAGACGGCGAACTCAACGAGATCTCGATCGACCACCGTTTGGAACGCGCGGCGCTCGACGCGGAATTACAAGCCATTGCGGACATGCGCCGCGGCGGCGGCATTCCCGACGACGTGTACAACGCGATTCAGTACGACCTGGATCTCGCGCAGGCGCGCCTGACGTAGCCGTCTATCGCGCGGGTGAAGCTGCGGGGCTCGCGGACGGCACCGGTGACGGCGATGCCGCGCCCGGCGGCGCCGTCGCGGCCGGCGATACCGCCGGCGACGTAGATCCCGCTGCCGCGGGCGTTTCGGACGGAGCCGGAGACGGCGTAGCCGGCGGCGGCAGCGTCGGCTGGTTGGCCGGCTTGGCTACGGGAACCAGCCGGATGAAGCCGGCACTGGCGGTTTGGTCCTTGAGGATCGTCACGGTCGTGCCGGCCGTCGCGTAACCCGGCGATCGCGCATCGACTTCTTGATCGCCGACGGGGACCCGTCCGATGACGAATCCGCCGTGCTTGTCTGCCACCGAAACGAAGAGCGATCCCACCGAGACGTAGGCTTGCGGAATCGGGGCGTTCGTGGTCGCGTCGAGCACGCGGCCGCTGACGCTGCCGTAATCCTGAACGCCGACGACGCTGTTGTTGCATCCGCCGCCGTTCGCTCCGAGAACGAGCAAGAAGACCAGGCCGAGAAGCGTGTAGCGCATGATCCGACTCTACGACCGCTTGGGCGGCAGCGCCTCCGACGGCGGCGGGGGCATGCCGATTAAATGAATGGCGGCGACGCGGAATAGCGAGGGTCCATCGCTCGCCGTGCGCCAGGCGTATGCGTCGATCGCCAGGCCGCTCGGGCCCTTCCAGTGTACGTGCGGGACGCCGTCGGCATCTTGGAACGTGGTCGGAACGAACGATGCGGGAATGCTGGCGGAGATTTCGCTCTTGAGCTGCGCGAGCAGATCCGCGGGCGGCGCGTCGATCGGCTGCGAGTCGCAGTCGAGGCTCCAGGCGCTGATGCCGCCGTTTTCCATCGCGACCGCGGTGTCGTCGTCCACCGTACAGATCGAGAAGGTCGGGCCGAAGTTGACGAGGGCCGAAAACTTGGACGTGTCGATCCGGCTGCCGCGCACCGAGGAGAAATTGTTGGGCGCCGCCGCCAGGCCGCCGTGCACGAACGCGGCGAGGTCGCCCGAGCGGTCGGCGGTCGCATCGGCGTTTGCTACGCAGGGCGCTACGGCCAACGCGGCAACGCAGGCGACCAGAAACGCCGGAGGAGCGGATCCGAACATACGGCATACTACCGTTCCCGAGTCCGAGCGGCCTTTCGAATTGCCTGTGGGCTCGCCGGGGTTCGTACGACCAATGTCGGACCTCGCGGGCATCGAGAAAGCCCAGGGTTTCCTTCGATTTTGTGAAAAAATCGCACGCTGATGAACCCCTATGGACCGGTGGCAATCTACCTCTGCGTCGCGCTGGCCGCGGCGCTACTCTTTACGTTTCTCCCGGGCCTTCTTGGCCGCAAAAAACCCAATCCGCACAAGATGGAAGCCTACGAGTGCGGCGTCGAGCCGACGTCCGCGGTGGCGGGCCGCTTTCCGATCCGGTTCTATCTCGTTGCGATGCTCTTCGTGATCTTTGACGTCGAGGCGGCTTCCTTCTATCCATGGGCGGTGCAGATGCACTCGCTGCGCGTCTTCGGTCTGGTCGAGATGGTGGTCTTCGTGATCGTCCTGGCCATCGGCTACGCGTTCGTATGGAAGAAGGGCGGCTTCCAATGGAGATGAGCCCGGGCCACTTTCTTCTCGCGCGCCTCGACGACGTCGCCCGCTGGGCGCAGAGCACGAGCGTTTGGCCGCTGACGATGGGACTGGCTTGCTGTGCGATCGAGATGATGACCGTGACGTCGCCCGAATACGACATCGCGCGATTGGGATCGGAAGTCTTTCGCAGCTCGCCGCGCCAAGCCGATTTGATGATCGTGTCGGGGCGCGTCGCGCAGAAGATGGCGCCGGTCGTCAAGCGTCTCTACGATCAAATGGCCGACCCCAAGTGGGTGATCTCGATGGGCGCCTGCGCGAGCTCCGGCGGCATCTTCGACAACTACGCGATCGTGCAGGGCGTCGACACGATCATCCCCGTCGACGTGTACGTTCCCGGCTGTCCCCCTTCGCCCGACGGGCTGCTCTACGCGGTGAATCTGATCCAACAGCAGATCCGCGAGGGCGGCCGCGGCGGCATCCTCGCGCGATCGTAGAGGGAGACTGACGTGCCCAGCACGCAAACGCCGCCCATCGCGGGTCTGGCAATCGACCCGCCGAGCCTTCGTCCGCCGATCGACGACGCCGTCATCGAGCGCGTCGAACCCGCCGGACTGCACGCGCGTCTGGAGGAGCTCGCGGCCGGCGGCTTCACGATGCTGCTGGATTTGGGCGCGGTGGATTACCCGCAGCGCGAACCGCGCTACGACGTCGTCTATCATCTTTTGAAGCTGCCGGCCACGGCGGCGACCGTCGCGGAGGCCGGAACGCCGGTCCGGATGCGCGTCCTCTGCGGCGTCCCGGGCGAGCGTCCGCAGCTGCCGAGCGCGACCGGCATCTGGAAGTCGGCGGATTGGGCCGAGCGCGAAATCTACGATCTGTTCGGCATCGTCTTCGAGGGGCACCCGGATCTGCGGCGCATTCAGATGCCCGGCGACTGGGAGGGTCATCCGCTCCGCAAAGACTATCCGCTGCGCGGGCCCGCGCGCGAGAAGGCTCCGCGCCCGCCGTTCGCGCTCAAGAGCAACGTACAAGCCGGAACGCCCCCCACCGGACGCACGCTCGAGGCGTTGCAAGAACAGATCGCGCGCGTACGCGAGGAAGGCGCCTCGCCGTGACGCTGTCGGCCACGCCGCTCACGCCGGAGATCGTCAGCCGCGACGGCAATGCGATGGTGCTGTCGATGGGCCCGCAGCATCCCTCGACGCACGGCGTGCTGCAGATCATGCTCGAAATAGACGGCGAGACCGTCGTCACGGCCGAGCCCGAGATCGGCTACCTGCACACCGGCATCGAAAAGACCGCCGAGAATCTTTTTTGGTCGCAGGCGCAGACCGTCATCGAGCGCATGGATTATCTCGCGCCCGAGAGCAACGGGCTCTGCTACGTGCTCGGCGTCGAGAAACTGCTCGGCATCTCCGATCGCATTCCCCCGCGCGCGCAGCAGATCCGCGTGCTCATCGCCGAGCTGACGCGCATCGCGTCGCATTGCGTCTGGCTGGGCACCGGCGGCATCGATCTCGGCGCGATTTCCGGCTTCTTTTACGCCTTCGACCTGCGCGAGAACGTGCTCGACCTGCAAGAAGCGGCCGGCGGCGCGCGCATGCATCCCAACTACATGCGCGTCGGGGGCGTCAACGGAGACCTGCCTTCCGGCTTTCTGCCCAAGCTCGACGATTTGCTGGCGAAGTTGCCGGGCCGCATGCGCGAACTGCGCGGCTTGCTGCAAGCCAATCCGATTCTCCAGGATCGCACGATCGACGTGGGCATTCTGTCCGCCGAGGAAGCGTTGCAGTGGAGCCTGACGGGGCCCGCCCTGCGCGCGAGCGGCGTCGCCTATGACGTTCGCAAGGCGTTTCCGTACAGCGGCTACGATCGCTACGAGTTCGACGTTCCGACGCGGACCGAGGGCGACGCTTACGCGCGGTTTTTGGTCAGGCTCGACGAAATCGACCAGTCGCTTCGCATCCTCAAGCAGGTTCGCAAGGATCTCGATACGCCCGGTCCGGTCATGATCGACGACACGAAGGTGGCGGCTCCGCCGAAGGAGACGATCGCGCTTTCGATGGAGGCGTTGATCCACCACTTCAAGATCGTCAGCGAAGGGTTCCGCGTTCCGCCGGGAGACGTGTATCAGTCCGTCGAGGGCCCGCGCGGCGAGCTGGGTTACTACATCGTCAGCGACGGCGGAAACCGCCCGTTCCGCGTGCGCACGCGACCGCCGTCGCTCTACAATCTCCAAGCGCTCAAGGGGATCGCACCGGGCAACCTTATTGCGGACCTGGTCGTGATGATCGGATCGCTCGATCCGGTCTTCGGCGAAGTGGACCGCTGATGAGCGATCGCGTGCGGAACTTTCCTTTGCTCGCGGCCGAGCTGATGCCGCAATGCGAGGCGCTTGCCGCCCAATACGAGGAGCGCCGCTCCGCGCTGCTGCCGCTCATGCATCTCTTCCAGTCGCGCGAGGGCTTCGTCAGCCCCGAAGCGATGCGCTTCGCCGCGGGATTTCTCGATCTCACGCCCGCCGTCGTCGAATCCACCGTTTCGTTCTACACGCTGTTTTATCGCAAACCCGTCGGCAGGTACGTGCTGCAGGTCTGTCGCGGACTTTCGTGCACGCTCGGCGGCGCCGAAGACGTGATGGCCGCGTTTCGAGAGAAGCTCGGAATCGGAAACCTGCAGACGACCGACGACGGTCTATTTTCTTACGAAGAAGTCGAGTGCCTGGCGTCGTGCGATCGTCCGACGTGCATGCAAGTCAATCTCGAATTCCTCTACGACCTCACGCCGCAGACGGTGGACGGCGTGCTGGCGGCGATCCGCGGCGGCACGTCCGGCGTCGCTCCGCTGCCTCAGACCGAGCGGCCGGGAAAGACGTGGGCGGTCAGGCAAGATACCGAGGTCTCCGAGGGCGAGAAGATGCCCGGCGATACCGGCGTGCCCGACCCCAACAACGCCGGCGGTCTCGGCGACCGGACGGGCCTCATCGCGCTCGACCGCATCGTCAACGACGACGCCGCGTTGCTGGGGCGTTCGCGCGAGCGAACGGTTCGCGACGCGAGCGCCATCGACGCCGTGATTCGGGAAGAAGATCGAGCGCATGCCGGTCACTAAGATCCTTACGGCCGGCATCGGCGAGGTGGACGAACGCGGCATCGACGCGTATCGCGCGAACGGCGGCTACGAACAGTGGAAGCGCGCCGTCACGCANNAAGAAGTGGTCGTTTCTTCCCAACAACGACAGCCCGCGGTATTTGGTCTGCAATTGCGACGAAGCCGAACCGGGCACGTTCAAAGATCACATGCTGTTGGAGAACAAGCCGCACCTGATCCTCGAAGGGATGCTGCTGGGCGCGTACGGCATCAAGTCGAACCACGCGTTCATCTACATTCGCGGCGAGTTCAAGGCCGGATACGAGATCTTCACGCAGGCTCTGGCGCAGGCGCGCGCCGCGGGCATGGTCGGGAAGAATATTTTCGGCACGGGCTACGATCTCGAAGTCACCGTGCAGCGCGGCGCCGGCGCGTACATCTGCGGCGAGGAGACCGGGTTGCTCAACTCGCTCGAGGGCAAGCGCGGGGAGCCGCGCCTGAAGCCGCCTTTTCCGGCCATCGCGGGCCTCTACGGCATGCCGACCGTCGTCAACAACGTCGAGACGCTGGCGTATCTCGTGCCCGTCCTGCAAAAGGGCTGGGAATGGTTTGCCGCGGTAGGCACCGAGCGCAGCAAAGGCTACAAGATCGTCTCGGTTTCGGGCCACGTGCAGAAGCCGGGCAACTACGAGATTCCGCTCGGAACGACGGTCCGCGAGATCATCGAGATCGCCGGCGGCCTTCGTCCCGGGCGCACGTTCGCGGCCGTTCAGCCTGGCGGCGGTTCCTCGGCGTGCATTTTCGACGAGCACCTCGACTGGCCGTACGATTACGAGAGCATGTCCAAGGCCGGATCCATGCTCGGATCGGGCGCGTTCGTCGTCTTCGACGACACGACCGACTTCGTGAAGGCGGCCTACAATTTGATTCGCTTCTTCGCGCACGAATCGTGCGGCCAATGCACGCCGTGCCGCGAAGGCGGCCACTGGCTCGAGAAAGTGCTCCATCGTTTCGTGCAGGGCCGCGGTCTGCCGGGCGACATGGAGATGCTGCTGCGCGTCAGCTCCTCGATCACCGGGCTGAACTTGTGCGCGCTCGGCGACTCGATCGAGCCGTTTCTCAAGTCGGTGCTGGTGCGCTTCCCCGACCGTTTCGAAGCGCGCGTCCAAGGGCGGCAGGTGGCCGGTGTCCGATAACGCGGCAGATTCGATCAATCTGACCATCGACGGCGTCGCGCTGAGCGTTCCCAAAGGCACGCTCTTGGTCGAAGCCGCGAAACGCGTCAGACAAGAGATCCCGGTCTACTGCTACCATCCAAAGCTGGGACCGGCCGGCCTGTGCCGCGTGTGTTTGGTCGAGATCGAAGGCATGCCGAAGCTGCAGATCGCCTGCAANNCGATCTGCGACAAGGGCGGCGAATGCGATCTGCAAGATTACGCGATGGCGTACGCGCGCGGCACGTCGGACGTCGCCGATCCGAAGACGAGCAAACCCAAGGGCGTGAATCTCGGGCCGACCATCGTGCTCGACGAGGAACGGTGCGTCGTCTGCCAGCGCTGCGTACGGTTCGACGACATCATCGCCGGCGAACGGCAGCTGGTGGTCAAGGACCGCGGCGTCCGCGACATGATCGCTACCGCGACCGGCGACCCCTACCGTCACAATTTCACCGGCAACGTAACCGAGNNCCGTGGGATCTGCGTCGCGTCGAGACGAGCTGCACGCAGTGCGCGGTCGGTTGCCGCCAGTTCGTGGACACGCGGTTTGGAACCGCGCTGCGTACGATGTCGGTCGAGAGCGACGACGCCGTCTCGGACGGCTGGCTGTGCGATCGCGGCCGCTATAACATCGGGTTCTACGCATCGCCGAACCGTCTGACGCAGCCGCTCTACCGCGACGGCGGCGGCTTCGTGCAGATCGGCTGGGACGACGCGTTCGCGATCTGGGCGAAAGCGATTAAAGAGGCGGTCTCGACGCGCGGCCCGGCGAGCGCCGGCGTCATCGGCGGCGGCCGTCTCACGAACGAAGAAGCGTACCTTCTGCAGTACGTCTTTCGCAAGGCGGGCGTGCGCAATCTCGATTGGCGGGCGGGCCGCCAACGTCAAGCCGCGCCCGGCAAACACGGGGCCGCTTCGTATGGCGCGCTGGACGGCGCGCAAGCGATCGTCGTTGCCGGAGAATCGGCCGCGCAGCGCGCGCCGGTCATGGACTTGCGCGTGCGCAAGGCCGTCCTGCGCAACGGCGCGACGCTGATCCGGATCGCGCCGATCGAACGGCGGCCGGTCGTTCCGTGCGTGGACGTCGCCGGCGCGGCCGAGGCGGTCGCGGCGATTCCGCAAGGCGCCGCGCGCGTCGCAGTCGTCTGGGACGGCGTCGATCTCGGCTTGGCGGCCGATCTGGTGCGCGCGCTCGAAGGCCGCGACGCAACGTTTTGGATCGCGAGCGAACAAGGCAACGCGCGCGGCGCCGAAGCGATGGGCATGTTGCCCGGCTTCGCTCCCGGCTACGCCGCCCTGGCCGGCGCCGAGTGCGGGTTCGGCACGGACGAGATGCTGGCCGCGGCGAGAAACGGCGAACTTGCGTCGCTCTCGATTTTCGGCGCGAACCCCGCGCTGCATCACGCCGGCGGCCGCGCGGTCCGCGAGGCGCTCCAACGCGTAACGTTCCTTGCCGTGAGCGATCTCTTTCTCACCGATACGGCGAAGCTCGCCACGCTGGTCTTGCCGGCGACCGCGGCGTTCGAGAAAACCGGCACGACGATCGACATCGCCGGCGACGTGCTCCCGGTCGAGCAGTCTCTCGACGCGCCCGACGGCGCGCTTTCGGATCTCGAGATGCTCGTCGGTCTGGGCCAGCAGCTCGACTTCGATCTTCCCACCGCGGAGGAACTCGCCGCGCTGGTCATCGCAAGCGCCGCCAGCGTGCCCGCGCACCTCGTTCCCGGCGATCCGCGCTTCGCGAGCAGCGTCACGGCGCTCGAACCGGTGCGACGCGAGGGTGCCTGGCGCGTGTTTCCGGAGTCGCACATTTTCGCCGGCGACGGTACCGTCGCAAACGACGATCGCTTGAGCGGGCTCCGCCCGCTGCCGCAGGTGGCCATGTCGCCGCAGAGTGCGGCGCGCCTCGGAGCGTCTAGCGGAGACTACGTGGACCTCGACGGCGGCGACGCGACGCTTCACGACGTGCTCGTCGAGGTGCGTCCCGGCATCGCGGACGACGTCGTCGTCGTCACGGGCGGCCTGTCCGACGACGCGGCCAACGTGCTGCCGGCTGGAGCGTACGCAAAGGCGATCAACCTTCGCGCCGGCGCGGATCGCGCCGCCGCCGTCGCGGGAAGCGGGGCCTAATGGATTCGGCCCTTGCCGTTCTCAACGCCGCGCCGCTCTGGCTGGTCGTGACGATCAAGTCCGCGCTGCTGCTGCTCGTCGTCGTGACGACGTTCGCTTATGCGATGCTGGCCGAACGCAAGGTGATGGGATGGATGCAGCTGCGTCCGGGGCCCAACCGCGTCGGTCCCTGGGGGCTGATGCAGCCCGCTTCCGACGCTGCGAAGCTGATTCTCAAGGAAGATCTGACGCCGTCCACGGCCGACCCCCTGATCTACAAGCTCGCGCCGTTCATCTCGCTGCTCACCGCATTTTCGGTCTACGCGATCATTCCGTTCGGCGCGGGCTCGCAAGGCACGTGGGCGATCGGAAACGTGGACGCGGGCATCCTGTTCTTGATGGCGATTTCCTCGCTCGGCGTCTACGGCATCTCGCTGGGCGGTTGGGCCTCCGGATCGAAATATCCGCTGCTGGGCAGCGTGCGCGCGACCGCGCAGATGATCAGCTACGAATTGGCGATGTCGCTCTCGTTCATCGGCGTCTTGATTCTGGCCGGCACGACCTCGCTCGACGGCATCGTGAGCGCTCAGGCGCGACTGTGGTTCTGCATCCCGCAGGCGGTCGGCTTCGTCATCTACGTCATCACGGCGGTGGCGGAGACGAATCGAACGCCGTTCGATCTCGTCGAAGCCGAGACCGAGCTGGTCGGCGGATTCCACACCGAGTACTCGGGTCTGCGGTTCGGATCGTTCTTCATCGCCGAATACGTGAACATGCTGACGGTGTCGTGCATCGCGACGCTGCTGTTCCTGGGCGGCTGGAACGCGCCGTTCGGACTCACGATGGTTCCCGGCGTTCTCTGGTTCGTCGCCAAAGTCGCGACGTTCATGTTCTTCTACATCTGGCTGCGCGCGACGCTTCCGCGCCTGCGGTACGACCGGTTGATGGCCTTCGGATGGAAGGTGCTCTTGCCCGTCGCAACCCTCAATCTCATCGTGACGGCCGTCGTCGTCGCGGTACGGGGTTAGCGCGATGCGAAAGCGGCTCTTCAACGTCGGCGCGATCCTTCAAGGGCTCTCGATCACGTTCGGGTTCATGTTCAAGAAACGCCCGACCATCGAGTACCCGTCGGTCAAGAAACAGCACGCGCCGCGCTTTCACGGCCTGCACGAGCTGCGGCGGTACGGCGACGCGAAGGAGCGCTGCATCGGCTGCGAGCTCTGTTCGAGCGCCTGTCCGGCCAACGCGATCACCGTCATCGGCGCCGAAAACACGCCCGAGGATCGTAAGTCGCCGGGCGAACGCTACGCCGCGCGCTACGAGATCGACGAGTTGCGCTGCATTTTCTGCGGACTCTGCGAGGAGGCGTGCCCGACCGACGCGATCGTGTTGACGCCGCGCTTCGAAATGGCGGACTATCGCCGCGGCTCGTTCATCTACTCCAAGGACCGGCTGCTGGTGCCGCCCGACGCGGGCGTCGGCGCCGCGCCCGACGATCGCCCCGGCGGCATTCCGTCGGATTTGGGACGCGTTGCCGAGATCAAGTCGACGACCGACGTCGAGGAAGGCTATTCGGCGACGCACCGCGGCGAAATCCTTAAGACCGAGCGTCGCGGGCTGGCCGGATGATCGCCTTTTGGGTGCTCAGCGTCGTTCTGATCGCGAGTGCGGTGTGGACGATCACGGCGCAGAAGCCCGTCTACAGCGTGGTCGGACTGCTGGCGAACTTTGCGGCGCTGGCGATTCTTTACCTCACGCTCTCCGCCGAGTTCTTAGCGGTGATCCAGCTGATCGTCTACTCCGGCGCGATCCTCGTGCTGTTCGTGTTCGTCATCGCGTTGCTCTCGAGCGGCGTCGCTCCGTTTGCAGCGGGTCCGAACCGGATGCCGAAAGCCGCGTTGCCCGCCGTCGCGCTGGTGTGCGTCGCGCTGGGCTTCGTCGTCTTCGCGGTGACCAGAGGCGAGGTCGCGATTCCGCCGCCGCCCGCGGGCTCGACGTCGGCGCTGGGTCCGGTCGGCACGGCGGACGTGTTCGGCAGCGTCGGCGATTTCGGCAAGGCGCTCTTCACGACGTACTTGTTGCCGTTCGAAGTTACGGCCCTGATTCTCATGGTTGCGGTCGTCGGAGTCGTGCTGCTCTCGGGCACCGCGCCGGCCAAGGCGCCGACGCGCCGGCGGGCTGCGGGCGTTCGGCGCGAGTTGCGCGAGGCCGTCGTGCGCGACGGCGAGGACCGGCGATGATTGAAAACGCGCTGCCGGTCGCGATCGGCAATTACGTCGGGCTCTCGGCCGTGCTCTTTTTCATCGGCTTGACCGGCGTGCTGATCCGCCGCAATCCGCTGGTAATGCTGATGAGCATCGAACTGATGTTCAACGCGGCGAACTTGCTGTTCTTGGCGTTCGCGCGCGCTTGGGTGCACAACGCCGGCCACATTTTCGCGTTCCTCGTCATTACCGTTGCGGCCGCGGAGGCGGCCATCGGCCTCGCGATCGTCGTCGCCGTATTCCGCGACGCGCCGTTCGTGGACGTCGACGAAGTCAGGCTCTTGAAAGGATGACGCCGTTGCATCACGCCACGCTCGGCGTTGACGGAACGTATCCGCTGCTGCTCGGGCTTTGGCTGTTGCCGTTGCTGGGCGCGGTGCTCTGTTGGACGTTCGGTCCGCAGTTGAAAGCCGCCGCCGGCTGGCTCGCGACGGGTTTTCTGGGGTGCTCGTTCGCGGCTACCGTCCTGTCGTGGCCGGCGGGTACGCAACTGATCGGCGGAGCCCACGGCGCCCATCAAGCGCTGCTCTCGTGGCTGCCGGGACTGGATTTCGGGCTCTTGCTCGACCCGCTCTCGCTGCTGTGGGCGCTGGTCATCACCGGAGTCGGATTCCTGATCCATCTCTATTCGATCGGCTACATGCACGGCGACCGCGCGTTCGCGCGCTTTTTTGCCTACATGAACTTCTTCGTCTTCGCGATGCTGACGCTGGTGCTCTCGGACAATTTCATCGGCCTGCTGGTCGGCTGGGGCCTGGTCGGATTGGCGTCGTACTTCTTGATCGGCTTTTGGTTCGAGCGTCCGTCCGCGGTGGCGGCCGCGCGCAAAGCCTTCGTGCTCAACGTCGTGGGCGACGTCGGCATCATGGCGGCCGTCTTCATCATCGTCGCGCACGTGGGATCGATCGGCTTCGGCGACGTCTTCGCGGCGTCGC
Organism: Vulcanimicrobiota bacterium; assembly: GCA_003155175.1. Classification (GTDB taxonomy): domain Bacteria; phylum Vulcanimicrobiota; class Vulcanimicrobiia; order Vulcanimicrobiales; family Vulcanimicrobiaceae; genus Hemerobacter; species Hemerobacter limicola. Next base: position 66,007 of record PMFP01000039.1, read on the forward strand.
CCGGATTTGGGACCGGCGTTCTGTTCGCGATTTGCGGACTGCTGTTCGTCGGCGCGGCGGCCAAGTCGGCGCAGATTCCGCTGCACACCTGGCTTCCCGACGCCATGGAAGGCCCGACCCCGGTCTCCGCGCTGATCCACGCCGCAACCATGGTCACGGCGGGCGTCTATCTCATCGCGCGCTGCGCGCCGCTGTGGAGCGCGAGCCCGAACGCGCAACTGCTGGTCGGAAGCATCGGCGCCGCGACCGCGCTCGCCGGTGCGCTCCTGGGCATGGTGCAGTGGGACATCAAGCGGATTTTAGCCTACTCGACGATGTCGCAGATCGGGTACATGATCATGGGCGTAGGCGTCGGCGCCTACGATGGCGGCGTCGCCCATTTTCTCACGCACGCGTTTTTCAAAGCGCAACTGTTCCTTGGCTCGGGGCTCATCATCCACGCGCTCGCGAACGAGCAGGACGTGCGCCGCATGGGCGGCTTGCGCTCGAAGATGCCGTTTGCGTTCGTCGCGATGGCGACGGGCGTGGTCGCGATCTGTGGCGTGCCCGGCTTCAGCGGATATTTCAGTAAGGACCGCGTGATTTACGGCACCCTCGAGCACGGACATCCGTGGCTCTTCGGGGTCGCCGTCGTGACGGCGGGCATCACGGCGTACTACATGTTCCGGATGCTGTTCGTAACGTTCATGGGCGAATATCGCGGCGACGTCGATCACGTTCACCTGCCCGATTGGACGATGAACCTTCCGGTCGGCATTTTGATCGTGCCGACGATCGGGATCGGCTGGCTGATGTTCGGCGGCGACGCTTCGCCCTGGAATCGCTTCTTCGCCGGCCAATTCGCAAGCGGCGCGCCGGTGACGCAGCCCGCGATTTCCGAAGGCCTCACGACCTGGATCGTCCTGGCCGTCGTCGCGGCCGGAATCGGCATCGCGTATCTCCGGTACGGAACCGCGACGGCGAGCGCGGATGCGCCCGCCCGGCTGGAGCGCGAGGCCGCATCGGTGCCGCCCGTTTTGGCGAACGCTTTCTATTTCGACGCGATCATCGACGCGCTGTTCGTGCGTACGTCGCAAGGCCTGGGCCGGTTCCTCGGACAGACGGCGGATCCGCTGCTCGTCGACGGCGCCGTGCGCGAGACCGCTCTCTCGGCCGGTTGGCTGGGCGCGCTGACGCGCTCGTTCCAGACGGGGCTGGTGCGCGCGTACGCGCTGGTGCTCGTCGCCGGCGCGGCGTGCCTGATCGCCTATTACGCGCTCGCGCCGGGGGCGTTCCGATGAACGCGCTGGGACTCGTGCTGCTTCCCTTCGCGGGCGCCGTCGCGATCTGGCTCTTGCCGCGCGACAACCGCACGGCCGCGCGCGCCCTGGGGACGCTGGTCGCGCTCGCGACGCTGGCTCTGACGCCCGCGTGGGCGACTCGCGCGTTTAGCGTCAGGTGGCTCTCGCGTCCGTTCGCCGCGGCCTTCCATTTCGGCGCCACGCCGCTGTCGTACTGGCTCGTCCTCTTGCTCGCCGTATGTTCGGCATGCGCGATTTTTGCGGCCAACGTTCCGCGCGCGCGCGATTTCATCGCGTGGATGCTCGTGCTGGAAGGCTCGATGCTCGGACTCTTCCTCGCGCGCGATCTGTTGGTGTTCGCGCTGTTCTGGGATCTGATGCTGCTGCCGGTCTTCTTCGTACTGATCGGCTGGGGGCGTCACCACGGGACGGCGTGGCGCTACCTCATCTACAACTTTTCCGGCGGTTTGGCGCTGCTTTTCGCCACGGCGGCGTTCGGCGTGCTCGACGGGTCCACGGACGTGATCGGGCGCGGCGACGTGCATTTGATCGGCTCGTGGGTGCCGTGGATTTTCGCGGGCTTCGCCTTTGCCTTTTTGGTCAAGACGCCCGTCTTTCCGTTCCACACGTGGATGCCGGCGACGTACTCCGACGCGCCCGGTCCGATGGTCGCCGTCGTGAGCGGCGTGCAGTCGAAGGCCGGTCTCTACGGCTTCATCGCGATCACACTCGCGTTTTTGCCCGACTACCTGCATCAATATGCGGGCCTGCTGGTAGGGCTGGGCGCGCTCTCGATCCTCTACGGCGCGTTCGTCGCGCTGGTTCAGAACGACGCAAAGCGCATCGTCGCGTATTCGTCCCTCTCACATTTGGGCTTGATCGTCGTCGCGATCGTGGCATTCCAGCCGCTGGCGCTCGCCGGAGCGGTGCTCTACATGGTCGCGCACGGTCTCTTCAGTGCCGCGCTTTTCCTGGCCCTGGGCTTCGTCGAAGAGCGCGAAGGCACGTCGCTGCTCTCGCGCCTGCGTGGCCTGGGGCGCGACAACCCGCGTCTCTCGGGTGCGCTGTGCATCGGCGCGCTTGCGGCGCTGGGTCTTCCGGGATTGGCGGGGTTCGCGGGCGAGATCGCCATCCTCATCGGCGTCTACCAGTCCGGGCTCGTGTGGGTCACGGCGATAGCGCTGGCCGGCATCGTGCTGGCATCTGCGTATGTGTTGCGGATGTTCCAGGATGTCATGAACGGACCGGTATCGCCGGATTTGCCGGTGCGGCCCGACCTGACGTGGCGCGAAGGCCTAGCGATCGCGCCGCTCGCGGCGGCCCTGATCCTTTTGGGCGTCAATCCGCACGCCGTTCTCACCGCGTCGTCTGCGCAGAGCCCGCCGGTGGCGACCGCCGCGATCGAGCCGCCCCGATGACGATCGCCGTAACGGCCGCCGATTGGATGGCGGTGATGCCGATCGTCGTCCTCGCGAGTGCCGGATTGCTCGTGCTGCTCGCGGACGTCTTCGCACGCTCGCATTCCCCGCGTTACCTCTCGATCGCGATCGGGGCGTTGGGCGTGCTGGGCACCGCCTACCTGTGCGCGAAGGGGTACGGCGAGAACTTCGCGGCCTTCTCGGACGGCTTCGTACTGGGCGGCTTCACCGTCGCGTTCGAGGAGATCGTGCTGCTCGCGACGCTTGGTTCGCTGATCCTTTACGGCACGATCGGAAAAGACGATCGGATCGCCGGTGCGGTGGCGCTGATGTTGTGGAGCGCGTGCGGTGCGATGCTGATGGCCGGAGCGTCTTCGCTAATGACGATCTTCCTCGGCCTCGAGCTGCTCTCGCTCGCGCTCTATTGCCTGTGCGGTCTCGCCGACCGCGCGACCTCGCGCGAGGCGGCGCTCAAGTATCTCATCCTCAGCTCGACGGCGTCGGCGCTCTTGCTGTACGGCATGGCGCTGCTCTTTGGAGCCACGGGCAGCGTGCAGCTGGCGGACTTTACGTCGGCGGCGCTGGCGTCCAGCCCGCTGTTCTGGCTGGGAACCGGCATGTTCTTCGTCGGCATCGCGTTCAAGCTGAGCCTCGTGCCGTTCCATTTGTGGGCGCCCGANNGTCTACGAAGGCGCGCCGCTCCCCGTGACCGCGTATATGAGCGTCGCGACCAAGGCTGCGACGGTCGCGGTGTTCGCGCGCTTTGCATATGCGGCGCTGCCGGCCGGAATATCGGGCCGCCTGCTGCTGCCGATGTGGATACTCGCGGCCGTCTCGATGATCGCGGGCAACGTCGGCATGCTCGCGCAGACGGACCTCAAGCGCTTGCTGGCATTTTCGGGCATCGCGCAGATCGGATACGTCGTCGCCGCTCTAGCCGGCGCCACATCGCTCGGACTTCGCTACGCGCTGTACTATCTGGTCGCCTACGCGTTCATGAATCTGGGCGCGTTTGCGGTCGCCGCGGCGCTTTCCGACGACGGCGAACAAGGATCCCGTCTTGCAAGTTACCGCGGCCTGGCCAGACGCCGCCCGTTCGCGGCCGCGGCCATGACCGTCTTTTTGGTCGCGCTCGCCGGTTTGCCGCCGACCGCCGGCTTCCTCGGAAAGATCCTGATCCTCTCGAGTAGCGCGCTGGCCGGATACGCTTGGCTGGGCGGGATTCTCTTGGTGGGGACGGCCATCTCGATCTATGCGTATGCCAAGGTCGTACGCTTGATGTACGAGCCGGGCGAGACCTCGGCGGCCCGTGCCGGTACGGTCGCTCCCCTTGCGTGGGCGAGCGTGGCGGTCTGCCTGGTTTTCGTGGTCGCGATGGCGTTCTATCCCTTCACGCCCAGCAACGTGCTGCCGCTCGTTAAATAATCCGCCGCCGGTCACCGCAGGGTGCCGGAAAGCGTTACAATGGGGTCGTTGCGGGAGGGACTCCCATGGCTCCACGCGTGATCCTCGCCCTCGTCTTCTCGGCGCTCGTCTTGGCCCTCGGCGGTGCGCCGGCGCCGGCCTTCGCGCAGCTCCTCTACAATCCGAACGCGAACGAGGTCGGAAACGGCCTTCCGTCCGATCCGCAGGGCGCCATCTCGCAGGCCCGCGCCCGGATCGCGGCCGGCGACATGGCCGGTGCGATCGCGCTGCTGCAGAAGTACGTGGCCGCGCACCTGAACGAGAACGATCCGCGCCGCTTTCTCGGCGACCTGTACTATCGCAACGGGGATTTCACGAGGGCGGAGATGACGTACCGGACGATCCTCGCGTATTCGCCATACGACAAGGAGACGCACAACCGGCTCGGCACGGTCTACGCCACCGAAAATCGCGTGGACGACGCGATCGGCGAATTCAACAAGAGCCTTCCCGGCACGGATTCGGTGGACGATCTCGTCGCGCTCCACGAACGTCGCGGCGACCTCGCGGCGTACCGTCGCGAGATGGAGCAGACGGCGGCGCACAATCCGAACGATCCGGATATTCTTAGCGAGCTCGGGCAAGTCTACACGGCGATCCATCGCCCGGCGGACGCGCTGCCCGTCTACAAGCGCGCTCTAGACGTGGATCCGGCGTCGCTCGGCGCCCTCAACGGCCTCGGGCTCGCGTATCTGACGATGCACGACTCGACCGACGCGGTCAAGACCTTCGTCGCGTGTTTGAAGATCGACCCTACCGTCTATTCGTGCCTCTCGAACTTGGGCGGAAGCTATCTCGAAGCCGGGCGATTCGACGATGCGCAGCCCGTTCTCGAGCGTGCGAACAAGATCGCTCCGGAACGGTACGAAGCGCTCGTAGATCTCGGATACTTGGCCGACGAGCGCGACGATTGGAAAGCCGGAGTTGCCTACTACGTCAAAGCGCTCAACGTGTGGCCGTACGCCTCGGAAGCGTACGTCGACCTGGGCAGCTCGTACGAGGAGCACGCGCTCTATCCGCTCGCGCAAGCCGTCCTCGTCAAGGGAATCGCGGTCGCGCCGCAAGACGGTCGCATCCATTTTCTGCTCGGCCGATGCTACGCGTTGCAGGGCGAAAACGCATTAGCGATCGAGCAGTACGAAGCCGCCTCGAAATCGCTCGATCCCGACATCGTACGCATCGCGCGCATCGCATACGGAGAGCTGGAGTCGTCGACCTCGCCTAAACCGCAGTAGGCTATTTCGCGGGGGGTGCGTTGTCCGAGCGGTTCGGCTTTATAAGAAACGAACCAAAGAGCATTACGCAGCTGCAAATAATCCCAAGCGCGGCGAATGCGATGTAGGCCCTCGATCGCCAGTGCGTAAACGTTTGCGCAACGAACACAAGTGGTACGAGCGCGGATGCCACGCGGATCGTCCACAACAAGACGCCATTTTCTGACTGCGGCATCGGCTTTGGGGCAGGTTCGGTCACGGGCTCGGCATCGTTGCCGGGGCGCACGATTTGTTGCTGAAGTCCGAGTAGTCGTACGTGCCTTTCTTGCTGTCGGACGCCGCGACCACGCGGATCCGGAAGCAATCGCCCGGCGCCCAGGTACCCTCGTCCAAGACGACGGCGTATTGCGCGCGGCTCGGATGCGAAAGATCGCTTTCCATCGGCGCGGTCGAGACGATGCTTCCGTTTCGCTCGAGTTGCAGCGCGCTGGGAAAGAGGCAGAGCGATTCGTCGCACGCAAAGCCCCATGCGAACGTCAAGCCGAGCCCGCCGCCGGCCATGCGTCGCGTGCACGAAGCCGATTTCTCGACGTTGCAAACCGCGGCTGCGTCCAGGCTCGCCGAGAGCGATTTCGGCGCGGCGATGCCTTCGCTGATGCCCTGCGCGACGGCAACGACGGGGAGCAAGAAGCCTGCGAACGCCAGGAGTAGACAAGCGGGCGACCACTTCATAGCCGCGTAGTTGCGCATTGACGCGGCGGCTCCTCGCAAAGCAACCCGTGAGCGTACGTCGAAGGACGACTCCATGAAACACATCGTATTCGCCCTGCTGGCAGCCCTCGCGTTGCCCTGCGCCGCGAGCGCTCAACAGGGACCGCCGCCGGGGGGCGGCATGATGCAGATGCATCAGCAAATGCGTGCCGATATGCTCGGCGCGCTTACACCGCAAAGCAAGACCATGCTCGCGACCGTCGCGGGTCAATTGGCGACGTCGACGGCTCCGGACGTCAAAGCCGCGGCGGCCCAACTCGATGCGGCGCTCTCTCCGGCGGAAAAACAAGCGATCCTGAGCCAGCACCAGGCCATGATGCAGAAGATGCAGTCCATGGGCGGCAGTGGGGGCAACGGGGGCCCGCCGGGCGGGATGAGCGGCATGCACGGCACGATGAGTGCCGGGGACATGAACGATCCCGGCATGATCCTCATCATGATGGCGATGCGGGTGCCCATGGGGCCGCCCGGCGGCGGCCCGTAGCGATCGTCTAGCGGCTGAGGAGCTTCTCCCGCACGTAGGAAACGACGTTTGAAACGCCGAGCGCGGCACGCGCGAGCGCGGGTATGACGCGCGGCCGTAAGAGACGCGGATCGAAGTCTTCCATGTAGCGATCGTTTTCGGCGATCGCGGTCCGGAGAAATTTCTCCAGCGACAGATCGCGCATCACGTCGCCGAAGAGATCGAGGTTCCCATCGCCTCCGCCATCGCCGCTCACCTCGGCTCCGCCCTTGACGCGCCGGACGATCGCGCCGCCGTAGCCGAGCATCGCCGGAACGAATTGCGCGGGCGGCGATCCGTAGCCGCGGCGGTAGCGGTCGTAGGCGATCCAATTGATGAAGAAGACGATGTGCCGCGCCTCCTCCAGCATCACTCGTGCGAACAGCGAGGTCAGGCTCTCCGGGAGGATACGCGCGTCGCATGCGAGTTTGAAGATGCCGAAGCCGGCGAACGAATCCACGCACTCGTTGTAACCGAAATCCACAAACGCTTGCCGCGTCGGCGTCTCGACGGCTGCGATCGGTTTAACGTTCAGGCCGTACTTCGCGATCATATACGACAGCAGGCGCCCGTGACGGTCCTCTTCGTAGCCTTGCAGCGCGAGGGCTTGGCGCACCAGCGGGTCGGGCTCGGTCTGGGCGAAGCCCGAGAGCATCTTCCCGGCGTTCACTTCGGCTTCGAGCGCCATCGTCCAAATCGGAATCGCCCGCAAACGCGCGAGCGAGATCGGGTCGAGCTCGGGCCAGGGGAGGTTCTCCGGCTCGAACGCGACGTGCGTGGAGACGAAGCTCTCGCAGAACAGGCGCTTGTGCTCATCCGATCCGACGCGAAACTTCGGTTGGGTGCGCGCTATGGCTTCGCTCATTTGCATGCGATGCAATCGATTTCTACGCGCGCGTCGCGTGGCAGGGCGGCAACGGCAACGGTCGAGCGCGCCGGCTTGGAATCGCCGAATACCGCTTCGTAGGCCTCGTTCACCGCCGCAAAATCGTTCATGTCGATCAGGAAAATCGTCGTCTTTACGACGTTGGAGAAATCGAGGCCGGCCGCCGACAGCACCGCGCCGAGATTTTCTAGGACGCGCTGCGTCTGCGCTCGCGCGTCGCCGGGAACGAGCGCTCCGGTTACGGGATCGAGCGGAATTTGTCCGCTGCAGTACACGTCGTCACCGACGCGCACGGCTTGGCTGTAGGGACCGATCGGGGCCGGGGCGGTCGCGGTCAGGACCGCGTGACGGTCGCCGCTGCGGGGGCGTGAGGCTACGGTTTGGTCGTTCATGCCGGGTACTTCGGCGGGCTTTGCCCGAGCGCCCCGCCAACACTTCCCCCGTGGACCCCGGGGAAAGTTTCGAGCGGGACTTTGCGCGAGTCGGGAGCTGGATCGCGGAGTATCTGCGCGACCCGCTGCGTTACCGCGTCCTGTCGGACGTCAAGCCCGGCGACGTCGAGGCGGCGCTGCCCCGCAGCGCTCCGGAGAAGCCCGAGCCGTTCGACCGCATCATGGACGACTTCGAACGGACGATTCTGCCGGGGATCACGCACTGGAACCATCCGCGGTTCTTTGCCTATTTTGCGACCAGCGCGGCCCCAATTGCGATCGCTGCTGAAGCCTTGGCCGCCACGCTCGACGTCAAGGCGATGCTGTGGCGCACGTCGCCGTCGGCGACGGAGCTGGAGTCGGTCGTCATGCGCTGGCTGGCGCGCCTATTAAGCGTGCCCGAGAACTGGACCGGGGTGATCTACGATACGGCGTCCATCGCCGGATTCACCGCGCTGGCGGCGGCCCGCGAGTCGCTCGATCTGGGTATTCGCGAGAGGGGCATGACGGGGCGAGACGACCTGCCGGTCCTGCGCGTCTACGTCACCGAGCACACGCACTCGCACGTTGAAAAGGCGGCGATCGCGCTCGGCGTCGGACAAGCAAACGTGGTTCGCGTCGCGTGCGATGCGGAGCATCGCATGATCCCCGACGCCCTCGAGCGTGCCGTCGCGCGCGACGTCGCCTCCGGCATGCGGCCGCTCGCGGTCGTCGCTACGGTCGGCACGACCTCGACCACGTCCGTCGACCCGGTCGCGCGGATCGCGGGGATCTGCCGGGCGCACGCAGTGTGGTTGCACGTCGACGCGGCGTATGCCGGCATCGCGGCGATGGTGCCCGAGTTCGCGTGGCTCATGGACGGCGTCGCGCGTGCCGATTCGCTGGTCGTCAATCCGCACAAATGGATGTTCGTGCCGATGGACTGCTCGGTGCTGTACGTGCGCGACGAGGCGATGGTGCGGCGCGCCTTCTCGCTCGTTCCGGAGTACTTGACGACGACCGACGGCGACGTGCGCAACTATATGGATTACGGTTTGCAACTCGGCCGCCGTTTTCGCGCCCTCAAGCTGTGGTTCGTGTTGCGGGGTCTGGGTGCCGAAGGCATTCGCGATCGCCTGCGCGCGCACGTCGTGCTGGCCCAGGAGTTCGCGTCGTGGGTGCGAGCCCGGCCCGACTGGGAGATCCTCGCGCCGCACCCGCTCTCGGTCGTGTGCTTTCGGTATCGTCCCGGCGTCGACGGGGAGGACGAGCTCGAGGAACTCAACGCGCGCCTGTTGGCCGCCGTCAACGCGACCGGCGAGGTCTTCATGTCGCACACCAAGATCGAGGGGCGCTACGCGCTGCGATTGGCCGTCGGGAATATCCGCACCGGACGCGACGACGTCGAGGCCGCCTGGAATCTCCTTCGTCGCGAGGCCGCGGGTCTCGCCCGGGCGGCGCGGTCGGGCGCGTGAAACCGTTCCGCGCGATCGCGATTCTCAACGGTTCGACCGACGCGCGCCGGGCGTGCGAGCGGCTCGACGAGACCGAGTTCGACGTCACGGAAGTCGAGAGCGTCGACGCGGCGCTCGATGCGATGGCGGAGACGCACTTTAACGTCGCGCTTCTGGACCGGTCGTTCGCCGACACTCCCGAATCCTCGGATCAGATCGAGCGCTTGCGCGAGCGTTTTCCCAACCTCGCGATCGTGATCTTGCGGGAAGATAGTCTGTCGCTGGCCGTGCGCTTTGCGGTCGAACACGCGGAACTGGCGGAACGGCTGGGCGCCAGCGTTGACGAAATCGAGCGGCAGCGCACGGGCGCGGCGCAGCTCCGGGATCTGCGCAACGACTTGATCGCGGTCGTGGCCCACGACATCAAGGGGCCGCTTACGTCCATCATGGGTTACGCAGAGCTCATTCAGAACGGCTTTCTCTCCGCGGAGGAAACGCTCGACGCCGCCCGGACGATTCGCGCGAACGCGCAACGGCTCTCGTCCATGGCCGACGACGTGCTCTCGCTCTCGAGCCTCGAGCACGCCGAGTTCGAAGCGGTCGAAGGCCGGGCGGATCTGGTCGAAATCTTGCAGGAGGTCGCCAAGATCTACGTGACCGAGCGGCGCGTCGTGATCGGCACGAGCATCGCCTCCGCGGTCGTGCGCGGCAACGCCGAGCGCTTACGTCAGGTCTTCGACAACCTGGTCGGCAACGCGGTCAAGTATTCGCCGCGCGGCGAACCGGTCACGGCGCATCTGAGCCGGGAGGGCGGCGTCTACCGGATCGACGTGCTCGATCGGGGCATCGGGATTCCGCCCGAGGACATTCCGCGACTGTTCCAGCGTTTTTCACGCGCGTCCAACGCGCGTAAGGCCAGAATCGCCGGAACGGGCATCGGGCTCTTCGTCGTGCGCACGATTCTCGACCGGTACGGCGGCACGATCGGCGTCACGAGCCGCGTCAACGAGGGGAGCACGTTCTCGGTGACGCTTCCCGCATTGCATCCCGAAGGGAGCGCGGGCGAGCGCTAGCGCGACTAGTACAAACGCAAGTAGGCCCGATGCTCCCACGGGTGCACGGCGCGCCGGTAGCGCTCGTATTCGGCTAACTTTGCGTCCCGGAACGCGTGGTAGAGATGGTCGCCCAGCGCGGCGCGGATCACGTCGTCGCCGTCCAGGTCCACGATCGCTTGGCGGAGCGATTTTGGCAGCGTTCCGATGCGCCGCTCGTGCCGGTCGCGTTGCGTGAGTTCGTATGTCGAGCCGGCGAACGGCTCGCCCGGCAGCATTTTCCGCGCCACGCCGTCCGTGGCGGCGCCGAGCAACACGGCCAGCGCCAGATACGGATTGCAGGCCGGATCGGGGCTCCGCATCTCGACGCGCGCCGCTCCGTCCCTCGCTGCGGGAATTCGAACGAGCGAGTTCGCCGAACGCTCGGACCAGACCGCGTAGACCGGCGCGTCCCACGCGGCCACGAGGCGCTTGTAGGAATTGACGGTCGGGTTGCAAATCGCTGTCGTCGCCTTCGCGTGCGCGAGCAGTCCGCCGACGACGTAGAGTTTGATTTCGTCGTCGGACGTCTCGCCGAGTGCGAAATCCACGTGCAAACCGCTTCCCGCCCGTTCTTCGAGGGGTTTCGGCATGAAGGTCGCGTCCATGCCGAAGCTCGCCGCAACGTGCTTTGCGAGGGTGCGCAGCGTGAGGACGTGGTCGGCCGCAGAGAGCGGCGCGTCGGTTGCGATATCGATTTCGTGCTGGCCCGCGCCGTGCTCGTGATGGGCGGCGGCGACGCGTACCCCCATCGCCTGCAACGCGGCGACGATCGCGTTGCGTACTTCCTCGCCGCGGTCGTTAGCCGAAAAATCGAAATAGGACCCGACGTCGGTGGTTTCGGTCGCGAGCGCGTCGCCATGCCGCTGGTCGAAGAGGTAAAACTCGACCTCCCACCCGACCTTCAGCCCGGGAAGAACGCCGGCTGCGTCTTCGACGGCGCGCCGCAGCGTGGTGCGGGGGCAACCTTCGAACGGCGATCCGTCCGGCATGGCGATGTCGCAAATCAAGCGCGCTTCCTTGCCGCCGTCGAACGCAGGCCACGGGTAGATCGCGAACGTGGAGGCGTCGGGCTTGAGGATCATGTCGAGCTCCTCGCCGCGCACGAAGCCGTCGATGGAGCCTCCGTCGAAGGTGACCCGGCCTTCGAGCGCGGCTTCGAGTTCGGAGACGGGGATCGAGACGTTCTTGCTCACGCCGAAAATATCGGCGAAGACCAATCGGACGAAGCGGACGTCGTGCGACTTCGCGAGTTTGACCAGATCGCGCTTGGACGCGGGACGAGCGGAAGTCGAGGGATCGTTAGGCGTGGAGTGCATGAATCGCAATCGCAAGACGAAGAGTGAGTTGGTCGCCGGAGCTCTCGAGCGAGCACGAGCAGATCTCGCCGATTTGGCGCAGACGGTAGAACACGGTGTGGCGGTGTACGTGCAGCTGTGCGGCCGCCGTCTTGACGTTCTGCCCCACCTCGAAGTAGAGCGCGAGCGTGCGTTCGAGCTCGGTCTGATGTTTCTCGTCGTAGGCGCGCAGCGGAGCCAGGACGCGCTGCGAAAACGCGCGCAACGCGTCGAGTCCGGCGCCCGAGTACAACAGCGGATAGGCTCCGAGATCCTCGTACGCCGCGACGCGCCCCGCCCCGAAAATCCGCCGTCCGATTGCGAGCGCGGCGTACGCGCGTTCCAGGCTCGCCGCCACGTTCGCGACCGGCTCCGCCGTCCCGACGCCGCCGCTCAGGCGCGTTCCCGGATGGCTTTTGGCGACGGCTTTGGGAAGCAGCGTCGCGGCGGTGCGCACGTTGCTCGCGTCGTATTCGCGCGGCGCGGCGGCGAAGACGATCACGGCGTTGCCGCGTTCGATATAGCCCGTGTCGGCGTTGCCGCTCCGAAACGCCCCGGCCGCCGCCGCGCGCAGGTCCGCGAGCGTTGCCGGCGCGTCGGGGTCGTCGTTTTCGGCTTCCAGCACGATGGCGACGTAAGCGGCGGCGGCGACGATGCCGCGCGCCGCCGCGTCGTCCCGCGCGGCAGCAGCGTCGTGATGATCGCCCGCGGCAAGGCGTTCCCAGAAGGCCTGCCGCCGGTCGCTCTTGCGGTTGGGATCGCGCGCGAGCTCGACCGCGATGGAGGCGGCGGTCAGGCGCAGGGCGTGGCTGCACTCGTCGAACGCGTCCGCACCCGCCGGCGAAAAGACCGAGAGCCAGCCGACGCGGCGCTCGCCCGCCAGGATCGGCCACGTGTATCCCGGTCTTCCGTTGACGTGCGCGCCGCCGCCCTCGGTCAAGCTGCGGGCGCTGGCCGGAACGGTTTCGCGGCCGGCCGCGGCGACGGGATGCCACTGCTCGTCCTCGACGAGAACGCCGAGTCCGGTCGCCGAGGCGAGATGCGCGGCGAGAGCCTTCGCACCGCCGCCGCCGGCGGCGACGCGCGCGAGGCCCTCGGCGAAGACCACGATCTCGTCGGGAGTCATGCGTAGCCCTTCGGCGAATGAACGGGGTGTTCTTCGAGAGGCGACTTTTTGTGGAGGAAAACGTTCTGCGGGCGGCCAGGGCCTCGATGTACGAGGAGATCCCGGACGCCGTGGTGCTGTGGGACCTGGAAGGGCGTTTGATGTCCGCGAACGCGGCGACCGAGATGCTCTCTGGATATACCCGCTCGGAGATGAACGGCACGCGGATCATCGACTACGTGCTGCGATCCGACGTGGAGCGCATCGTCCGCGCGGTTCGCACGATCGCGACGGGCCGCACCGATTCGTTCTCGGCCCACATGCGGCATCGCGACGGGCGCACCGTTCCCATCGAGTGCAAGGCTTTTCCGGCCCGCGCCCCCGACGGGACGGTCGCGGGCGTCTTCACGCGGCTGCGCGACGTCGTCGAGCTGCGGGCCGCCGAAGAGCAGGTCACGCTCAACCAGCGCGCGATCGAGGAGCAGAGCGAGCGAATCCGGCGCTTGTTTTTGACGGCGGCCAGTCGCGGAGAGTCCAACGAACAACAGATCGACAACGTGTTGCGGCTCGGGCTGGAACTGTTCGGATTCGATTGCGCCTACATATCGCGTTTCGACGGGGAGCGGGTGGTGATTCGCAACGTCGCCGGAGATGCGGGCGGCAGCCTCTTTCCGGGGGCGATCTTTCGCGCCGAAACCGCCCTGTCGCGGCACGTGCGAGAAAACAGCACGCTGTCGATTCCGGATTTCGACGCGCCGGAATGGAAGGACGAATCGGCCAACGCGCACGGCGTTTGGCGTGCCTTTTTCGCCGCGCAACTCGTGGTCGGCAAGGGCCCCTTCGGCGCGCTGATCTTTGCCAGCCGTAAACCGCGCAGCGCGCGTCTGGACGCGCGCGACAGCGATCTCATCGGCTTGATGGCCCTCTTCGTCGCCAGCGTTATCGAGCGCATCGCCGCCGACGAGCGAATCCGGGAACTCGCGTTCACCGACGCGCTCACGGGCCTGCCCAATCGCGTCCTCTGGGCCGACCGTTCCGCCCTTGCGGTCGCGACCGCCAAGCGCTACGGACAGGGCTTCGCGGTGATGTACATCGACATCGACCTGTTCAAGAGCGTCAACGATGCGTTCGGACACCACGTCGGAGACGAGTTCTTACGAGCGGCCGCGGCGCGATTGCGTTCGACGCTGCGCGAGAGCGATACGCTGGCACGGTTCGGCGGAGACGAGTTCGTGATCTTGCAAACGATGGTCAGCAAGCCGTCCGACGCTTCCGATCTGGCGCGAAAGGTGACGGCCGCGATGCAGCGGCCGATCCAGGCGGCCGGCCGCGAGTTCACGATTCGCTTGAGTATCGGCATCGCGTTATACCCGGCGGACTCCACGGACGTCGAGACGCTGATGCAATTGGCCGACGAAGCGCTCTACCTCGCCAAGGCTCGAGGGCGTAACCGGTGGTGCTTTGCCGGCGAGGAACGCAAGGATCCGTCTCGCGACGGGAGCGCCGTTCCTAGCCTCCCAGAAGTTGCGGAATGAACTGCCCGAGCACGTAGACGACCGATAGGCATCCGATCACGATAACCGTCGTCCATGCGACGACGTTCGCGGCGCGCGAATTGGTGTACGCGCCCATCACGCTCTTCCGGTTGATCACGATCAACATGAGCACGAGCTCGGCCGGCAAGAGAATGCCTTGCAACACCTGGGAAAAGAGAATGAACCGCAGGAGCGGCAGGCCCGGAATCAACACGATGACGGCGCCGAGCACGAGGCCCGCCGCGAAGAGCGTGAAGAATACCGGGGCCTCCGAGAACTTGCGATCGATGGCCGCTTCGAAACCGAGGGCTTCGCACACGACGTACGCCGTCGAAAGGGGCAAGACGGTTGCGGTGAAGAGACCGGCGTTGAGGATGCCGAATGCAAACAGAAGCGATGCGAGCGGACCGGCGAGCGGCTTGAGGGTGACGGCAAAGTCGCCGGCTTGCTGCGGTATCGCGATGTGTGCGCCGTGTTGATTGGCGACGTAGATGGTCGCGGCGCTGGCGATAATCATGAAACCGGCCAAGGCGATGGCCAGGATCGACCCGTTCACGACGTCGGCGCGCGCCATCGGCAGATCTTCGACCCGCGAGCCTTTGTCCACGACGGCGGACTGGAGAAAGAACTGCATGTAGGGCGAGATCGTGGTGCCGATGATGCCGACGAGCATCGCCAGCCATCCGGCGGTGCGCAGGTCGAAGCTGGGCACGACGGCCGCATGCGCGACGGCCTTCCAGTCGGGATGCGCTAGGATAGCCGACGCGATATAGGTCAGATAGACGAGCGAGAGAACCACGAAGGTTCGCTCGACGACGCGGTTGTTGAAACGCAGGACGAAGAAGAAGACCGCGACCAACGCGACGGGAACCGAGATGTAGCCCGAGACGTGGAAGATCTCGGTCGCCGCGCGGATGCCGGCGAACTCGGTGGACGTGATCAGCGTGTTGATGAAGAACAGCGTCGCCATCGCGATGAACGAGGTGCGCACGCCGAAATTCTCGCGGAAGAGCGCCGCCAGGCCCTTTCCCGTGACGCATCCCATCCGGGTCGCCATCTCTTGCACCACGATGAGCGCGACGGCGATCGGAATCAGCGACCAGAGAAGGCTGTATCCGAACTGCGCGCCGGCTTGAGAATACGTCGCGATGCCGCCGACGTCGTTCCCGGCCGACGCGGTAATGAAGCCCGGCCCCAGGACCGCGGCGACGAGAAGCAGGCGTCGCAGAATGGGGCGCTGCCGCGTAGCGACGGGAGCCTCGTTCAAACTCCTGCGATCTCCGTTTTCGGGCCGCGGCGTCGCGCGGTGAAGTGCGGAATCTTGCGCGCGAGGTCTTCGGGCATGATCGCGTCGATGGCGTCGTCGACCGTCACGATTCCGAGCATCTTCCCGTCGTTCGTGATGACGGGAACCGCCATCAGATCGTAGCGAGCGATGGTCGCGGCGACGTCGTCGGCTTCCATGTCGGGATGAACCGTGATGATGTCGGTATCCATGATGTCGTGAATCGTCGCGGAGGGATCCGCGAGCAGCAGCGTGCGCAGCGAGAGCACCCCCAGCAGCGTGTCTTCCCGGTCCACGACGAAGAGGTAATAAATGAACTCGGAGGTAGGAGCGATTTCGCGAATCTTGCGAATCGTCGCCTCGGCGGTACGGTGCGGGTAGATCCAGGTATAGTCCGTCGTCATCAGGCCGCCGGCAGTATCTTCCGGGTATTTTACGAGCTCGCGCAGCTCGCTGGCGGTGTATTCGCTCATCTCCGCTAGCAGCTCGCGCTGGCGTTCCTCGTCGAGTTCCGCCAGCAAGTCCGCGGCGTCGTCCGAGTCCATCTCTTCGATGATGTCGGCGGCGCGCTCGGTACCGATGTCGTCGATCAGCGTCTTCTGCGTGTCGGCGTCGAGATGTTCGAAGGCGTCGGCCGCCGTCTCGTCGTCGAGCTGCCGCACCACCGCCGCCGCCTCGGGTGCGGAAAGGTCGCCGATGATGCCCGCGAGCTCCGAAGGATGCATGCGCGCGAGCTTACTCTCCTTGACGGAGAGGCGAACCTGAGTCGGATTGGCGTCGCGGATCGGCGCGACGGAATCCCACGCGATCATCGAACGGGGAACGCTGCGATAAATTCCCGGCGCGAACCGCTTGCCGAACGACTTGAGTCCGAGGCGGCGCATGAGGCCGGCCACGCCCACGTCGGCGGCGACGACGTGCATGCGATCGCCCGCTCGAGCGACCTCGATGTCGTTGATGCGAACGACCTTGCGCCCGTCTACGTCCACGATTTGCTTGTCGAGCAGGTCCGCGATGAGAAAGAGCGCGTCTTGATCGGGCGGCGCCGGCTCTTTCGGCGTGAGCGTGAGAGCCACGGTTCCGTCGCGATCCACGTCCGCTACGGTGTCCATAGGCGCGAAACGCAGGCCTTGGACGGTCTTGATGATCAAGCCGTCGATGAGCGGGAATTTGCCGTCCGGGTCGTTGACGAGAAAATCCGAAACTTTGCCGACGGGGATGTCGTTGACGGTCGCTTTGCGGCCGACGAGTTCGGAGATGAAGCCTTCCGTAAACGCCATGTCCGCTCACCCCCTTTCTTTGAAAAACGGGGCGGCACGGCCCCCCGTAAACCGCCGAGAAAAAATTAAAACCGGTCCGCAAGGCGGCCGGCACGAAAATAGGGGCGCAATCGGCATCCCTCATTCGCGTACAAGCTTCGACACCACGCACCGTAGAGCATCACCGCCAAGGACGATTCGCTCAGCCGCGTTAGACATCGCCTTGTATCGGCGCAGTCTGGTCTACCCACTTGGCGTCTCTCGACGTTTCCGGGCAGCGGCCTATGTATTGCGTGGACGCCTCACCTAGCGAGGTATCCTACCTCTTTAGTATAGGCGCAGGGTCAAGCTGCTAAAGTCCCCGGTCCGCCAGGGCGGGCGTTCGGGTCCACTCGCCGCCGAGGAGTTTGAACTCGGTGAGGGCGCCGCGCGCCGTCCATGCCACGATCCAAGCGAAGGGCACGGCATAGAGCCCGATGTGAAGCCGCACGATGCCCAGGTAAGCAAAGGGCGGTACGAGGAGCGCGCAGACGATGCCCATCGCCATCGAGAAGCGCGTGTCGCCGGCGGCGCGGATCGGGGCCATGGAGACCATCGCCCAGCTTTTGAGCGGCAGCGTGATCGTGTGGAGCGCGAGCGGGAGGGCCGCGCTCGCAGCGACTTGGGCGTTGAGGGTGAAGACGTACGCCAGGGGCCGCGCGCAGATCGCGATGGCGATTCCGGCGATCGTGCTTACCCACAGCGCGACGCGCCGCCCGCGAGCGAAGAACCACTGCGCGCCGGGAACGTCACGCGCACCCAGCCGCTGGCCGATGATGGTTTGCACGGCGCTTTGCAGCGGAATCGGCACGACGAACGTGAGATCCGAGACGATGTTGAGCGCGCGAAACGCCGAGACCGCCTCCGCGCCCAGCGGCGCTAGCATGGCGACGATGAGCACGTCGGGCAGCATGATGACGAACAAGAAGACGGCTTCGGGCGAACCCAGGCGCGCGCACTCGTACGCCAGGCGCCAGTTCCATTCCCAGCGCGAGAAGATCCGGTAAACCGGCCGTTTCCACGTGTAGTAGACCGCGTACCCCGCGGCGATCGTCTCCGATATCAGCGACGAGACACCCGCGCCGGCGATGCCGAACGGGTGATGCGTCCACCAGCCTAGGCAGAGAACGAGCAGCAGCGGAATGTGAACGAGATTGACGATGGCGATGACGAGCACGCCGAGCTTCTGATTGCCCGCCGCGCCCAAACCCACGATGAGCGTGCCCGATACCGCCATCGGCAACAAGCACGCGCAGCGCAAGATGAGATACGTTGCGCTGGCCGGCGCGCTCGGAAGATTCCCCGCGATGGCGTTGACGGCCGCGTGCGCGCCGAACAGACTAACGGCCGCGGCCGCTATCGCGACGCTCGTCGTAACCAGCGCTCCGGCGCGAATGCTGCGCGCGAAGCCTTCGACGTCGTGATTGCCGATGCGCTGCGCGCCGATGATCGAGATGCCGCTGCAGAATCCGGCCAGCAGGAACGCGACGGTCAGGAAGAGCGTGCCGGCGGCGGTCGCCCCGGCCAGCGCGACCACGCCCAGGCTTCCGATGGCGATCGTGTCCACGATGCCCAGCAACTGATCGCCGAGCAGCTGGACGCCGACCGGAATGGAAAGGCGCCGGAACGCGGCGCCTACGTTGCGATGATCGACGACCATGGAAGCCATGGCACTACCTGCGCAAGCGGGTCAGCTCGTCGAAGAGCGCGTCCACCTCGCCGTCGGTCGTATAGAAATGCGGCCCGATGCGCAGGCCGCAGTCCGGACGGTAATCCACGAAAACGCGGCGCTGCACGAGCGCGCGATACGCTCGCTCGGCGCCGTCGAAGTCTACGCCCACCCATCCACCGCGGCGCTCGGGCTCGAGCGGCGTGTTCACGCGCAGACCGCGCTCGAGCGCCAGTTCGGCGATCTTCGTCGTGAGGCGAACGTTGTGCCCGCGAATGCGCGCGACGCCGATGCTTCGCACGAGATCGTGGCCCGGTTGCGCGACGACGTACCCGGGGATCGTCGGCGTGCCGTGTCCGAATCGGTACATCGAGGTCGCGTAGGAAATCGGCGCGGCCTCGAAGGCGAAGGGGCGCTCGTGCGCCATCCAGCCCGTGACGGCCGGGCGAAAGCGCTCGCGCAGTTCGGGCTTGACGTAGATCCAACCGCAGCCGGGACCGCCGAGCAGCCACTTGTGCGAGCCGCCGGTTACCACGTCGAGATCCCACTCGACGACGTCGTAGGGATAGACGCCGGTGGTTTGATAGGCGTCCACGCACAGTAGCGCTCCCGTTTCGCGGCAGCGTGCCTGAATCGCGCGTACGTCGGCCACGGCGCCGGAGACGTAGTAGGCGTGCGAAATGACGACCAGTGCCGTTTTTTCGCCGATCGCCGCGCAGATGCGCTCGGTCGGAATGGTGCGGCCGTCGTCCGAGGAAACGACGCGGCATTGCGCGCCGTACCGTTCCCACTCGCGCCACACGTAGGTCAGCGACGGGAACTGGAGCGATTCGTACACAACTTCGTTGCGCTCCGTGCGAAAGTCGAAACACGTTGCAAGCGCCGCCTGCAACACCGAGACGTTCGGGCCGAGAAAGACGCTGCCGGACGGCGCGCCGACGATCCGTCCGATCCCGTCGGCGATCTCGCCGATGCGCGGCAACCAGAGTTCCCACGCCTCGGGCCCTTCGCTCGCCCACTCGTCCCAATAGCGGTCCAGCGCGGCTTTCGCTTCGAGCGGCGCGGCACCCATCGAGTGGCTGACTAAATACGTGGAGTCTTTGAGGATGGGGAAACGGTCCCGTTCGACCGCTTGCGTGGCGGCATCGGCTTCACGCATAGTCGGTCTCGCCCAGGTGCGTGCGCACTTCCCAGAGTTCCGGGAACATTTTGAACTCGAGCGTGTGCTGCAAATAGGACGCTCCGGAGGATCCGCCCGTCCCGCGCTTGTGCCCGATCATGCGCTCGACCATGCGAATGTGGCGTCCCCGCCACAGCAGCAAACGCTCGTCGAACTCGATGAGGTCCTCGAGCAGCATGTACAGATCGTAGTGCCGGTTTTCGTGCCGGTAGATCTCCAGCATGCTCTGCAGCAACTCGTCGCTCGTCCCGGTCGCGAAGCCGCGCCGGGCGAGCATCTCCTTGACGCGGTCGTACAGCGAGGGCTCGGCCGCGCGCCGTTCCAGCAGCTCGCGCTGTCCGGGCTTCATCTCCAGATACTTGAGCGTGTTCAGACGGCGCAGGCCGCACACGAACTCCATCTCGCGGAACTGGAGCGACTGAAAGCCGCTGGCCGGATTGAGGTTGTCGCGAAATTGGTTGAATTCTTGCGGCGTCATCGTCTCGAGGACATCCACTTGCTGTTCGAGCAGGCGTTGGATCGTGTGGACCCGCCGGAACGCTTTGGCGACGCGCAGCAGGTCGTCGCGTTGTAGGGCCTCCATCACCGCCGTCATCTCGTGCAAGAGCTGCTTGAACCAGAGCTCGTAGACTTGATGGATGACGATGAAGAGCATCTCGTCGTGGTGCGCAGGGCGCGAGACGGGCTGCTGCAGCGAAAGCAGGTCTTCGACCTTGAGGTAGGATCCGTACGAGAGGCGCTCGGTCACCTAGTGGACCGTGACGTCGAACGTCAACGTTTTTGCCGCGGTCTTCGCGGGGTCGAAGGGCCGGGCGTAGGTGAAGACGATGCCCGTGGTGCCGGCGCGGCCCGCGCGAAAGATGAAAATCTGCTGGCCTCCGGCGCCCATCGCTTGCGACGCAGGCGGCTGGTAAACGCTGCCTTCGGTGCTCGCGACGGTTCCGTCACCGATCGCGGCGGTCCACGAATATCCGGTCGTCACGTTGGAATCGAGCGCGACGAAGAATTCCTCGCCCGCCGCGACGGAGATCGGCCGCGCGGCGTCCCGCGCGATGAAGACCGGCGAATGCGGAGGCAGATCCGTTGCCCGGGATGGCGACGCCGCCAGCGCGACGGCGAACGCGATGCCGAAGACGGCAAGCGTCATTTTCATGGTGCTCTACGCTCCCCGTGCGACGCGCACGAACTCCGCGTCCATCGTGCCCCGCAGAACGTGCCACGCCATGAAGTAATCCGCGACGAACGACGAGACCGGCGCGCTGAACGTCGCGGGGCGGTTGCGTTCGAAGACGGCGTGCGCGAACCAGGCGGGGCCGTAGCCGGCAACCAGGCCCGCGGCCGCGAGCCAGGGCTTGCGAAATGCGACCGCCGTGCCGACGAGCGCGCTCGCCGCGATCGTTCCGGCGACGTGCAACGCGCGTGTCCGCGGATCGCGGTGCGCCTTGAGATACTGCGGCCAAAACGTCTCGAAGTCCATGCCGATGCCATACGGGGCTAGCGGCGCTTCTCCTCGAATCACGACCCATCCGTTCTCGTAAACTGAAAGGACCTTGGATGAAGCAGCCGTTCCTATTCGCGCTCGCGTTCGCCGCCGTTGCGGTCGCCGGGTGCTCGAATGCGTCCTCGAGTACGTCCGCGGCGGGCGCTCCGGCCAACGGTTCGGCGCCGAACCCGGCGGCGACCAACCCCACCGATTTCCCGCTCTACAACGGCGCGACGATCGTCGGCGCGAAGGATTGGAGCCAGGCTGTGGACGTGAGCCAAGTGCCCGGCGGCTCGAAGCTCTATCCGCAGGGTTCGGGGACGTACGACGGTCATCAAGTCGTCGCCGGGACCACGGCCACGATGGCGGATCTGCATCAGTGGCTGCACGAGCTCGACAGCAAACCCCCGCAGGGTTACGTCGTGGCCGCATCGGGGTCGTCCATGGATCAGGCGCGCGCGCAGGCTCAGCGTTACGGTCTGGACTTCGACGCCTTTCGAAAGCCCGGCGGAGCGAACGTGCTGGTCGTCGTCCTGGATCCCGCGTCCATGAACCAGAAGCTTGGGCCGGCCTTGGGCCTCATCGAGAAGTTCCAAACGCTGCCCGACGTAATGAAGGGCCCGATCGATCAGCAGGTCAAGCAGCGCACCGGAATGACCGCCAGCGAAGCGCTCGATCCGGCCGCGCCGCTGGGTGCCGCACTCGCGGCGTACAATCAGGTGAAGTCGAGTGACGGCCGCGCGATCGTCATCATCGACGCGACCAAGAAGTAGCGCCGCGCTCGAAAGCCAGCAGTTGCGTTCGCAGCGATCCGGGGGCGCCCCCTTTGACTCTTCCGTCCGCGCCGATCACGCGATGGGCCGGGACGAAGAGATCGAGGGGAGCCTTCCCCATCGCGGCGGCCACGCCGCGGTGCGAGAGCGGACGCCCGACCGCGCGTGCGACGTCGCCGTACGAGACGACCTCGCCGAATCGCAGCTGCGTCACGGCGTTCCAAACGGCGACTTGAAATACCGTGCCGCTCAAGGCAAGGGGTACGTCGAACCGGGTCAGGCGCTTCTCGAAGTACGCGGCGACCTGACGGCGGACGGTGCGCATGACGGCGGCGTCCCCGCGGCGCCCGGTTCCGGCGGCCTCCGCTACGCGACCGCGGCGAAAATCGCTCGCGGTCACCGCTCCGCCGCTCACCGCGACGACGAGCCGGTAGCCGCGCAGCGGGGTCGGCAACGATTCCATAAGGGTCATCTCAAAAGGGTAAATGCCGCGGCCAATCTATAGAACCTACCAACACGGCCAATAACGGAGGTCCTCAGGTGAAACCGGTACATTTGGCGCGGATTGCCGCGACGATTTTGATTCTAGGCACGGCGGCTTGCGGGTCGCACAAGACGACGGTCGTCACGTCGGACGGCGGAACCGTGACGACCAGCAACGACGACAAGACGGCCACGGTGAAGACGGATCAGGGAACCGCGACGTACGGGCAGGACGCGGTGGATCCGTCGACGCTAGGACTTCCGATCTATCCGGGCGCGCAGGCCAAGGGCAACGGAGCGGCAAGCATTCAGACCGCGGCCGGCTCGAGCCAGATGATCAACCTGCAGACGGCCGACTCGTTCGACAAGGTCTACGCGTTTTACAAGCAACAGATGCCGGCCAATTCCGAGAAGATGAAAATGTCGGCGGGCGGAACGTCGATGGCAGAGTTCCAAGTCGGCGATACCGACGCGGATCGCAAGAGCGTGGCCATCACGCAGAAAGGCAGCGATCCCACCTCGATTCTCATCACCCATGAGACGACGACGGGCCAAGCGAGTCCGGCGGCAACCGACGCCGGTCCCTCGGCGCCGCCCTCGCCCGACGCCATGGGAACGTGATTCACAATCCGCGATTGATGGCGGCCCTGCGTAAAGGGCTGCCGACGGCGATCGCGACGACGCTGCTGTTCCTTTTTGCCTATCTGGTAGGTCAACAGGTGTATCGGACGTCGGCCAACGATCCGCAGATCCAAATCGCCGAAGACACGGCCGGGCAACTGACCGCGGGCGCGCGGCCCGACAGTCTTGTCGACGAAACGCACCTAGTCGACGTTGGGACGAGTTTAGCGCCGTGGACCGCGATCTACGACGACTCGGGGAACGTCGTCGCCTCTTCGGCCCGGCTGCACGGCGCGATGCCGCAGATTCCGGCCGGAATCTTTGCAGCGGCGCGCGACGGGTCGGAGCAGCGGGTGACCTTACAACCGGAGGGCGGCGTGCGCGCCGCAGTGGTGGTCGCGCGTTACACGGGCGGCCAGCCCGGCTACGTCGCGGTCGGGCGCTCGTTGCGCGAGGTGGATATCCGCCAAGGAAATCTGCTGAGTCTTACGATCGTCGTCTGGTTCGTGACGATGCTTGCAATCTTTGGAACGTATTACGCGCTCGAACCAAAACCCGTGTCGGTGTCCGAAAGCGCGTACGCGGAGCCGTCCGCTACGGGTTGACCGTCACCGGAACCGTAATCGTAACGCCCGTGGACGGGAAGATCGTGAACTGACATTTCTGCGTCGTCGCGGTGGGCAGCGCGGTAATGGGGCCGAACGTAAGCGTCGCCACCAAGTTCGTGCTGTCGTACGTATCGACCGACTGCTTGATGCTGGAATTGAGGATCGTTCCCGGACACGTGGACGGCGGCGTGTTCAAATAGAGCAAGCCCGCGGCGTTGTGCTGCGTGACCGTGATGCTCGCGATGGATTTCGGATGGCCGCCGGCACCCGAAGCCGACAGCACGACCGACGAAGGTACCGCGACCACGGTGCCTGGCGAGGGTGACGGAGTGACGATCACGTTCGGGTTGCCGTTGCTCTTGCTGCAGGCGCAGAGCGCGACGATCGCGATCAGCCCCAAAGTCGAGCCTATATGTCTTGCCGCCATGTCGTTGACGTTGCGGCCAACCGCACGAAAAACCCTTCGTACGCCGCTCAATGCGAGAGGCTGATGCCGAAGTACGGAGCGGCTCGGACGGTTTGTGCAGCGCGCAGTCCGGGAATCGCGCGGATCTCTTGGTACAGACCGGCCACGAGGGCTATCTTCGAGCTCGTGGGGCGCCATCGAAAGCCGCCGTCGAACGTCGTGTCTTCGAACGACACCGTTCCCGAACCGTACGGGCCGGTCGCAGCCGGATAAAAATACAGGGCTGCAAAGACGTCGAAGCGTTTGTTCGGATCCGCGTAGCGTTCGATGCCCGCGCCAAAGCCGTGCAGCGGGCCGTAGCCGATCGGATACCCGTAGTTGCTATTAACCTGCAGGTACGCGATGCCGGCGTAGAAGCGCAGAACGTGAATGCAGCGCTCGACGCGGGCTTCGGAAGTCTGATCGACGGCGACGAACCAGGGGACGGCGACGGTCGGTCCCGCGATCGTGTGCACGACCGTATCGGTTTGGGAGCCTTGATGCTGAGTGTCGTACTGGCTGCGGTGCGTCTGGATCGTGTACGCGTACTCGCCGACGCGCAGCGCGCCCTTAGCGAAATACGACGGCCACAGCTCGTCGCCGTCGCTCGCAACTTGGTTGTAAACGTCGCCGATCTGCTTGGAGACGGCGACGTCGTACGACGCGGCGGTCGTGCACGCGCGCGTCGCCGCGATTGCGCGGGCATCGAGGCATGCGAACGCTGAGACCGCGAGGATGCATGCAAGACGAATGCGGATCTCGGATCCCCTTCCTACGCGGCGCCTTCGCGTTCGTCACGCCGTCGCCGGCGTTGAGTACGAGCGGCGCGTTCGAGGCGGACGGCAACCGACCTGCCCGCACGGCGCGGGGAAAGGAGGCGCCCGAGCGCCGCGGACCCGCTCCCAGAACGCATTGCGGGGAAAACCTCGCCGGCGCGGGAACAGTTTCGAGACATACTCACTGGGAAACCGGAGGGGAACCTTGGTCAATTTTCTCATCAGCTGGCTGCTCAACGCTCTGTCGCTGTGGCTGCTCACCAAGTTCGTCGCCCCGGCCTTTCACATCGGCGTGACGGTCGATACCACGACCGCGTTGTTGATCGCGGCCCTCGTATTCGGAATCGTGAACGCGATCGTGCGTCCGATCGCGCTCGTCTTGTCGCTCCCCTTTATCGTCTTGTCGCTCGGACTGTTTCTGTTCGTCGTCAATGCGCTGCTGTTTTGGCTCGTCGCCGCCATCGTGCCAGGCTTCCACATCGCAGACTTCTGGGCGGCATTTTGGTGCGCGATCTGGATGGGATTCATCTCGTGGATAATCAGCGCCATCGGACTGCGAGTGCCCGAAGGGAACTCCCCGGCGCGCTAGCGCGATCCATCTCTCGGCCGCCACGCCGGCGAGAGCACCGGAGATGACGGCTTGGCGCAAACCGTCATCAAATAAGGCGATGCGCTCACCTGGAGAGGTGGCAGAGCGGTTGAATGCGGCGGTCTTGAAAACCGCTGAACCTTTGCGGGTTCCGTGGGTTCGAATCCCACCCTCTCCTCCATTGGCTCCGGACAAGGGAATCGAAAGCTAACGATGTTTCTGTGGCTCTATGACTTGCCGACGTGGCTCGTTGCATTCTTGATCGTCGGGACGTTTCTCGTTGCCGCGCTCGCGGGCTTGTATGCCACGCGTGGCCTCGTCCGGCGCATCACCGGGCCTCCGCCCGGGCACAACGAGGGCGTCGACGCGTACATCGGAACGGCGGCGTTGTTCTACGGGCTGATCGCCGGTCTCATCGCCGTCGCCGTTTGGGAGCAATACTCGACAAGCGACGCCAATACGAGTCAGGAAGCATCGCGCCTCGGTGCCATCTATACGGACGTTCGCACGTACCCGGAGCCCTACCGCTCCGAGCTCACGGCACAGATCCGCGCGTACACGCGCTACCTGATCGACGTCGCGTGGCCCCAGTACCGGCACGGCGTCGTTCCGGTTCAAGGGGTTCACATGGTTCGTCAAATCGAGACCACGCTGTATTCGTTCGAACCGCGGAACCAGCGGCAAACGCTCGTCGACGAATCTGCAATCTCGGAATTTAACGGGATGCTGGAGCTGCGCCGGCAACGTCTCTACAGCCTAAACACGGGCCTGCCCTCCGCGCTTTGGATCGTGATCGTCGTGGGCGGCGTCGTGACGATCGTTCTCACCTACTTTCTCTCGCTGGAGCGATTCCAGCTGCACGTCGTCATGACGGGTTTCTGCGCGATCATGGTCGCGCTTATGATCTTCATGGTTTTCGTGGTCGACCACCCGTTTCGCGGCGAGGTCAGCATCGGGCCGGACGCGTTCGAGCTCGTTTACGGCCAAGTTATGGCGCCGGATGCGAAGAAGTAGGGACGCCGGCGCCGAAACCAGCCTGCGTCGAGGGAGGACGTTCATGAAGAAGTTTGTGACTGGCTTGGTCGCGCTGAGCGCGCTGGCTACCGGCTTGGCTCTGGCCTCTGACGCGGGTCCGAAGGCGGACGTCGCTGCGGTTCGTGCGTTCTCGAACCAGAAGAACCCAGGGCAAGGGCTACTCGGCGTTCACGTAGTCGGCGACTACGCGCTGACCGATTGGTACAAGGGCGAGGCGTCCGGTTACGGCGTCTACAAACGCGTCTCGGGCGAAACGTGGAAGCAAGTCGATTGGGGCGGCGGCGCGATCACCGTCGACCTTCTCGCCAAGGACGGCATGCCGGCTTCGACGGCGCATCAGCTCTGCTCGGGCTGGGGAGATTCGTCGCCCTGTTAACCGCTCTCGCTGGGAAGCCGGTGAGGTAACAAGACGGCCTCGGCGGTCGCTTTCGAGATCGGGACGAGCCATGCGAAGAGCGCCGTAGCGGCAACCCCGCCGAGCATCTGTGCGGCCACGAAGCCGGGAACGTCGGCCGGACGTATGCCGGCGAACGTATCCGTCAACGACCGCGCGATCGTCACGGCCGGATTGGCGAACGACGTGGACGACGTAAACCAGTACGCGCCGACGATGTAACCCGCGACCGCAAACGGAACGAGCCCGTTCTTGAAGCGAACGCATCCCCAAATCACGGCGAGCAAACCAAACGTCGCCACGAACTCTCCAAGCCAGAGCGGGCCGCCCGCGCGAACGCGATGCGACGGAAAGAACGCCGGGAGTCCGAACATCACGTTTGCGACGGCCGTTCCCGCGATCGCGCCGGCAATCTGCGCGGCGACGTACGGCGGAACGTCGCGCCAGCGCATGCCGCCCTGGAGCGCGTCGCAGACCGTCACCGCGGGATTGAAGTGCGCGCCCGAAATGGGGCCGAACGCCGCGATCAGACAGAACAGCACGCCGCCCGTCGCAATCGAATTTGCCAAGAGGGCGATCGCGACGTTCCCCGAGGCGAGGCGCGTGCCCATGATGCCGGATCCGACGACGGCGGCAAGCAGAATCGCCGTGCCGACCGCCTCCGCGACGCAGCGCTTGCTTAGCGGTGACAATATTCCGCGCAGAACGCGTCGACGCGGTCCTTGATGGCCTGCCGTATCGGCCGGATCGCTTCGAGCCGCTCCTCAAAGGTGCCGGAAAGCGCGGCCGGATCGGGGACGTCCCAGTGGAGGCGCGTGACCATCCCGGGAAATATCGGGCATGCCTGGGCGGCGGCCTCATCGCACACGGTAACGACGTGCGAGAACAGCCTGCCCGACTTGTACACGTCGAAAACGCCTTGCGTCGCGTGTCCCGAGATGTCGATCCCGGCTTCGCGCATGGTGGCGACCGCGAGGGGGTTCAACACGCCCGGCGTCAGGCCCGCGCTTTCCACGTCCACGCGATCGCCGCACGCTGCTTTCAGGAACGCTTCGGCCATCTGGCTGCGGGCCGAGTTTTGAACGCAGATAAAGAGAACGCGCATCGTCAGGCGGCGCATCCGCAAGGTTCGGCGCAGCAACCTTCCGCGGTATCGTTTTGCGCCGGGCTTTCTTCGAGCACGGCGTAGACTTCCCAGCGGCGTCCTTGGGGATCCGAGGTCCACACTTTCGTCTGTTTCGCGTAACAGCACGTGTGGTTGCGCTCGATCGATGTCGCCAAGCCCCGCTCGCTCAATCGGAGGATCGCGCGTTCGACGTCCTCGGGAGACGTCGCGCAGATGCCGAAATGCGCGTCGCCGGCGGGGCCGACGCGATCGGTCAGCGCGAGCGCGAGTTCGATTCCGGGATCCTCGGCGACGAACAGCGCGTAATCGGGCAGCACCTTCGTGGGCTCGCGATCGAGGAGCGCGGAGTAAAACGCGACGCTTGCGGCGAGGTCGGACGTTGCGAGGCTGAGATGAACTTTCATGCGAGCACCTTTTGCGCAAAGACGGCCCGCGTCGCGGATTCGACGCGCTCGTGGGCGCCGGGGGCCAAGCGATAGTAGACCCACGTGCCGCGTCGCTCGCAGGTGACGAGTCCGGCTTCGCGCAGGATGCGAAGGTGGTGCGAGACGGTCGGCTGATTGAGCGGAAGCGCGCCGGTGAAGTCGCAGACGCAAACGTCTTCGATAGCGCTCGCTAGGGTCGCCAGAATGCGCATCCTGTTCTCGTCGGCGATCGCTTTGAACAGCGACGCCTCCTCGTGAAATCGGTCGGATGCGACCTCGGCAGGCGGGCAGCATCGTTGCATCGACATCCATCGATACTATCGCCTGGATTGACTTTTGTCAATATGCGAGCGAACTCGGCTTCGCGCAAACCGAACGGCACGATTAAGGAGAGGCATCTGTGGAAGCCCGGGTAACGCTAGGTTGGCAATAGATGTTAGACCTATCGCTCGCGGTCGGCCACTATCTCCTGATCTTCTTACTCTGCGGAGTGCTCGCCGCCGAGCTCGTCCTCGTTCGACCGAGCTTGGACGCATCGACCGTTTTAAGAATCACGCGAATCGATCTCTGGTATGGAATCCTCGCCGGTCTGCTCGTCGTCGTCGGATTCTGCCGGGCGATCTTCGCGGCCAAGGGCTGGGACTATTACGAGCACAACGCGTTCTTCTGGGCGAAGATGGCAACGTTCGGTTGCATCGCGGTGCTATCCATACCACCTACGCTGCGGTACATACGCTGGCGGCGCACGGGCGCGGACCCGAGCAATTCCGAGATCGCGACGGTCCGGCGCTTCCTTTGGGTGGAAGTCGCTCTGTTTGCGTTGTTACCGGTTTTCGCAGCGGCGATGGCTCGAGGCTTCGGGGAAATCGCGCACTAGCGCGCGTGCCGGATTCAGGCGCCGGCGCGTCTTCCGGTCAGGAGATTCACCACGATCAGGACGAGCGCGACGACCAACAGCAGATGGATCAGGCCACCCCCGAAATGGAGCGCGAAGCCTAGCAGCCACAGCACGAAAAGAATGCTGATGATGCCCCACAAGAGATTACCCATGACCTTATTCCTTCTGCAGCGACTCCGACGAGCCGCCACTCCCCCAGCATACGGCTATGGGGTACGACTCCGGCATAGCGAAAAGCCCGGTTCTCGTCCACGAAGGGCGCGCTTGTCGGACTCGTTTTCGCCCATGAGACGCTTGTGGTAGCCTTTTTGCCGCGATCGTGCGATAATCGGTTAACCCCTGCGCGATCTTTCGTATGCGATCGAGCCGCGCATACTTTAAGAAGGATCCGTCATTTCCATGTCTTTTGATTCCCTCGGCTTAAAGCCGGAGCTTCTGCGCGCCGTCCGCGACCTGAAGTTCACCGAGCCCACTCCCATCCAAACGATGGCGATTCCGCCCGCCCTCGAGGGCCGCGACATCCTCGCCAGCGCGGAGACGGGGAGCGGCAAGTCCGCGGCGTTCGGCCTTCCGATGCTCAGCGCGCTCATGGATCTGCCTCGCGGCAAGACGCGGGCGCTAGTCCTGGCGCCGACGCGCGAACTCGCCGAACAAATCGCGATGCACCTCACCGAACTGGCAAAGTATTCGGGCGTTCGCGTTGCGGCCGTCTACGGCGGCGTGGGCTTCGGCCCGCAAGTCACCGCGCTCAAGAACGGCACCGACATCATCGTCGCCACGCCCGGCCGGCTGCTCGACCACATCGAACGCGGAACGGCCCGCCTCCGCGATATCGAGATTCTCGTGCTCGACGAAGCCGACCGCATGCTCGACATGGGATTTCTTCCGGCCGTGCGACGGCTGCTCAAATCCATTCCTTCGCAGCGCCAGACGTTGTTCTTCTCGGCAACGCTTCCGCCCGCGATCTCGGCTCTCGTGCGCGAGATGCTGCACGATCCCGCGAAGGTCGAGCTCGCTCCCACGGCATCGCCGGTCGAAGGCCTGACGCAAACGCTCTACAGCGTGCCGCAGGAGAAGAAGACGGATCTACTGCTCGAACTCCTCAAGGACAACGCGATCTACAGCGCGATCGCGTTCACGCGCACGAAATCGCGCGCCAACCGATTGGCCCGAGTGCTCGAGAAGAACCGCATTCCCTCAGACTTGATCCACGGCGATCGTTCGCAAGCGCAGCGCACGCGCGCGCTCGAGAACTTCAAGCGCGGTAAGTACCGCGTGCTCGTCGCCACCGACATCGCGGCGCGTGGCATCGACATTGCCGACCTCGGACACGTCGTGAATTTCGACGTCCCGTACGCCGCCGAGGACTACATGCATCGGATCGGCCGCACGGCGCGCGCCAAAGCGACGGGCGATGCGATCACGTTCGTGTCCTCGGAAGAAGAGCCGTTGATCCGGCAGATCGAGTACGCCTTGGGCAGCCGCATCAAGCGTTCGGTGAATCCGCTGTTTCCCGAAGCCAGCATCGAGCCGCCGAAGCCGCGTCTCGTCTACAGCTCGCGTCCGCGCCGCCGGCGCTAGCGAATCGTCGCGGCTCGCGTCACAGCGAGCCGCATTCGTCTTCTTCCGCGGCCGCGACGCACGGCGATACGTCCGAACGTCCCGCGCACTCTTCCTCGAAACCGCCGTGCTCGGCGACGAATCGCAAGAGCGTGACGAATCGCGCCCGGTCCTCGGGCGTAAGGCCGGCCATGAGACGGGCGTCGACGTCCGCCAGCGCGCGGTCGGCCTCGGCCAAACGCTCGCGCCCAACGTCCGATATCTCGACGATGTGGCGCCTTCGATCCTCCGGATCCCGGCGCCGGTGGACGAGGCCGTCGGACTCGAGATCGTTGAGCAGGCCGACCAACTGTGCCGCATCCACGTCAACCGCCTCGCCCAAGCTCTGCTGGGGCAGGGGCGCGTTGCGCAGTTCGATCAGGGTGGCGAGGTGGCGCGGCTTAAGCCCAATGGGCTTCAGTGCAGCGGTGAACTGCCGGACCGACCACCGGCCGAGCCGGGTTAAGAGCGAAGCGGCCGGGGTACAGGATTGAGGCTGGGCTGGAAGCGGGGGTGCACCGTGCATGGACTCAGTATATCACACGGACTTAATTATTGACATATCGAAATTATTAACTATAATAAATCATATGCCACCGCCCGACCGCACCCCCAACCCATTTTCAAGGAGCACGAGATGACTGCCAGCACCGCCACCCGGACGTTTAAAATCGACGGGTCCCACACGAGCATCGGCTTTTCGATTCGCCACCTCATGATTTCGAAAGTCCGCGGTTCGTTTGCCGCCGTCAGCGGAACGATCGAACTGCCGGAGACCGGCGTGATCCCCGTCTCGGTCAAAGCCGAAATCGAAGCCGGCTCGATCGACACGCGCGAAGCACAACGCGACGCGCATTTGAAGTCGCCCGATTTCTTCGAAGTGGAGAAATACCCCAAACTCCGTTTCGAGAGCACGAAGATCGAGGCGACCGGGGACAAGACCTTCCGCATGACCGGCGATCTCGAAATTCGCGGCACCAAGCGTAGCGTGTCGTTCGACGCCGAAGCCTCGGACCGCGGCGCGGATCCGTTCGGCGGCGGCGAGCGCGTCGCGTACGAAGCCAAGACGAAGATCAAGCGCAGCGACTTCGGCCTGACGTGGAACTCCGCGCTGGAAGCCGGCGGCGTCGCGGTCGGCGACGACGTCGAGATCACGCTCGACCTCGAAGCCGTCGGCTAGCGGGCGGACGTTCGCAAGAGAAAAGCACCGCCGGGGCCCGGGGTGCTTTCTTGTTTTCGCGGGTCTTGCGCGCGGAAACGCGGAAGAGTCCTCGAATGAATCGCGGTACCGCGCTTCGTTATCTCGGCGGTGTTTTGTCGTTGCCTTTGGTCTCGTGCGAGGGACAGAATTGCTCTCCCGTGCCCGCTTCGGCCGGGTCGGCGGCCACGCCGACCGCGTTCGGTAGCCAGATCTACATGGTCGACGATGTGGAGAAGGCCGTTGCGGCCATCGCCGGCTGCGGCGGTACGCTTCTCCGGATCGGAGTGGGCCTGGGTTTGGATTTCTCCGACGCGGTGTTCGCCGCCGCCGCAAGGCACGGCATACGCGTCGTCGCGATCTCTCCGGTCATGCCGCAACCAATCGACCCGGAGGCCTATGCGGCAACGTGCGTGACGCTCCAGATACGTTACGCAAAATACGATCCGATTTGGGAGATATGGAACGAGCCCGACCTTTCGCAGTCGTGGGGCGCGGCTGCCGACGTCAACGACTACGCGAAAGTCGCGCTGCCCACGGCGACCGCGCTGCGGGCTGCGGGAGCGCGCGACATCTGGTCCGGTGGAACGAGCGGCCTTGATCTTTCGTGGATCGCCGAGCTCAAGAACCTCGGTGCGTACCGCGTGATGAACGGGTGCGCGGTTCACAGCTACGCCGTCCCCTGCGCCGCTTACGGACAGTACGTGCAACTGCGCGGCATCGTTCCGGACGGCGTCGGCATTCACACGACCGAGACGTGCGTGCCCACCGATCAGGACCAAGTCGGATTCATCGAGCAGATGTGGTACGTCCATCGTATCCTGGGGCTTTCGACGATGATCTGGTGCGAGTTGCGCGACGGATCGGCCGGTCACAGCGGCGCATATACCTACGACTACGGCCTGCTCTACGCCGACTACGCTCCCAAGCCGTCGTACAATGCGATCAAGCGCCTGATTCTGCCCGGGACGCCGTAGCGGGGGACCCTACGCACTAGGTCGCCGCGTTGCGCCGCGCCTCTTGCAATCGCGCGTCGAGCATCATCACCTGCGTCTCCAGTTCCTTCGCGTGCCGGCGGAGCGCGTCGGCCTCGAGTTGATCGTACGCGATCGCGCCCTCCTTGGTGAAGTCGACGAGCAGATGCAATTCCTCGGGATCGAGCTGTTCGCCGTGCGGCTTCACGCTGCACAGCAAGAAGCCCGTGAGGACGTTCGCAGCACGCAGCGGTATCGAGAGGACCGGCGCCGCAAGACCCGTGGGAACGTCCTCGCGGCTCCACGGAATCTCGGTGAGGTGCAGCACGCCTTCCGTCGCCAAATGGGTCGTCACCAAGCGGTCGTCCCGATCCAGCGTCGCGCACTCTGCCGGCTGCCAACCCGAGCTCGTAACGCGTCCGTACGATTCTCCGTCCTTGCGGAACAGGGCGACCGTCGAGACGCCTAGGGCTTCGTGCGGCTCGCGAACCATCGTCTCGTCGATGGTCGCCGGCGAGGTCATGAACTTGAAGGTCTTGCACGCAAGCGTCATGCGATCGATCGCGAGCTG
>PMFP01000142.1 GCA_003155175.1 Vulcanimicrobiota bacterium
TCCGGCAAGGGCGGCGTCGGAAAATCGCTCGTCACCGCGATGCTGGCAATCGGACTGCGCCGCAAGAATCTTCGCGTCGGCATCCTCGATGCCGACATCACCGGGCCGTCCATTCCAAAGCTGTTCGGCCTTCACACGCCGATGGCGATCGAGCCCGACCCGCATCACAAGACCGATCAAGGCAAGCCGCAACCGCTGATGGTTCCCGCGACGACGCGCAGCGCGATCGAGGTCGTCAGCGCCAACTTGCTGACGGCCGACGAAGACACCGCCATGATCTGGCGCGGCCCGATTCTCTCGGGCGTCATCCGCCAATTCTTCGAGCAGGTGACGTGGAGCGATCTCGACGTGTTGCTGGTGGACCTTCCGCCCGGGACGTCGGACGCGCCGCTTACGGTGCTGCAATCGTTGCCGGTGGACGGCGTCGTGCTCGTGACGATGCCGCAGGCGCTCGCGACGATGATCGTCCGCAAGTGCGCGAATCTCGTGCGCCAGCTCAAGAAACCGATCCTGGGCGTCATCGAGAACATGTCGTACTTCGTCGCTCCCGACACCGGGACGCGCTACGAAATCTTCGGACCCTCCCGCGCCGATCGCGTCGCCGAACTCGCGCAGGCGCCGCTCTTCGCGCGGATCCCGATCGATCCGCGCAAAGCCGCGTTAGCCGACGAAGGCCTCGTCGAGGAGATCGACGATCCGATCTGCGACGTGCTCGCCGACCAGCTCCTCGCGAGCCTCGCCCTTCACCCCAAGCCGAAGGAAACGATCTCGATTATCTAGCCGCGCTACTTCGGGATGGGAAGCGAGAAGATCGTTCCGTCGCCGGTGTGTTTGCTGCCGTCGGACGACGCCTGGCTCGTTCCCCCGTACACGGTGACGCCGTACAGGCGGCCGTCCGCGACGACTACCCCGTCGATGGGTTTTGCTCCGTCGCCGCCGGTTCCGGAAAATTGATAGATCGTGTCGATCTTGCCGGCCGAGCCGAAGGCGGACGGCCGGATGCGAAAGACGGTACCGAGGCCGAATTTACCGCCCGCGCTCGTCGTTCCGTAAAGATAGCCGCTCGCGGGGTCGTAACGCAGCGACCCGTACGGATTGCGGCCGTCGGCGGTGCCGTGAAACTGATAGAACGTGTTGTACCGCTGCGTCGTCACGTCGACTTGCAAAATCACGCCGTCGCCGGTGCCGCCGAGCTTCGTCAAGCCGTAGAGGACGACGTGGCCGTTCTGCGTGACCGCCGTGAGCGTGCCGTGCTCGGGCTGATATCCGTCGCCCACGTGGCCGGTGAAGTAGTGAACGACCGAGATCGGTCCGGGCTGCGGAACCCCGTTCGCGAATTGCAGCGGAAAAAAGAACACCGATCCTCCTCCGCCCGGTCCGCCGCCACGCGTCATCCCCCAAAAGTTGTTGCCGACGAGGAGTAAGGCCCCATGCGGCGTGTCGCCTTCGGTAGCGACGAAGTCGTGCAGCGGATAGAAGCACGAGCCGTCGGGACAGACCGCGTACAGCAGTCCCGTATTCTCGCTTCCGCCCTTTGCGGTCTGTCCGAAAAGCAATGTCGTTCCCGGGGCCGCGGCGAAGGCGCTGTGCTGTTGAGAGCCGTCGCGAGGTGCTCCCGCGAACGCGTGCACCACTTGCGGCGCGCCGCCCGCCGGGTCCAAGCGCAGAATTTGCCCGTCGTTGTAGACGATGTGGCCGCGATTGGAATGGCCCTGGGTGGCGCCGAACAGCATGCGATCGTCGCCGTCGAAAAAGAATGCGTCGTGACGGGGCGAGCAGCCGTCCGGTCCGTTAAACCGGAAAAGGACGCGATAATCGGTGCCGTCGGGTAAGATCGAAAAGTACGTTCCGCAGTCCGTCTGGTTTCCGCCCGCCGCGGTCGCGCCGAATATTCGACCGACGGTCGGGACGAAATTGAGCGTGCCTTTGGGAAATTCGCCGTCGTCTTCCGGCGAGGCGGGCAGGGCGAATTCGCCGCTCTGATTTCCAAAGGCGTAGATCGTATGGTTCGTCTGCGCCGCGAGGGCGGCGCCGCCAAAAACCAGCGCGGCCGACGATGCGACGACGCAGAGCAACGCGCATCGTGCAGCGGCCGAGAGGGACGACGTGACTTGCGCAGACCGAGACATATGCCCGCGTCCGAAGACGGAGCTGAGAAGCACCTTCACCTGCCCGCTGGGTTTCTCGCCGGGCTTTGGGAGGCCTTTCGCCGCTAGACGAGCACGGTCGACGAGCGCGTGCCGAGCCACGCCGCAAGGTCCGTTTTAGGAACGACGTACTCGCCCGTGCGCAGCTCTTCCCGGAACTCGCCGAACAGCCCGAAGGCCTCTGCGAACGCGTCGTGCTTGTGAATGGACTCGTAGTTGACCTGGCTTGCAAAGACGAACGTCTCGTCGCCGAGGTCCGCATACACGTCCAGCGCCCGAGCGAGAATTCCACGCACCACGTCCTCGACGAACTTCGGATTGTGATGCGCCTTGTTCACGACGAAAAACTCGTCGGGCCGCTTGAGCAGGTCGTACGTCTCGCTCGACATCGCGTTTTCGACGATTTCGACCAGGTCTTCGGCGCGAACGGCGGCGGCGTGCGACGCGTCCACGCCGAGTAAGACCGCGCCTCGGCCGCGCTGGTTGTGCGTGGCGCCGGGCAACGCGTCGAGCGCGCGATTCGCGTCGGTTTGCGTGAACCCGGCTTCCGTCAGTTCGTGCAGCGAATGTTCGCGAACCATTTGCTGCGCGCACGGACAGGCCGTCATTCCCTCGGCTTCGACGCCGACGGCGCAGCGCGTTCCCCCTTCGCCGGCGTGCGCGATGCCGACCAGCGTGTAGATCTCCTCGCCGCGCTTGCCGCTCACCGGCGTCCAGCGCTCGAGTCCGAAGTCGGCGCGCAAACGAACGTCGGCGCGGATCGCGCGTTGGCTCGCGACGATCTCTTGCGCGATGGCTTCGACCAGGCGCTCGATGCGCGGCGGCGCGTCCTCTCGCGCCAGAACGTCCAGCGTCGCTTCTTCCAGGATCTCCGTGAAGCGCGACATGTGGACGCCGGCCTTGTCGGGAGCGAGGTCCGCGACCATCGTGAACTCGCCGTTGTAGACGCGCGTCTTTCCGTCGATTTCGAGTCGCACGATCCGTCGAACGCGCGAGACGCCGACGCGGCTTAAGCCCAGGCGCACCTCGGGCGATTCCTCTTGCCGGTCCGAGACGAAATGCAGGCTGCGTTCGCGGCNNCGGTCTTGCACGACGCTGCCGTCCACGACGAGCAGGTCGATGTCGATCGGACGGGCCTCGAGTTTGCGCGTGCTCGCACGTCCGACCGCGATCTCGACGTTCCGGGCGAAGCGTTCGAATTCGGGGGCGTCCAGCGGGGTCCGCAAGCGAGCCGCCACGTTGAGAAACGCCGGGCCGGAGGCTCCGCCCGCCGGTGCGGATTCGTAGAACGACGAAACGGCGTCCACCGTGGCGCGAGCGCGCAACCGCTGCAGGGCCGCGAGAACGTTGGCCTGACGATCGCCCAGGTTGGATCCGATTCCGACGTACATTTCGTGCAAAGCCGCTCTCTCTTCTACGAATGGCTCCGCTTCGCCCGTCCGAGACGTCGCGGTCAGGGCTCGGCCAAGAGTCGCGCGACGGTGCTTCGCACGAGATCGTCTTGAGAATCGCCGACGACGGTTTGACGCAGCTTTCCGCGACGGTCGAAGATCAGTTGCGTCGGCCAAGCCGTCACGCCGTATGCGTTCCAGAGCACGAAACCGTTGTCGACGGCGACGGGCCAGACGATGCCTTGCGACGCCAAGTGCTCGAGCACGTAGTCGCGCCGCTTCTCCGCCGGCGTTTCCGGCGCGTGAATCCCGACGATCTCCAAACCCCGGTCGCGGTCCTGCGCGTACAGGGTTCGCAACGCGGGCACGACGTTTTGGCAGTTATAGCAATCCACCGTAAAGACGTCCACGAGAACGACTTTGCCGCGAACCTGGGCCGGCGTCACGCGCGACCCGATCCAGTCGCCCGCGCCGAGCACGGGCGCGAGCGTCGCGTCTTGCCCGCCGGCGGCAGATGCGGGAAACGCCAGCACGACCGCCGCGGCCAACGCAATCACGGTTGCCTTCATGCGGAAAGAACGCCCGAGAGCCGTCGCCGGATGACGCCTGGCGAGCGCGTATCCGCCCGGGATTCCGGCCTCGCTCCGCCAAACTGCCCGTCATGAGCGACGACATCTATCCCTACGTCATCGAACCGAAAGAAACCGAAGCGATCTGGGGCGGCGACGCACTGGTGCTCGATTACGGAAAGGCCGGAAGCCCGTCGCAGAAGCTCGGCGAGTCGTGGGAATGCTGGGATGCCAACCGCATCGTCAACGGTCCGCTGGCCGGGAAAACGATCGCCGAGTTGCGTCAGCGCCTGGGATCGGCGTTCGTCGGAACGCTCGACGCCATGCACGTCTTTCCGATTCTCACCAAGATCATCGACGCGCGCGACTGGCTCTCCGTGCAAGTGCATCCCGACGATGCGTACGCGCGCCGCGTCGAGCACCAGCCCAACGGAAAGACGGAGTGCTGGTACATCTTTTCCGCACAGCCGGGCGCGGAGCTTGTGCTCGGCTGGACGCGCGACACGTCGCGCGAGGAGTACGAACGGCGCGTCGCCGACGGAACGCTCGGCGACATCCTGCGTCGCGTGCCGGTCAAGGCCGGAGAAGCGTATTACCTTCCCTCGGGGACGTTACACGCCATCGGACACGGGATCGTGCTCTTCGAGACGCAGCAAGCCAGCGATCTCACCTACCGGATCTTCGACTGGAACCGCCTGGGCGCGGACGGAAAACCGCGCGAGCTCGCCGTTGAAAAAGCGGCGGACGTGCTCGACTATCGCGCCGGAACGGGCACCGCGATCCCGCAAATCGAGTACCGCTTCGAAGGGCTGAGCCGTACCGCGCTCATCGCCGACAAGCGTTTCGTCGTCGAACGCATCGTCGCCACGTCCGAACCCGCTTCACTCGCGACGAACGGGCGGCCGATAGTCGTCATGGCCTGGGACGCGCCGCTCGAAGTCTGCGCCGGGGAGACGGCGGTAACGCTCGAGCGCTATCAAACCTCGCTCGTTCCGGCTGCGGCCAAGCATTGCACGGTTCGTGCTGCGTCCGGCGCGCGGGCCCCGTTCGCGTTTGTCACGCCGCCCGAAGACCGCGCGCTGCTGCCCGCGCGCATGCTGGCGTCCGGCGTCGCGCAGGATCGCATCGACGCGTTCATGCGACTGTTCGATTGATGAACGCTGCGGTTGCGGCGGCACTAGCCGCCGCGCTCGCGGCGCCGGTCCTGAGCGGCGCGCACGTCGGACTCTTGGCCGTTGACGCGGATACCGGCGCGCCGATTGCGGCTTACAACGCGGACGATTCGTTCGTTCCGGCCTCGACGATGAAACTGCTCGTTGGATCGGCCGCGCTCGCGCGGCTCGACCCGTCGTTTGCCTACGTCACGAGCCTCGAGACGACCGGTGCGATCTCCGGCGGCACGTTGAACGGGGATCTGGTGTTGCGCGGCGGAGGCGATGCAGCGTTGCGCGCGGCGGATCTCGACGCGGCCGCCGCCGCCGTCGCAGCCGCAGGCGTCACGCGCGTCACCGGCACGCTCTATACCGATGCGACGCGTTACGACGACGAGCGTTACCCGCCCGGATGGTCGTGGGACGACCTGCCCTACGACTACGCGGCTCCCGTCAGCGCGCTCTCTCTGGAAGAAAACGCCGTAAGCGTCTACGTCGCGCCGGGCGACGCGCCGGGCGCCCCGGCGCGACTGCGCTATGGGCCCGCGACCGGTGCGTTTACGATCGAGAACGATGCGGTGACGGGCACGCGCGATTCCGGCGACACGATCGACGCCGTACGGCCGTGGGATCGGCCCACGACGATCCGTATCGTCGGAAGCCGCGCGCTCGGAGCACCCGAAGCCGACGACGTGGACGTCGCGGTCCCCGACGGTCCTTCGTTCGCGGGCGACGTGCTCGCGCGCTCGCTCGCGGCTCACGGCGTAACCCTCGCCGGTGGCGTGGCGCCCGCCGGCGCACCGCGCCCCGGCCAAAAGCTCTGGACGCATCGCTCGCCGACGCTCCCCGCGCTGCTCGCCGCCTTCTGGCAACCCAGCGACAATCTGATGGGCGAACTGCTTCTGAAAGAACTGGGCACGGGCGAAGGCGGTGCGCCCGGAAGCGATGCGCGCGGCATCGCCGTGGAGCGCGCGTGGCTTCGCACGATCGGCGTCGCTCCCGAGTCGGTCGGCATCGCCGACGGTTCGGGACTCTCGTACTACGACCGGATCACACCGCGCGCGCTCGTTGCGATCCTGACCGCCGACTGGCATGGCGCGCACCGCCAAGTCGTGCTGGACGCACTGCCCGAAGCGGGCGTGCGAGGTACGCTGAAACATCGCTTCGCCGGAACGCCGCTGCAAGGGACGCTCTTCGCAAAGACCGGCACCGTGGATCGCGCGCGCACGCTGGCCGGATTTTTGCGCGCGAGCAACGGCAAGAACGTCGCGTTCGCGCTGCTGATCAACGATTGGATGGACGACGGGCGCCCGAACGCCGACCGCGATTTGGACGCGGTACGAAAAACGCTCCTCGAAAAACTCGAGGAGCGTTAGCGTGGAGAACGTCCGGCCGGACTACGCGGCGCTCTTGTCGCTCCCGGCAACCATCGGATAGACCGCGCCGGCGATCGCGGCTCCCAAGATCGGCGCGACCCAGAACAGCCAGAGTTGTCCCAGCGCCCAACCGCCTTCGGCGAAGAGCGCCGGGCCGAGGCTGCGCGCCGGATTGACCGACGTGTTCGTGATCGGAATGCTGATCAAGTGGATGAGCGTGAGCGCGAGGCCGATCGCAATCCCGGCAAAGCCGGCCGG
>PMFP01000055.1:0-31156 GCA_003155175.1 Vulcanimicrobiota bacterium
CTGATCGAAGACTTGCTGAAGTTTTCGGCGCTGGGGCGAAAGCCGATCGAAACCCAACGGATCGCGATGACGGCCTTGGTCCGCGAGATCGCTGCCGGCCAACTGCTCTCCGCACCTCCCGGCACCGATCTGCGCGTGGACGAACTGCCGTCCGTCGAGGGCGACCGTTCGCTCGTCGGGCAAGTCTGGACCAATCTGATCTCCAACGCACTCAAATACACGGCATCGCGCCGGCCCGCCGTCATCCGCATTTCCGGCTCGATCGACGACGGGCACGCAACGTACCGCATCGAGGACAACGGCGTCGGCTTCAACATGAAGTACTACGACAAGTTGTTCGGCGTCTTCCAGCGGCTGCACCACGCCGACGAGTTTCCCGGATCGGGCGTGGGCCTCGCGATCGT
The DNA here is from genome assembly GCA_003155175.1 of Vulcanimicrobiota bacterium. Taxonomy (GTDB): domain Bacteria; phylum Vulcanimicrobiota; class Vulcanimicrobiia; order Vulcanimicrobiales; family Vulcanimicrobiaceae; genus Hemerobacter; species Hemerobacter limicola. The sequence goes on from PMFP01000055.1 coordinate 405, forward strand.
GCACAGCATCGTCGCGCGGCACGGCGGTCGTGCCTGGGCGCACGGCGTTCCGGGCGAGGGCGCGGTCTTCTTCTTCACGCTCCCGGTGAGGAATGCGTCTTGACCGCAGTCGGCACCAAGGCGCTCAAACTCTTGATGGTCGAGGACAACGAGCTCGACGCCGACCTCGCGGCGCGAGCGCTCAGGAGCGCGGANNGACGTCATCCTCTGCGATTTCGCCTTCCCCGACTTCGACGGTTTGACGGCCCTGCGGATCGTGCGCGAGATCTCACCGACGACGCCGGTAATCTTCGTCTCGGGAACACTCAGCGAGGAGCGAGCGGTAATGGCGCTGCAAAACGGCGCGGCCGACTACGTACTGAAATCCAACCTGGTGCGATTGCCCGCAGCGGTCTCGCGCGCCGTCGAGCAGGCGGCCGAGCACAAGCGCCGTCTCGCCGCCGACGAACGCATTCAGCAACTCAGCCGAACCAAGGACGTGCTCGCGTCGGTGAACTCCGCAATCGTTCGCCTGCGCGATCGTTTGGAACTTTTCACCGAAGCATGCCGGATCGCCATGGACGAAGGGGGCTTCGCTCAGACCTTCGTCTTGACCATCGATCGCGATTCGAATCGAGCGGCAATTCCCGCTTTGATCGGCCTGGGGCCCGAGTCGCACGACACGCGGCTCGCGTTCATGCAACGGATACTCGACAATCTCGATAACGCCCCCGGTGCGGTCGCCGAGTCTCTACGAACGAGCCAACCGGCAACGCGGAAGCTGGCCGAGCATCCGGAAATGTATCTTCAAAAGGAGATGCTCACAGAAGGCATCCGCGCCGTCGCAAGCTTCCCGATCGTCATCGACGGCAAGATACTGGGCGTTATCGTATTCTCGGCCTACGAAGCCTCTCACTTCGACATCGAAGAGATGCAGCTGCTCGCATCGTTAACCAACAACCTGGCTTTCGCGCTCGACCTCATGGAAAAGCAGCGCCGCGTCGACTACCTGTCGTACTACGATCCGATCACCGATCTCCCCAATCGTTCGCTGTTCACCGAACGGCTCCGCAGCTCGTTGTCGGCCATCCGGCCCGGAGAGTCCGCAGCGGTCATGCTGCTCGACGTGCGGCGTTTTTCCGCCCTCAATACGACCCTGGGCGAACGCGCGGGCGACGAACTTCTGCGAGCGTGCGCGGCGCGTTTGGTGGAGCGCTTCGGCACCGATCAGGTCGCGCGGTGGCCGGGCAACCGGTTTGCGATTTGCTTTCCGGCGCTCAAGAGCTTGCAACCGATCGTCGACCAACTCGCCGACGAGGGTTTGCGACTCTTCGCCCCACCATTTACGGTCGACGGACATACGCTCGTCGTAAACGTCCGCGTTGGGTGTGCGATGTTTCCGCAGGACGCGCACGATGCCGAGACGCTGATTCACGACGCCGACATCGCCCTGCAAAACGCCCGGTCGTCGGACGCACCTTACCAGTTCTACTCCACGACGCAAAGCAAGGCGCTGCAAGAACGCGTGGATCTCGAAGACCGCCTCCGGCGCGCGATAGAGCAAAGGCAATTTCGTCTCTTCTACCAGCCAAAGGTGGACCTCGCGACGCGCGCCATCGTCGGCCTCGAGGCATTGATACGCTGGCCCGATCCGCACGGCGACGGTTCGCTCGTTCCGCCCAACGATTTCGTTCCCGTCCTCGAGGAGACGGGCCTGATCGTCGAAGTCGGCCGCTGGGCGCTCCGCGAGGCGGCGCGGCAATACGCCAAGTGGCGTGCGGACGGCCTCAAGGCGCCCCGCATCGCCGTTAATCTTTCGGCAAGACAGCTCGACGGGAGCGTCGTCGCACAAGTCCGCGACGCGGTAAAGCTCTGCGGCGACGAATGCGGTCTCGACATCGAAATCACCGAGAGCATGCTGATGGAGAACGTGGCGGACGCGGCCGCGAAGCTCCGCGAGATGCGCGATCTCGGCGTCGAAATCGCCTTGGACGACTTCGGAACCGGCTATTCTTCGCTCTCGCTTCTGCAGCAGCTCCCGCTCAGTTCCATCAAGATCGATCGCAGCTTCGTGAACGGAATGACCGAGGACGCTTCCAAGACGACGATGATCTCGACCATCATCCTGCTCGCGCAGGCAAACGGTTTCAAAGTGATCGCCGAGGGCGTCGAGAACGAGAAAGAAGCGCACCTGCTGCACTTGCTCAAGTGCGATCAAATGCAAGGGTTCCTCTTCGCACATCCGTTGCCGCCCGAAGCGATCGCGCCGATGTTGGAAGCCGATGTCCGATAGCATCGCCGCCGGACGGCCTCCCAACGCAGGCTCGGTGCGGATTCTGATCGCCGACGACAACGCCGAGGACGTCGATTTTGAAGTCCGGGCGATCGAGGCGTCGGGCCTCGCCTTCCAGCATCTCGTGGTCACGACCGAGGACGCGTACCGCTCTGCGCTCGGGACGTTCTCACCCGACGTCATCCTGTCGGCCTACGCCTTGGCGACGTTCGACGGTTCTACGGCACTGCGCGTCGCACACGAACTCAACCCCACGACTCCGGTGATCTTCTTGTCAAAATCGCTCACCGAGGAGAGCACGGTCATCGCAATCCGCGACGGTGCGGCCGATTTCGTCCTCAAAACCAACCTGAAGCGCTTGCCCGACGCCGTGGTTAGCGCGGTCGAGAGGGCTAGCGAACACAAGCAGCGTCTTGCAGCGGAGGAACGGATCCGGCAGCTGAGCCGCACGAAGGACGTGCTCGCTTCGGCCAACGCCGCGATCGTGCGCTGTCACGACAAAGGCGAGATTTTCAGCGAGATCTGCCGCATCGCGACCGAGCGCGGCGGTTTTGCGCATAGTTTCATTTTTACCGTGCAGCCCGGCACGAAGAACGTCGAGATTCAGGCGCTGACCGGGCGCGATTTGACGACGGCCGAAGGCGACGCCAGGCTGGCCGCCCTGCAGCGCACCGTCAAAGATCTTGCGAACGCGCCCGGCTTCGTCGCCGAGTCCCTTCGAACCGGAAGTCCGCAAACGCTCAAGCTGAGCGACCATCCCGAGATGCGCAGAGAAGGCTTCTTGTTATCCGAAGGCGTCGAAGCCGTCGCGAGCTTTCCGATCCGCCTCGACGAGAAGGTCGGCGGGGCGATCGTTTTCGAGGCGTTGGAGGCCGGTCACTTCGATCAAGCGGAGATGGATCTGCTGGGCGATCTGGCAAACAACCTGTCGTTCGCTCTCGATCTCATCGAGAAGCAGCGCCGCGTCGACTTCCTCTCGTATTACGATCCTCTTACGAACCTCGCGAACCGCACGCTCTTCATCGACCGCCTCCGCAATACGCTCTCGACCAACCACGACGGCGAAGCGATCGCGGTCATGGAAGCGGAGGTATACGACTTTGCCACGCTGCACGCCAGCCTGGGAGAGCGAGTCGGTGACGAGATCCTCAAGACGTGCGCGGCGCGACTATCGGAGTCTTTCGGCAGGGACCGAGTGGCGCGATTTCCCGGCGACCGATTCGCGATTTGCATGCCGTCCCTCACGACGTTAGAACCCGTCGTCGACCTTTTCGACGAACGGGGCCTAAAGATTTTCGGCGAACCTTTTGCCGTCGACGACCGTAAGATCGCCGTATCGGTGCGGACGGGTTGCGCGATGTTCCCCCAGGACGGAGCCGATGCCGAAACGATCGTGCACGGCGCCGAGGTTGCGTTGCAAAACGCTCGCTTTTCGGGCGCCCCGTATAGGTTCTACTCCCAGACGCAAAGCGACCGTCTCGACGAGCGAGTGGCCCTGGAACAACGACTGCGGCAAGCGATCGAGTGCGACGAGTTTCGGCTTTACTATCAGCCGAAGGTCGAGCTCGCGACGAATACCATTGCCGGCCTTGAAGCCCTGCTGCGGTGGCCCGATCGGCGAGGAGATGATTTTATTGCAGAGCCCGCGCAGTTCGTTCCGATACTTGAGGAAACGGGCCTCATCATCGACGTCGGACGCTGGGCGCTCGAAGAAGCGGCGCGTCAGTACGCACGCTGGCGCTCGAGCGGTCTTAATGCCCCTCGCATCGCCGTCAATTTTTCGGCGCGGCAGATGCAGGACGCGAACACGGTGTCGCAGGTTCGCGACGCGACGCGCCTTTGCGGCGAGGTCTGCGGTATCGACCTGGAAATTACCGAGAGTATGCTCATGGAGAACGTCGAAAGCGCGGCATCCAGGCTTCGCGAGATGCGCTCCCTCGGCATTGAAATCTCACTGGACGACTTCGGAACGGGCTATTCCTCGCTGGCCGTCCTGCAGACGCTTCCGATTTCGTCGATCAAGATCGACCGCAGCTTCGTCAACGGCATGACGGAGGACGTCACCAAGACCTCGATGATCTCCGCGATCATTGCGTTGGCCCGATCGCTCGGCTTCAAGACGATCGCCGAGGGCGTCGAGATCGAGGAGGAGGCACACTTGCTGAGGCTCTTGCGCTGCGACCAAATGCAAGGCTACCTCTTCTCGCATCCCGTGCCCCCCGACGCGATCGCGGCAATGCTCGCCCCGATCTAAGCGCTAAAGCCCTGCGAGATACGCGACGTAGAGAATCGCGAAGAGGCCGTCGCCGAGCGCGATCGCAGTCATCGGCAACGTGCGCTTGAGCGGGCCGAAGAACACGAGCACGCCGATCGCAAATTTCTCGATCGCGGCTGCGAAGAGCACCGGACCGCGAATCGCCGGCACGAGCGCACTGTTAAAGACGAGCGCGCCGACCAGAAAGATCAACAGCCCCCAGTGCCGCACGAAAAACATCGTCGCCGCATTTGGGCGATCGTCCCCGAAAGCGACCGGCAACAGGAACGACGGCACCAGCGCCGCCGCCAGCCCGGCTAGAGCGGTAGCGACTCCCGACACGACCAGAACCCACCAGACGAACGACTCCGACATCTTTCCTCCAAACGGCTCTCGTTAGACGAAGCCGGAACCCGGCGTCGCTCCCTTTTTCTTCAGTTCGGCTTGGCGCAGTTCGACGCGCCGGATCTTTCCCGAGCGCGTTTTGGGCAGTTCGCCGACGAATTCGATCTCGCGCGGATACTTGTACGGCGCGGTAATGCGTTTGCAATGTTCCTTGAGCTCGGTGGCCAGTCCCTCGCCCGGTTCGTACCCGGCGCGCAGCACGACGAACGCCTTGACGACGTTCCCCCGGTCTGCGTCGGGCGATCCGACGACCGCGGACTCCGCGACGGCCGCGTGCGCGAGCAGCGCGCTCTCGACTTCGAACGGCCCGATGCGGTAGGCGCCCGACGAGATCACGTCGTCGGAGCGGCCGACGAACCAATAATACCCGTCGTCGTCCACCTGCGCGCGGTCGCCGGTCAGGTACCACTGCCCGCGGTGCGATTCGTTCGTCTCTTCTTCGTTTCGATAGTAGCCGAGAAAGAGGGTCGGCGGCCTGCCGCGCAAGGCGATGTCGCCGACCTCCCCTGGGGGACAAATCTCGCCGCGTTCGTCAACGACGGCGACGTCGTGTCCGGGCGTCGGCTTTCCCATCGAGCCGGCGCGCACGGGCACGCCGGGAAGGTTTGCGATGAGCAGCGAGTTTTCGGTCTGTCCGTATCCGTCCAGGATCGTCAGCCCGAAAGCGGCGTTCCAGCGTTCGATGACTTCGGGATTGAGCGGCTCGCCCGCGCTCACGCAGTGGCGTAGTTTGGGCAGTTCCCAGTCGCCCAGATTCGGCAACTTGGCTTCGAGCCGGTACTCCGTCGGCGCTTGGCACAACACGGTCACGCCGAGATCGCGAATCATATCCAGGCGTTGCGCGGGCGTGAAGCCGCCCTCGTGCATCACGATCGCCGCGCCGCACGACCACGGTCCGAGCAGCACGCTCCAGAGCGACTTGGCCCAGCCGGTCGCCGCGGTACACCACACCAGATCGTCGGGCTTGGCGTCGAGCCAGATGCGCGCTTGCATCCGCTTGGCAAACGTATAGCCGACGTGGTGCACGACGCCTTTGGGGTCTTTCGTCGTCCCGCTCGTGTAGACGATATAGGCCAAGTCTTCGCTGCGCGTCGGCGCGCCGTCGAACGGCAGCGCCGTCCGCACGAGCTCGTCCACGCACGTCCATCCGTCGCGCTTGCCGCCGACCAAGAACCAGTGGCGCACGCCCGGGGCATCGGCCATCATGGACTCGACTTCGGCCGCATCGGAGACGTGCGCGACGAACGCGACCGCCCCGCTGTGGTTCGCGCGGTACGACAGATCCTTGGCGCGCAGTTGGTCGGCGCCCGGGACGGCGACCGCGCCGATGCGCAGCAGCGCGGTCATCGCGAACAGCCAATCCGGGATCTTCGGCAACACGACGATCACCCGATCGCCCTTGCGAATGCCCGCGTCGTTCAGGACGGCCGCCCAGCGTTTCGACGCGTCCGAAATCTCCTCGAACGAATAGTCGCGCCGGCTACCGGCGGCATCGATCGCGACGAGCCCCGTGCGCGGCTCGGCGGCAAGCGCGTCCACGACGTCGCGAGCGAAGTTAAAGTTCTCGGGGACGTCCCACGCATACACCGTATCGGCCATGGCTAGGGGTTCGCAAGACCGAACGCCCGTCCCGCTATCCACTCTAGGCTCGCAGCCCCCTCGTCACAGTAAGGCTCCTGACTTCACCACTCAGGAGGCCTTATGCTGCAGAACGTTTCCCTTCCGCCGTCGCGCCGTGCCCTGGAATTCGGCATCTATCGCGACGGTGACAACAACCTCGACGCGATCCAGGAAGTCACGCTCGCGCAGGCGCGCGACGTCAGCGCCAAGGATTCCCGGATCGAATTCACCGTTCAAGACACGACCTCGCGACACGGCGGCGCCGACGGCATCGCGCGGGGTGCGTTGCATACCAACGAGTACACCATCGCGGACGGCGACGTGCACGGCGCGAGGATCGGCAAGGCTCACGACATGAGCGATCGCAAGAACCTGACCGCGTTCGTCGCGCGGACCCTCGACAACGCCGAAGCGAGCGGCGCGAAGGAGACGTGGCTGGATCTCGTCGACCACGGCGGCGGAGACGGCGGCGGCCTGCAGACGCGCGACGGAGCGTGCATGTCCATGCCCGACATCGCCGGCGCCGTCGCGGATGGCGTCGCGCTGCACGCGAAGGAGCATCCCGAAGACGCCGGCCGCGGCGTGGACGGCGTGGTTGCCAACCAGTGTCTGATGGACACGATGGGCTTTGCCGACGCGCTCTCGCACGCGGGCGTGAAGTACCTTGCCGCATCTCCGGAAACGATGCTCGCGCCGGGAGTCCCATCCACGGTCGCGCACGACATCGCCGCGCACGCCGGCGACGCCAAAGCGCAGGCGGAAAGCATGGTGCGGGACGTGATGCGAACCAAGTACGGGATAGACGACGAACCCGGCGATCGTTTTGGGCCGGCCGCCGCGTTCGACGTGCTCGACCTCGACCCGGCAAAGATGGCGCGCGCCGAAGCCGCCATCAAGCGCTTCAACGACGACGCCTCGGCCGCGGCCGGCAAGGATCCGGCGACGCGCGACGCCGTTCGCGACGATGCGCGCTCGATCGACGGCATGGTGCGCTTTCCCGGGTCGAACGGGCTGCCTTGGCATGCCGACCGGCCCGCGATCGCGCTCTACGACACGATCGCAAGCGACGCCCGGCTGAACCAGACGCTTCGCGACGACGCGCGTGCGGCGAGCGCGAGCGTGAGCGACCTCGTGCTGGCGCACAAGGAGAGCCGCGGCTTCGAACCGTTCGGCGGCTCGGACTACTCCGACGCGGCCGGCCCCACCGTGCACGTGCCCGTGAAGCGTTCGCAGGTGGATCCGTGGGCGCCGGACGTCAGCGAGACGAACAACGAGTTCTACCGCAGCGTGGACCAGGCGAAGTTCACGCGCGTCGTCGCCTGAGTCTCACGCGGCGCCCGGGCGGTCGCACGCGCATCAGGAGATGCGCACGGCAACGGCCGCAACGAGGGAGTAATACTCCTGCGGCGCGAGCACGCGCTCGCCCGGGTGCCCGCTGATCGGAATGCCCGGCGTCGCCTCGTCCACCCGGTCGTACGGGAACGGGTCGCGAACGATCACGCCGCGCACGCCGGTTGGATTTCCCTCGGAGTCGGCATAGTAGTAGATTCCCGTCATCACCATCACGTGCGTCGGCGTAAAAAGCAGCATCGGGTGCCCGCTACGCATCTCGGCGACGATTGCGTCCAGCGCGCCCGCATTTTGCGAGCCCGAGACGAAAAGCGGCCGGCTCGATACGGTCGCACGGTCGTCGCCGTCGGCGTAGGTTCGGTTCAGATACCGCCCCACCAGCTCGGAATTGAGCGCCTCCGGCACGGCAGCCCCATAGATGGACGTGACGATGGCCTTTTGCGAGACGTCTTTGCCGTAGAACGCCATCACCATCGACAGACTCGCCGCCCAGCACCAGACCTGCGTGCGCTGAACTTCGTAGGCCGCATCCATCGGCGTCGAATTCACGCCGGTTCCGCAGACCTGCGCCGGAAGGTTCGGGTTCGCGTACGGATTTGCCAGCGGCGTGCACCCGCCCAGGGGCGCGGCCGAGACAGCACCGGGGCCGCTCGCGGCCAAGAAGAGAGGCAGGGCGAGCGTGAAGATCAGGCTCGCGGCGAAGCGCTTCATCGAGACCACTTCGCGCGCGGCAGCCGCGGCCCTCGCAAAGGGGAGTTCGACGCTTGCGGGCGTAGAGGCCCGCATGAAGCAACTCATCGTGTTCGACCTCGACGGCACGCTGGCGCCGAGCAAATCTTCGATCGACGGGGAGATGGCTTCGCTGCTGACCGCGCTCCTGGGCGTGGCGAAGGTCGCGATCATTTCGGGAGGCGGCTTCCCGCAGTTCAAGACGCAGCTCGTCGCGAATCTCCCGCAGGACGAACGCCTCGCCGATCTCTCCCTGTTACCCACGTGCGGCACGCGGTTCTACAAATACGAGAACGGCGACTGGACGCTGCTGTACGCGGAAGATTTCTCGGCGGACGAGAAGGCGAGGATCATATCTTCGCTGCAAAAGGCCGTGGACGAATCGGGATTCGCCGCGGCGCACCTGTGGGGCGAGGCAATCGAAGATCGCGGCAGCCAGATCACCTACTCGGCGCTCGGACAAGAGGCGCCCCTAGCCGAAAAACAGACGTGGGACCCGGACTTTTCCAAACGCAAGGCGATCAAGGCGCGGCTCGATACGATGCTGCCGGATTTTTCCGTCAACTTAGGCGGCACGACCTCCATCGACATCACCAAGCCCGGCATAGACAAAGCCTACGGGATTCGCAAGCTGCGCGACATCCTCGGCATTCCGATCGCGCAAATGCTCTACATCGGCGACGCGCTCTTCCCCGGCGGCAACGACTATCCGGCCCGCGAAACCGGCGCGGACTGCATCCAGGTCCGCGACGTGGAAGAGACCAAGCGCGTCATCGAAGCGATCGTCGCCTGTCTCGGCTAGGACTATCGCCCGGCTAGATCTTCACTTTGACGTTGAAGTATGCCGAGAACGGGTTCACCGTCGAGCTGTTCAGGTCGTTGAACGTTCCGAAATCCGGCTCGTACGGGTAGCGCTGGAACGTTTGAACGTTGTCGCCTGGATTGTACACGTTCCCGACCGGCGGGAGCGCGTTGGCGAGCCCGCCGTAATTGCAGATCGCACCGCTGTAGTAGTACGTGAAGGCCGTTCTCTGCCCGCCAAAACACGTTGAGACTAAGTTGGCGAGCGTCAGCGTAAGCGAAACTTTGGGCGTGAGGTCGTACGAGAGCTGCACGTGGCCGACGATTTGCGCGGGCTGGCGGAATTCGCCCAGGCTGTCGAACTGCCCGGTGAACGAGTTGGGAATCGCATTGAGTTGCGCCGCGCACGAGGTCGCGTCGAACGGCGAGCCGCCGGGTGCGCCGTACGGATAGCGCGGATCCCCCTTTACGCTGCCGGACAATACGCCGCATCCCGCTGCCGGATCGATGCCCGGCATCGTCTCGGGCGCTCCGTAGCGATTACCCGCGACGAACTGCAACGACGGCGTGATCGCGAACTTGTGGCGCTTGTAGTTCAAGATCAAGGTCGCCACGTAGGGATAGTTATACGCGTTGACGCCGGTTCCGATGCCGCCCGGAATGATCGAGTACGGTAGGTACTTGCCGTTTGGATCGAGCAGCGGCTGCGGCGGCGCGTTCCAGTACGGATTGGCAACGTCGCCGGTCGCGCACGCGGGATCGGGCGCGCCGCTCGTCGTGTAGCACGCGGCGCTCGCGCGTCCGTTACTGGTCGAACCGCAGAAAGGCGTTCCGTACTGCTTGCGGCCGGCGTCGCGCCCGCCCGGCGCGCAGGCCGCCGTGTAAGCATTGTAGTTCGCGATATCGGCGTTGATCGGCGAAAGTACCGTGGAACCGTTCGGGAGCGCGCTGAACTTCACGTACACGTTGGTATACGCGAACGACAGCGAGCCGGCGAATCCGTCGCGCTCGAAGTCGCCTTTATCCACGGCGAGTTCGAAGCCGGTCGAGGTTTCGTTGCCGGCGTTGAGACCCGCGATGATGCCTTCCTTGATGTTGATGTAGAAGTTCTCGATCTCGTCGTGCGTCTGGCGGAGAAACGGCGTAAGCTTGAAGGAGAGATCCGTGCCGTTGAAGCGGTGCTCGAGCGAGAGGTCGCTGTTGAACGAGATCGCCGGACGAACCTCGTGGCCCGGCGTGTTGAAGCCTTGCGAGTAGTACTGCTGCAACTCCGTCGGCAGGTTCTGTTGCAGCGCGTTGTACTGCTCGTAGCTCGAACTGGGCTGCTCGTTGTACTTTCCCCAACTCGCCCGCAGGACGGTGTTGGGATTGAGGGCGTAGGTCGCGCCGATGCGCGGTTGCCAGACGTTGTAGAAAAAGTTCGTCTGCGCGTTGACCATGTTGACTTTTTGATAACTCGTGCCCGCCGCCGAGCACGGCAGGACGCCGCCCGGACCGCCGATGAGCGGGTTACCGCTCTTATCGGTGAGGGCCGTCTTATCGTAGAGCGTCAAATTCTGGGTGTTGTAACACGTATCCTGATTGAACGCGTTGACCCAGAACGCCCGCGCCGCGGTGCCCGTTGTGTTCTCCCCGATGAAATTGTAACTGTCCAAGCGGACGCCCGCGTTGATGACGACTTTGTCGCTCGGACGGTATTCGTCGGTGATCGCGTATCCGTAGAACGTCGGAACGACGCGCTCCACCTGGCCGTACGGTCCGTTCTCGACCACGTAGAACGCGCAGGCCGCGCCGCCGCACGTGTAATTGGAGGCGAGCGGATTCACGGTCGCGGGATTGCAGCCGGCCGTCTGCGCGCAGAAGCCGAAGGCGCCCATCGAGGCGAACGTGGGCGCGGAAGCGTTCGGTCCCAAGCCCCCGGCCCAGCTCCCCGGGTTGCACGTCGTCGGGCTCGCCGCGCCGGACGTTCCGGACGGCGCCGCGTAGCACGTGCCGCTCTTGAGATCGTGCGGGTTCACCAGGATCGCGAAGTTGTCGGCCGCACCGAACATCTGCGCGTTGTTCATATCCATGGACGTTGCGGTCGTGTAACTGGCTTGCACGTTGACGAGATGCTTGGAGCCGAACTGCTTGGCGAAGATACCGCTGAGGCCGCGCGTGTGGGCGTTCAACTCGTAGTCGCCCGAGTCGTAGCCCGTGTACGGTTGCCAAGACGACACGGCGCCGGCCGCGGCGTACGTTGAGAAGTACGTGTATCCGTAGAGCCGCAGGTACGCATCGGACGAAAAGTTCTTCTGGTATTGGATCTTCGTGACGGCGCTCTGGTTGTATTGAACGTCGCGCGTGGTCAGCGGCAGCGACGCGAACATCGCGCGGTTCCGCGGCGACGCCGGGAAATAGTAGGGCACCGTCAGCGACGCCGCTTGCGCGGGCGACGGCAAGAACTCACCCGAGGGCCCGTTGTACTGGTACCAGTCGAGGTAATAGGGTAAGGCGCAACGCTGCGGCGGGTAAATCGCCGAGCTCGTGCATTGCGGGTATGGCGGCGGAAGACCGGCCGCCGGACCGTACGTCGTGCCCTGAAAGTTGCTTAGGCCCTGGTCGTAAGGCGACACGAAGAGCGGTGAGAAGATCGAGTCGTTGTTATAGAGCAGTTGGACGTCGTCGCGGCCGCCGTCGTTCTTGTGCTTGATGCCGATGTGAAAGTTCAGGACGGTCGAGCGGTCGATGATGCTGGCGTTTTCCAAGCCGTACGGCACCGGTCCCAGGATGAAACCCGGCACGCCCGCCTGTCCGACGTTCGGTTTTCCGTTGGTGAAGCAAGACGGCGGCGCGGTCGAGGGCAGCTGCGGTCCGTTCGGCGTGAGCTGCGGCGCGGGGCAGCCGTCGAGAACGGGGCCGAACTCGTTGGCGTAACTCTGACCGTTCCACTGATCCACGAAACGGTGGTCTTGGTTGAATCCGCCGATGCCGACGTAATAGCTGAACAGGCGATCGGGCGTCGCGCCGCCGGCTTCGACGTTCAAACTATGATAGTAGGTCGGGCTGCCGAACGTCGCGTCCGCGACCCCGTAGCCCGGATACGTGCCGCTCTTGATGACCTGATTGATGAAGCCCGCCAGCCCTTGTCCCTCGCTGTCGGCCGGCGACGCGCCGGTGTAGACTTGCAGTTCCAGCTGCCCGAGCGACGAGACGGAGCTCGACGTGTAGCCGTCGATGCCGCGGTTCATGGGAATGCCGTCCAACTCGTAGCCGACCTCGCTCGAATCGCCGCCGCGGATGTGAATGGCCAGGTTGTAGCCGGCCTGGTTGGTCGGAACGTAGGCGCCCGGTACGGCGGAAATCGCCGAATACGCGCTGTTGAGCGTGCCGCCGCCACCCAGGACGCTGGTGCGCGCTTGCTGGGCGGCGTTGATCGAATAGACGTCGGAGGTCGTGCCGGGGCGCACCAGCGACGACGAGGATCGCGAGGTCGTGGTCGCGATCGTCTTGAGCTGCTTGCGCATCGTCACGGTGAGCACTTGCGTCACGTCGGCAAAGACGACGGCGCCGGCGTACGATGCTTTGTCGTAGCCGGCTTTCTCCGCGGACACGGCGTAGTCGTCGGGCGCCAGCGATGCGAACGTGAAGTGGCCGCCCGAATCGGTAACGGTGGACGCAGTCTGCGACGGGCTCGTCACGGTGACCGTAACGCCCGCGATGGGAGCGCCGCCGATCTCGGTAACGACGCCGCGCAGCGACCCGGTGGTGCCCGCAAGGGCCGTGCCGGCGCCGACCGACCAGGCTAGGAAGGCGAGGACCGCCATCACTCCAGAGAACCGACGTGCCCGTTTCGACATCGTGTCCCTCCGCCCGAAAGCCCGGAAAAGTACCCGAGGATTCGCTATTCCTTCGAACGAACCCGCGCCGTCAGCCGTATTTGTTCGGCTGCGATTTGATTTCACCGAATGGAACCCTGCGTGGAACGCTTACAACCGTCTCTCTCGAGGTCTGCATATTGGAGCGACGCGTTCTACCATCGCGAGCAGGCGGCGATTTTTTGGGACCAGTGGTTCTGCATCGGCCGGGATGAGGAGTGGACCCAGCCCGGCAGCTTCCGCGTCGTGGACGTGGCCGGCGAGAGCGTCATCGTGGTGCGCGGAGAGGACGGCGCGCTTCGCGCCCACCTGAACCTCTGCCGGCATCGCGGCGCCCAGCTGCTCTGCGGCGAGGGCGTCGTGCGCGGCGCGATTCGCTGTCCGTATCACGCCTGGGCGTACGCCCTCGACGGATCGCTCGTCGCCTCGCCGTTCGTCGAGCCCGCCGACGTTCCCGAAGCGTCCAAACGCCTGCACCCCGTCGCCCTCGACTCCTGGGGCGGGTTCGCGTTCGTGAATCTCACGCAGGGCGCGCGCACGCTGGCCGAGCAGCTCGGCGGGGCGATCGAGCGCGTAAAGCGCTATCCGCTCGCCGGCTTGCGCGCGGCAAAGACGCTCCGCTACGACGTCGCCGCGAACTGGAAAGTGATCCTGGAAAATTACAACGAGTGTTATCATTGCGCGGGCGTCCATCCCGAACTCTGCCGCATCGTCCCCGCCTTTAAGCACAAGGGAGGCTCGGGACTGGATTGGGAACGCGGCATCCCGCATCGCGAGGGCGCCGTCACGTTCACCGCGACCGGCACGACGTCGCGCGCTCCTTTTCCAGGCCTTGACGACGACGAGAAAGTTCGCCACAAGGGCGAGCTGATCTACCCGAACGTGATGCTGAGCCTCGCCATGGATCACGCCGCTTTCTATACGCTCTGGCCGAAGGGCCCGGACCGGACGGAGATCGTCAACACCTTTCTCTTTCACCCACGCGAGATGGCCAAGCCCGATTTCGATCCGTCCGACGCGGTCGAGTTTTGGGATCTCGTCAACAAGCAGGACTGGGCCATCTGCGAGAGCGTGCAGCGCGGCATGAAGTCGCGCGCTTTCACCCACGGATATTACGCGCCGATGGAGGACGCGAGTTTGGACATCCGCCGCTACATCGCCGCCCGATTGGGCGACGACGCCGTCGCGAGCGACGCGCAATGAACGACGAATACGACGCGATCGTCCTGGGCCTGGGGGGAATCGGCAGCGGCGCGGCTTTTTGGCTGGCCGAGCGCGGTGCGCGCGTCTTGGGCATCGAGCAATTCGAGCTCGGCCACGCGCGCGGCGAGTCGCACGACCATTCGCGCATCATCCGGCTCTCGTACGTCGCGCCCAACTACGTGCAGCTCGCCAAAGAGGCGTACGACGCCTGGAGCGCCGTCGAAGCCGATTCCGGCGAACGCCTCGTTTTCCGCACCGGCGGTTTCGACATCGGGCCGCGCGACGGCGCGATTCCGATCCAAGGGTATGCCGACGCTCTCTCCGCAGCCGGCGTGCCCTACGAGATTCTCGACGCCGCCGAAATCCGGCGGCGCGTTCCGGCCTGGCAGGTGGACGATTCGATTCACGCGTTGTTTCAGGCCGACGGCGGGATCGTCGCCGCCGAGCGCGCCACCGCCGCCCATCAACGCATCGCCCGCTCGCGCGGTGCGGTGCTGCTCGAGAAGACGCCCGTGACCGCAATCGAGGCTTCGAACGGAGCGGTGAACGTCGAAGCGGGCGGGCGGCGGTATCACGCCCGGCATCTGATCGTCGCTGCGGGCCCGTGGAGCGGTCCGGTTTTGCAGCGCTTCGGCGTGCGTTTGCCGCTGGAAGTCACCAAAGAGCAAGCGATGTATTTCGCACCGGCCGACACCACCGCGTTTGCGTTTCGCGAATTTCCGGTCTGGATCTGGATGGACGACCCGTCGTTCTACGGCTTTCCGGTCTTCGGCGAATCGGGCGCGATCAAGATTACGCAGGACGCCGGCGGACGAGCGGTCGATCCGGACACGCGCGGGTTCGACCCCGATCCCGCCATCACGCAGCGCGTGCGCGGATTCATAGCCAAGTATTTGCCTTCCGCGCTCGGTCCCGAACGCGTCGTCAAAACGTGCCTCTACACGCTCACGCCGGATCGCGACTTCGTCATCGACTCGCTGCCCGAACATCCCAACGTGCACGTCGCGATCGGTGCGGGCCACGCGTTTAAGTTCGCATCGGTCATCGGGCGCATCTTGAGCGATCTCGCGCTCGACGGCTCCACGGAAAGCCCAATCGACGCCTTCACGATCGATCGTCACATTTTGCAAATGGAAGCGCCGCCCAAGACCTACATGGTCTAGGATTGCCCGCGCTTCTTCTTATCTGGTCAGCGGCCGTCCGTCGGGATAGATCGGGCGGTTGATGATGCGCTCGAGATCCTCCGCTTTGGCCGTGAGGGCGAGATCGCAAAACGTCTTGAAGTTCTCGCGCTCGGCTTCGCCTTCGGCGTAGCGCTCGTTCTTGGTCAGGTCGATCTTGCCCGGCGCCTCGAGAAAGCGTACGAAGCGTCCGTCGTCGTCCTGCGCGATCTCGACGAGTCCCTCGTCTTCGAACATTCGCAGAGCGACCGCGACGGTGCGCTCGTCGGCCTTGTCGAGATCCAGCGTGCGCGCGATGTCGGCGAACGTCATGCGCAACGGGCCGCCGTGAGCCAGTCTACGGATCTCGCGATAGAGCTCGCGAAGCAGCTGCAGCGACGGCGCGCCGCGCTCGATCAAGAACTCGTTGATGCGCCGGTCGGCTTCGCCGAAGAGTAGATGGATTTGCGCCGGTGCGCCGTCGCGACCGGCGCGACCCGCTTGCTGATTGAACTCCGTGAAGTTGAAGTTCAAGTGGTAGAGCACGACGTAGCGCACGTCGGGTAAGTCGATGCCTTCGCCGAACGCCGAGGTCGCGATGACGATGCGCAACCCGCCGTCGCGAAAGAGCCGCTCGACTTCGTGGCGCTCGGGCGTGGGCATCCCGGCGTGGTAGAACATTACCTCGTTGCCGTAGGCGGCGCGCAACTTCTCCGCCACCTTGGTCGCCTCGCTGCGGGACATCGTGTAGACGATCCCCTTGGCTTGCGGATCGGCGAACAGGTCGATGAGGTAGCGCGCGCGATCCGTCGTGCCGCGCGCGTCCACGACCGCCAGGTTTTCGCGCACCGTCGGATCGATCACCCATGCGTCGATCGCGAGGTTCTTGAGAATCGCGTCGAACGCGGCGTCGCCCGCCGTCGCCGTGAGCGCGAGAATTTGCGGCGCACCCAGCGAGGCGATCGTTTCGCCGAGCGCTCCGTAGGCGGAGCGATGCGTCGAACCGTGCACGTGGTGCGCCTCGTCTACGACGACCATCGCCGGAACGCTGGCGCCGGTAAACCGGTCCCGATGAAAGGCGAGAAACTCCGGGGTCGCCAGGATCACGTCCCACGCGCCCTCCGCGAGCGCTTCGAACAGCTCGGCGCGCTCGTCGGCCGGAATCGAACCGTTGGCGCGGTAGATCCGCAGACCGAACGTTTCGAGCCGTCGCGAGAGGCTCTCGTACTGATCGTTGGTGAGCGCGCGCAGCGGGTAGACGACCAGCGTTTTTCCCGAGCCTGCCAGCGCACGAAGCGCGGCCGGATATTGAAAGCAAAACGACTTGCCGCGTCCGGTCGCGAGCACCGCGAGCGTGTTGCGTCCGGCTTCGACGCGCGCGAGCACGTCGCGCTGCGCATCGTGCGGCTCGTGCCGGCCGATCAGCGCCTCGCGAATGCGGTCCGCGTCTCCGGACCATTCGGCGCGCAGCGCGCCCGCTTCGAGACCACGCCGCGCGACCGACGCCGCCGAATCGAGCGTAATGTCGAGATTCACGCCGCGGCTCCGCGACGGATCGCCCGCGGCGGGCCCCCCGGTCAACGTCGAGACGCGCGCGCGATAGCGCGCGCCGGCGTCGATGAGCGGCGCCAGATGCTTAGCGATTTCCTTCCGGATGTAGCCGAGTTGCAGGTTGCCGAAGCGCACGGCGACGGCATTCGGATCGTAGGCGTTCGCGGGCTCGCGGACCAGCTCGAGCTCGCTGCCGTCGCGCAATCCGGCGATCGTGTCTTGGCGCCCCTCGAACGTCACGCCGACGACCTTGGAGAAGAACTGCGTCGCGCGGCCGATCGAAGCGAACGGGTCGCGCTCTAGATAACGCTCGCTCTGCGCGAACGCTCGCGAGACGAACGCGTCGCGATCGGAGCCGGGTTCGGAGACGGGAATCGAGCGAGCCTGCGGAGCGGCGGGATCGGAGGGTGCGTTCAGCGCGGCGAGCGCGCGTTCGAAGGCCGCCTCCGATTTGGTCGGACGCGGGAGCGGTTTGTTAGTGCTGCTCGATGGAGTCCGGCCGCCCATGTTCGGGCGCTTGCGTCTCTTCCGGCTCGAAGCCTTCAAGGTTGAGCGAGATCTCTTCGTGACCTTGTTCGTACGCGGCCTCGTGCAGACCCGACGTCTGCGCGTCGAGCGGATCGATCTCCGCCTCCCCGGTCAGGCGCGTCGTCTCGTCCGGCAGCTCGGCGACGGCGGTCGTCGCATCCTCGCGCTTGCGGCGATAACGAACCGGCGCGGCCTGCGGCTGGCGGACTTCTTTCGCTTTTTGGCGCCGCTCGCGGCGAGCGGCCACGATGTCTTCGCGCGGCACGCCGGCCGGCGATTTCGCGTCCGGACGGGCGCGCGTTCCCGCACTCGCTTCGGCGGTCGCCAGGCTCGCGCGACGGCGATTGGCCGCGGCTTCGATTTGACGCTTGCGGAACACCGCCACCAGCGGCGCCGAGAAGAAGATCGAATGATAGCCGCCCGAGCAGATGCCGACGAGCAGCGCGAATGCGAAGTTCTTCAGGCTCGCTCCGCCCAGCGCTAAGAGGGCGACCAGCGTGATCACCACCGTCGCAAGCGTGTTGAACGAGCGCGTCATCGTCTGTTTGATGGATTCGTTGACGATCGTGTCGTAGGGCTGGCCCGCCATCAGCTTGGTGTTCTCGCGGATTCGATCGAGAATGACGATCGTATCCATAACGGAGTAGCCGATGACCGTCAAGACCGCGGCCAGGAACGCATCGTCGGCGCGACGGTCGGCGAGCGCGTAGATGCCGATCATCATCGCGGCATCGCGAACGAGTGCGAGGACCGTTACCAGGCCGAAGATGTAATTCCAGCCGAAGCGGAACGCGATGTAGAGAAACTGGATGCCGAGCGCGATGACGAGCGCGAGCAGCGCGTTGCGCAAGTATTCGCCACCGAGCGACGGGCCGACCGAAGTAATCTGCGAGGCCGCGCGGTCCACCGGACCGACCTTACCCAGCGCGTCCCAAATCTGCGCCGATTCGTTGGCGAACGGCGTCTGGGTTTGGATGTCGAAGCCTTTGCCCGTATCTCCGGTCGTCGTGATGCGCGCGTCGGTCACGCCGACGGTCGCGATCGCATTCTTGACTTGTTCGGTCGAGGCGGGCTGCTGGAACTGCACGCTGATGTCGGTTCCGCCGGTGAACGAGAGTCCGAGACGCAACATGTGCGAGGGTTGGAAGCCTTGGCCGCCCTGGAATCCGTGATAGATCATCGCGGCAACGCCCAGGGCGATGATCAAGTACGAGATCGTCGAGACGGTGCGGAACCAGCCGACGATATTCCAGTCTAACTTACGAAACCACATGGCGCGCTACGCTCCGGACTTCGCAAAGATGCCGACGTCGTCGCTCTTGACGCCGTAGAACTCCGGCGCCGTCAAGAGGTTGTTGTCGACGAAGAGATCGACCAGGAAGCGGGTGACGAAGACCGCGGTAAACAACGAGACGACGGTTCCCCAGAACAGCGTGAACGCAAAGCCCTGCACGGTTCCCGTGCCGAGCATGAAGAGCACGCCGGCCCCGACGATGGTCGTGAAGTGGCTGTCGAAGACGGCCGAGAACGCGCGCGTGAAACCGGTGCGAACGGCGGCGCGCAGCGTCTTGCCGTTCCAGAGCTCTTCTTTTATGCGCTCGAAGATCAGCACGTTCGCATCAACCGCCATGCCGATCGAGAGCACGAAGCCGGCGATGCCGGGCAGCGTGAGCGTCGCGTGCGAGACGGCGAGAATGGCGAGCATCACGAGGACGTAGATAGCCAAGGCGACGTCGGCGAGCACGCCCGGCAGACGATAGACCAGCGCCATGAAGATCAGCACGAGTCCCAGGCCGAGCATGGAGGCCCGGAGCGACTGAACGAGGTCGATCTTGCCCAGCGTGGGTCCGATGTTCTCGTTTTCGATGATCTTGATCTGAGCCGGCAGCGCGCCGGCGTCGAGCTCGTTGGCCAGCGTGATCGTCTGCTCTTGCGTGAAGTTGCCTTCGATCTGTCCGCTGTCGTAAATCGGGCTGTTGATCCGCGGGGCCGAGATGTAACGCTTGTCCAAGAAGATGCCGAGCAGATTCCCCACGTTGGCGGTGGTGATCTTCCCAAACTTCGCCGGGTCCTTGGTCGCAAACTCGACGACCGAACCGCCGCCCGTTTGCTGGATCGCGGACTGCGCGCTCTTGAGATCCTTGCCCGAATAGACGACTGGCCCGCTGGCCGCGTACGCCGCGCCCGCCACGTAGGCTTCCGCCGCAGCCTTCTGCTTGGCCGTCGCGCCTGGAGCGCTCAGGACGGCGAGCGCCCCCTCGGCTTTCTGCGCCACGTCGGTCGGAACGATCTTAAATTCGAGCACCGCGACCTGCTTGAGGACGGCTTCGGCCTGCTCCGGGTCGCGCACGTTCGGGAGCTCGACGAGGATGCGATCGCTGCCGACTTTGCTGATCGTCGGCTCGGCCACGCCCAGGCCGTTGATGCGGCGCTGGATGACCTCGATCGTCTGCTCCTGGATCTGCGAGGTGATCTGCGGGACGTCTTGCGTCGGATAGAGCTGCAAGAGCAACCGCGATCCGCCCGACAAGTCGAGACCGAGATGGATCTTCTCCGAGACGGGAAACGCAGCCCAGGCCGACAACGCGACCACAGCGATGAGCACGAGCGCCTTCAGGGGCGTCTTAAGGTTATTCCAGTTCATGTACGTCCGGGGGGCCTAGCACACGCGAGCGGCCCTGGCAGAACTGCCGGGCCGTCGAGATTAACCTTGCAACGGTATCAAGCCTGCCCCGTACTGTCAACGAGAAGAGGCGCCTTGTAGGGCCACCCTGCCAAGGAAGCGCCGAGCTGCGTCAACGCGCGTTCGTCAGCCGGCCGGAGCCAACGCCGGAACGGCCAAGAGCTCCGGGGTGAGAATCTCCAGCGGCTGCAAGGGAAGCTCGGGCGGAAGCTCGTGGTACGCGAAGACCTCGACGTCCACGCCCGAGCGGTGCAGCAGCTCGGCGAGGACCGGACGCATGGCCGCGCTGCAGACGACGCACGGGCGATCGCGTCCGGCCCGGCTTGCAAACGCAGCGATGCGGTCGCGAATCGCCAGCGCCAAGACGGGGTCGAGCGCTTCGCCGGGCCGATCCAGGTCGGCATCGAGAACCAGCGGTTCCAAGCGTTCGAGTCCTCGACGCCGCAGCTGGTCGCAGACGGCGGCGCGCCGCCCCGCTTCGGCGAGCTCGCGCGGATCCCGCGAGCCCGTCTCGAGCATCGCCTCGAGCAGGACCACGGGATCGCGCGGCCAGACGCGCTCCCGAAGCAGCAGCTGAAACGCTCGGTGCACGGCGCCCATCGGGAGGGCGTCGGTTCCGACGTCTTTGACGAGCGACGGAAATCGAGTGCGCAGATGTTCGAGCAGCGTATGCACTTCCTGACGGCCGATTAACTCCGCCGCGTGCGTGCGCGCGATCTCCGCCAAATGCGATCCGATCACCGAAATGGGATCAAAGACCAACGCGCCCGCATCGGTCGCACGATCGCGCTGCGACGGCGCGATCCAAACCGCCGGCAGGCCGTAGACCGGTTCGCGGACGACGCGCGCGCCGAGCGCGCTCACGACGCGTTCTTCGGCTACTGCGCAGAGACGCTCGAGTTCCAGGCGCCCTTCGCCGGCAATCCGATCGCGAACCCGTACGGCGTAGGTCTGCGGATCGCGGCTCAAGTCGTCGCGCAAGCGAACCCCGGGGAGCACGACGCCGATCTCGGTCGCGAGCGCACGCCGGACTTCACCGACGCGATCGAGCAGCGTGTCGGCGAGCGGCGCGGCGAGCAGCGGCGCGAGATCCAAGCCGACGTCTATCGAGATCGCGTCGACGCCGACCAAGCCCAAGGCCAGCTCGGGGCGCCGCATGGCCTGGCGTTTGGCCCGCGCTGCAGCGGCCCGCTGCCCGGAAGCGTACCGCATGCGCCGGCGGTGCGCCGCCTGACCCAGCGCGAACGCGCACGTACCCAGCGAAAGAAAGACCGGCGCGGGGAGGGCGGGCACGAAAGCGAGTGCGATCAGGAGCCCGCCCGCGCTTCGCAAGACTTCCGGCCGGCCGAATAGTTGCGCGGCCAGATCGGTTCCGAGAGCGCCGTCGCTGGCAACGCGCGTGACCATCATTCCCATCGCGATGGAGATGAGAAAAGCGGGTAGCGTCGTGACCAGCGCGTTGCCGATCGAAAGCAGCGCGAAGGTATTCACGGCGTCCATCGGCGAGAGGCCGTGATAGAACACGCCGACCGCAATTCCGCCGGCGAGGTTGAGCGCGACGATCACCAGGGCCGCGACGGCATCGCCCTTGACGAACTTGCCCGCCCCGTCCATGGCTCCGTAAAAGTCGGCTTCGCGCTGAACGGTCTCGCGTTTGAGCCGCGCACCGTCGATGTCGAGCGCGCCGGCGTGAACGTCGGCGTCGATGGCCATTTGCTTTCCCGGCATCGCGTCGAGCGTAAAACGCGCGGCAACCTCGGCCACGCGCTGCGAGCCGCTCGCGATCACCACGAATTGAATCGTCACGAGAATCACGAAGACGATCAGGCCGACGACGAGATTTCCGTGCACGACGAATTCGCCGAAGGCGGGAATGAGCGCGCCGGCCGCCCCGGGCGTCGCTCCCTGCGTGAGGATGAGCCGGGTCGCCGACACGTCGAGCGAGAGGCGAAAGAGCGTCGCGAGGAGCAGCGCGGGTGCGAACGCCGAGAACTCCAGCGGATCCTCGACCGTCACCGACAGCAACAGCACGAGCGCGGAGCCGAAGATGTTGACCGCGAGCAGCACGTCCAAAAGCCACGGCGGGAGCGGCACGATGAGGATCGCGACTACGGCCAAGAGCAGCGCGGCGAAGACGTAGGGGTGAGCGCGCGGCATCAGCGCGCCTCCGGCAAATCGCCGGTGCGCATCAGCGCGGAGACGACCGCCGCGACCGCAACGTAGTGCGCGTGCGGGATGACGTCGCCGGCGCGGGATTCGAAATAGAGCGCGCGAGCCAGCGCTACGTCTTCGATCACCGGCACGCCGTGCTCGGCGGCAAGACGGCGAACGCGCAGCGCCCCCGCACCTTCGGCGCGCACCAAGACGCACGGCACCGGCACCTCGGGAGGCCGGTAATCGAGCGCGACCGCCACGTGCGTCGGGTTCACGACGACGAAGGCGGCTTTCTTTACGTTGACGATCGCGCCGCGCACGAAGTCGCGATGCAGCGTGCGGCGGCGCCCTCGCGCCTGCGGGTCGCCGTCCTGTTCTTTGCTCTCGCGCTTGAGCTCGGAAAAACTCATGCGCAGGCGCCTCAACCACGCACGGCGGGCCTGCGCGAGCTCGAGCAACGAAAAGGCCAGACCGACCGCGCAGGCGCTCAAGCAGACGCGCTGCGCGCCGGTCCAGGCCGCCGCCGCCGAGGATTCAAGTCCTCCGGCGACGGACGTGCCCAGCACGTTCGCAACGGCCGGCGCGAGAACCAGCGCGCTCAGCACGAACGCGGCGATCGCGCGCAGTCCGTGGGCCGCACTTTCGCGCGACAACGTTCGCTTCGCGCCTTCGATCGGGTTCAAGCGATCGAACTTGACCGCGACGGGCACGAGGCGCGGACCGCCGCTCTGCAGCAGGCCGGCGGCGGCCCCGAACGCCGCAGCACACGCGCCCGGCGCGGCGGCAGCGAGCAGCATCCACAGCGGCCCGCGACTCGCGGCGTCGCCGCGCGCGGCGCGCGCGACGGCGTCGCTCGCGACGTTTCCAAACCATGGCGCGATCGCGATCGTGCACGTAACCGCCGCCAAGAACCCGGCGTTCGCGCCGAACTCGCCGGCCCGCGGCGTATCGCCTTCGCGCTTGGCCTTTTCGACGCGCGAGGGCGTCGGCTCGAAGCCCTTCTCTCCGCTATCGCTCACGGCGCCAATCCCGGCAGAAACATGACGGGGTGTTGCGCGCGCGCGACGAGCTCCGGGAGCGCGAGCGCCGTCGCGACGAGAGCGGCGCCGAAGACGAGGGGAAAGGACAGCGTGAAGCTGCTAAAACGCGGGATCGTTCGCGCGAGCGCACCGAGCCCGGCCTGCACGACGAAGGCCAGGGCGACGGAAGGCGCCGCGATCTCGGCACCCGTCGCAACGATCGCACTCGCGTAGCGCATCGCAAACGGCAGCCAGCCGTAGTCCGCGAAAACGCCTCCCGCCGGAATCGCGTCGAACGAGCGGGCGAAGCCGAGGATCGTATAGCGGTACGCGCCGAGCAGAAAGAAGCCGGCCGTAAACGCGAGCGACCAAAGGCGCCCGTATCCGCTCGGCGCGACCAGTTGGACGTTGGGCGCGACGGCGCGCACGCCGACGTAGTCGTCGATGACGCGGCCGCCGGCGTACGCCGCATCGTAAAGCAACGAGGCGGCGATACCGATGCCGCTCCCCAAGACGACTTCGCGCGCGAGCGCGGCGACGAACGGCAAGCCGGATGCGCCGAAGTACGCCCCGCGCACGCCGGGCGCGATCGCAAGTGCGAGAAGCAGCGCGAGGCCCGCTCGCAACGGAGGTGGAACGCTCGGATGCGAAAAGCCGGGCGCGCGAAACGCAAAGCCCGCGCAGCGCGCCAGGACCAAGAGCGTCGTCGCCGTCACGGCGCGGAGACGAATGCGGGAATCGCGTGTACCGCGTCGGCGAAGAGGCCGGCGCAGGCATGCATCGCGGTGCTTCCCAGAACGGCAGCCACGAAACCGACGGCAAGCAATTTCGGAAGCAGCGTGAGCGTCTGCTCTTGAACCTGCGTTGCGGCTTGTACGATCGCAACGACCGTGCCGACCGCAGCCGATAGCGCCAGGACCGGAAGGGCGAGCAGCGCCGTGACGACCAGCGTCTCGCGCAATAGTCCGTCGAACGNNCCGCCGGGCGAACGGGTCGCGACGGCGCTTGGCGAATACGAGCACCGTAATGCTACGATCGCTTTTTTCGCGGTTTCTGCTCGCGGCGGCCCTGTGCGTGGCCGTCATCCCGTCCGCCGCCTCCGCGGATCTTGCCGACGTCCCCACCCCCGGCGCGGCTTGCGGCCAGCCCGGAGCGGGCGGCTCGCTCCTCATCGGCGCCGTCATCGGAACGACCGAGGTCAACGGCATCGCGCAGCCGCGCACGGTTCTCGACATGAACGCGATCAGCGGCTTTTCGTCCAAGAACACGATGGGGACCGGCACGCAATACGCCGGACTCGAACCGGTCGGCTGGGTCTATCGCGACGACCAGCACAACTTCTGGTTCCAGAAAGCGCCCAGCGTCCGCCTCGACCGCCCGTTCGGCGGCTCCACGCTGCGCGACGTCATCGCTCGCTCGTTCGGCGTGCCTCCCGATATGGGGGCCGACGCCATGCCGATGGGAATCTCGCCGGGAGCCTTAGACGAGCACTTCCAGGCCTCGCCGTGTTTCCTGCACGGCGATCAGTTCTATCCGCACGAGATCAATCCAAGTGCGTCGCCGTAACGGGCTGCCACGCACTCGAGGCTAAAAGAGACGACACGATCGCCCGCGTCGCGGGCGACTTGTTGAGCGTGTAAAAGTGGATGCCGGGCGCGCCGCGCCGCAACAGGTCGATGGACTGCATCGACGCGTAGGCAACGCCGAGATTCTCCACCGCCATCAGATCGCCGCGCCGCGCGTCCAGCTCCACGCGCAGCTTCGCCGGTATACTCGCTCCGCACATCGCCGTAAAGCGTTCGATCTGTTCGTAGTTCGTGATCGGCATAACGCCCGGCAGGATCGGGACGCCGATGCCGGCTTGCCGCGCGCGCTCGACGAACGCGAAAAACGCATCGTTGTCGAAAAACAGCTGGCTGACGAGAAACTCGGCGCCGGCGTCAACCTTGCGTTTGCAATTCTCGATGTCGGCGTTCATCGAGGGAGCTTCGAGATGTTTCTCGGGATGGCACGCCGCCCCGATGCTGAAATCGTAGGCGCTCGCAATCATCGCGATCAGTTCGTCCGCGTGCGCGAAGCCGCCCGGCGCGAGCGCAGGCGTCCCGTCTTTTGGAGGGTCCCCGCGCAGCGCTAAGACGTTCTGGACGCCTGCGCGCGCAAGTTCGTCGAAGAGATCCCGGAGCTCCGCACGGGTCGCGCCCATGCAGGTCGCATGCGCCATGACCGTGAGGCCGATCTCGTTCTGAATCTGTTTGGCGAGCTCGACCGTACGCGTTCGCGTCGAACCGCCGGCGCCATAGGTGATCGACACGAAAGCCGGTCGTAGCGGAACCAGAGCTTCGATCGTCTCGAACAAGCGGCGGGAGCCAACCTCGTCCTTGGGCGGAAAGAATTCGAAGGAAAAGAACGGCCGCTGGGTAGCGAGCGCTTCGGCGATACGCATCGGGCGAATGTTATCGAAAGCTGCCCGCGACGCCTCCGCAGACGAGCGCCCAGCCGTCTACCATGACGAACAGCAGCAGTTTGACCGGCAGCGAGACTACCGGCGGGCTCAGCATGACCATGCCCAAGCCCATCAGCATGGCCGCCACCGACAGATCGATGGCGACGAAAGGCAGATAGATCGCAAAGCCGATGGCAAAAGCGTTCCGCAGTTCGCCGACGACAAATGCGGGAACCAGCACGGAAAACGGCACGGTGCGCGACGGCGCCGCATGCGCGACGCGCCGGAACAGATCGACGTCGGTCGCGCGCGTCTGCCTGAGCATGAACGACCGTAGCGGCTCGCCCGCCCGCTCCAGTGCCTGCGACGGCGTAATCTTTCCGGCGGAATACGGCCGCAGCGCTTGGGCATCGATGCGCTCGAGCGTTGGAGACATCACGACGAAGGTCAACACCAGCGAGATGCCCGTGACGACCGCGTTCGGAGGCAGCGCCGACGCGCCGATCGCCGAACGCACCAGCGACAAGACGACCGCAATACGTACGAACGAGGTGCACATTACGAGCAAGAACGGAACGATTCCCAGGAGCGTGAGTCCGNNTCCATGCCGCTAACCGGGGGCGCGAAGAACCAGAGCGGTGATGCGGATCGCCAACGTATCGTCGACGGCGACGATTTCGCCGCGCGCCACGACCGTATCGTTGACGAGGAGGTCGAGCGGCTCGGCTACGGCTCGCCCGAGTTCGACGACCGAGCCTTCTCCGAGCTCGAGAATCTCTTTGATCGGCATCGTGCACGAGCCAAGCTCGGCGCGCACTTCCAGCGGAACGTCCATCAGGATGCCCAAACCGGCCGCTTCGGCGTCCGCATCGCCGGGTGTCACGGGAACCGCCGGCTTCCCGTCACGCGCAACGCGTAGCGCCCGTCGCGAGCGCCGATTTCGCCCGACGCCAACCGCTGCGAGCCCGCGACGAGGTGGCCCCGGAACGTGTCTCCCACGAGGTCGAGCGTGAGGAGGTCGCCGGGCCGCAGGCGCGTCAAGCGCCGCGCGTCGATGCGCGCGCTTTCGGCGATCACGCTCGTCGCGAGCGAGACGTCGAGGACCGCGTGCGGAGAAATCTTCTTGGCGGGCGGCGATTCGGGTTCGCGCGCAAGCGCGATGCCGATGCGAACCTCGGCCGGCCGTTCGAGCTGGAGTTCGAAGTACGTCGCAAAACCTACGACGCTTGCGCACGGTTCCGGCGTGACGGACGAGCGATCCCACGGGCCGCAGACGCTTTGAAGATTTCCGGCGATGGCCAGGACGACGCGCCGCAGCACTTCCGATTCGAGCGGTGAGAACGCCGGCTCGACCGGCGCCTCAGGCCGGTCCGTCTCGCCGAATGCGGCACAGGCAAGCGTTCGCGCATCCTTGCTGCGAAGCACGATCGCCCCATCGTTCGCATTGCCGCGAACGCGCCAAACGAATGCCGAGCGCGAGATCGCCGACCACCCTTCGTCCGACGGCAGGCACGGCTCGAAGAGACGCAAAGCCACCGGCGCGGAAAGCAGCGAGCCCAGCGTTTCGCGCACGCCGCTGGCGACGACGCGCGCCGCCGCGACCGGCAACGCCGACCGCGAGAGAAAGCGCCCGGGACGCAATCGCCTCCCGCCAAGCGTCAGCGCTTCGTCGCCGAACGCGAGCACCTTCACTTGAGCAGATCCATGGACGTCTTCTTCACCGAACCTTGCGCGCGATGCGCCGCTTGCAACGCGTCGAAGGCGAGATACGCATCTTGTAGATGCGTCAGGCTTGCGTCGAGGTCGACGCGACTGCGCTCTCGCCGCATCGGCTCGACGGCGCGAAACGTGCCGTCACCCGGGCGTCCGAGATGCGGCAGCACGTCCGAGGGAGCCGAGAGGCTCGACGGCCCCCCGGGCGTCAGACGCGTGGCGGCGGGAAAGCGCGCGAGTGCGAGGCGGCCGGCAACGACGCGCTGGGTTTCGCGTGCGCCGGACTGCGGATCGATCGCATCGCGCGCATAGACGAGCGTGCCGTCGGCTTCGANNGACGGGAGCATCTCCATCGGCAACGAGCCGGTCGCCGCGTAGCGCAAAGGACCCATCGCGCGTGTAGCGCCGTTCGCCCGCCGGATCGGAAACGATAAAGTACGCGTTTTCGGGTGGCGCGACCGACAGCGGATCGAGCGCGGGACGAGATCCCGATGCGGCGGTCGCGACGTCGTCGAAGGCCGGGACGGCGCCGGGCGTGTAGGCCCGCATGACGTCGGCCCCGCGTTGCGCGATACGGTCGAGCGCATCGGAGAGTGCGGGATCGATCAACACGCAGATTCTCCAATCCGGGCGTGCTCGAGCACGACGCCCCGCGCGCCCAGCGCGTAGCGCGCTTGCGCCAAAGCGCGGGCGACGCGAGCGCGCGCCGACGGATGACACAGCGCCACCAGGCGAACGCGCCCGCCCGCGCTTTGCAGCGTCACGTGGACGCGAGAGCCTGCGGAATCGCCGACGCTAAAGGTCGCGCGGTGAAGGCAAACGCGCGGATCGAGAAACGCGCTTTCGATGCGGCGTGCAAGTGGCGAGCGCGGCGCGCGGCGCTCCGGCCCTCCGGCGGGGGGCACGGCCTCTCGTCTTGCCGGTAACGCAGATGAAGATGCTCCGTTGGCGGGTGGGGCTCCATGAGAATCCGTCCCGGCGATCCGATCGGTTCGACGACCCGATCCGGACGGCGATACCGGACGAGCCGCACTCTTCGGCTTCGAGGCTCGCGCCTGGACGTGCAGCGCGGAATACCACGCCTGCGAAAGCGCGCGGCGATCGATCGCGGCGAGGGGAGCGGTGAGAATGCTCGTTGCGAGCGGTTGCATCGTCGTCGTCATGACACGATGCTAAGCACGTCGCATGAACGAGTCGTGTCGCGTTAGCTAAGAAACGATTGCCCTTGCCGCTCCCTGAGGCTTTGCTTTCGGGCAGTCTTAGGGCCCTGGGGGGGCGCTTTCGTAGATCGGGCGGTACCGGCCGTCGTCGAAATCGCGGGCGCGGTCGAGATAGATCTGCGCGTTGGAAAGGTCGAGCGTGAGCACGAAGTTGCCGAGCACGCCGTGCCCGATGTTTCCCGCGTCGTTGCGATCGGCAAACGCGCCCGCGCTGGCCAAAATGACGTTCGTGTAACGGTTGAACATCTTGAACGGCCCGATGTCGAGTTCGGGAACGATCGCGCTGACCGCGGAATTCGATCCGCCGACGCCGCGATTGGCGACCTGGCCGCCGCCCGCGTACTGAACGAGCCCCGGATGCTCGTCCGAGAACGGTCCGAAGACGAGCAGATCGTACGCGTTCCCGGTATCGACGACGAATCGGCCGTCCACGCCGTTGACCCGCGCTTCGATCTCGGGAAGCGAGCGATCCGTCTCGACCTCCAGCGCTTTACCCACCGGCGGCAGCGATCCCGGCTTACCGATCGTCATCAAGAGTTTGTCCGGATCGATGCGTACTTCGGCCGCGGCGAAAAATGGATAGCCGAGAATCCCGTCGATCGGAATCTCGCTGTCGGCAATGCCGCCCAAATTGACGACCGTCGCGACCTTGAGCGGCAGATGCGCGGCGCCGACGTCTATGCCGTCGAGATTGACGACGCCGAGGGCGGCGACCCGGCGCGCGCCGCGCACCTCGAGCCGTCCTTGCGGAACGATGCCCAGCGTATCGGCCGTCTTGGCATCCAAAACCACGCTCTGCGATCCCGTGTCGAGCAGAAACGTAAACGGGTGGCCGTGAATGGACACGGGCACGAACAGCAATCCGGCGTGCTCGCGCAAACTCACCGTCACCGGCGCGGCGAGTTGCACGGTTGGGCCGGCGAGCGGCGCGAAGATGTCGGCGGCGACCGGAGCGTCGACCGAGACGTGCGTCACGCGCGAGACCACGTCGTATTGCCGGTCGCCCGATGATTCCGTGACGACGAACGGAATCAGCGCCCCGTTCACGACGCGATAATCGTCGTAATCGATCTTCTGCGACGAATCGCCCTCGACGTACGCTTCCTCGTCGATCATCCACGTGGACGCATCGAACGACACCAGGAACGTCTCGCCGCCGGGCGGCGACACGCGCAGTTGCCAGACGTCACGGCCCGTATCGAGCGTCGTCCGGCCGGCGAGCGACACGAACTGCAGATTTTTTGCCAGCAGGTCGGAGTCGATCAGGTCCTCGGTGTGCGCGTCGCGCATCAGAAGGCCGCGCAGCTCGCGCACGTCGCCGTCGGCGTTCTGAACGTACTCCCGGCCGCCGAGGCGAAGATCGCGCTGCACGCGAGCGCCCAGCACGTCGTCGCGCCGTTCGCGATCTCCGGCTTGCCAACTCGTAAACGTGCCGGTCAGTCCGAGTCCCGTGAGGGTGCCGCTGACGACGAGCGTTTGCGGAACGCGAACGTGTCGCGCGCGAATCGCCGCGTCGTGCGCCCGAATCACGTCGGCGGCCGTCGGCGCCGCGGGCGCGGAAGGCGACGGGGAGGGCGTCTGGGCCGTCAGCGCGGCGGCCGCGAGCGCAAAGAGAAAGGTGGGTCGCGCGGCGCGCGCGACCGCTCTGGTGATTCGCGAAGGCGTTTCGGACGTAGGCTTGCGCTTCTCCGTAGGGCGTGACTTCGGCGTACTTCTCGACCGCGGCGGGACCTGCATTGTTACTACCGCCGCAAAGCGTACGGTATTATGCAAACGGTCGAGAGGCCCCC